>JARLGM010000151.1 GCA_031292755.1 Candidatus Sulfopaludibacter sp.
CGAAGGTCATATAGTCCACGGGCATGCCCATGCCGGGGGCGAGTTCGCCGGTGGAGGGCACCGGCTTGTTGGGATCGCTGGGATACTCGTCGAAGCCCGTGGCGGCGGGGACGCTCCAGGAGAGCTTGCCTTCGGCATCGAAATACAGGGTGCGGGCGGCGGCGTTTTTGGGCGGCCACGCGTCGAAGCGGTGCCACTCGTTGCGTCCCGTCTCGAACAGGTACGCCTTGGGAACGGCGCTGTCCGCGGTGGCCTTCAGCCCGTTGCCCTTACCCTTCAGATTCTGAACGAAGAACGGCAGTTCGATGTGCTCCTGAAAGAACTCCGCGGTGTTGGTCTTGAAGTTCAAATTGCCGAGTGTGTCTCCGCGGTCGCGGGCCCATCCGCCATGCCGCCACGGGCCCATTACCAGCGTGTCCGGCGCGACGGCGCCATTCTTCTCCAGCGAGTTGAAAAGCTTCAAGGGCCCGGCAAGGTCTTCGGCGTCGAACCAGCCGCCCACCCACATCACCGCGGGAGTGATGTTCTTCATGTGGGGAGCCTGCGCGCGCGTCTGCCAGTATTCGTCGTAGGACGTGTGCTTGATGGTGTCGTCCCAATAGGCGCTGGTGTGTTTGAGATATTTTTCGTTGGCATTGGAAACGGGGCCCATGCGCAGGAAGAAATCGTAAGCGTCCATGGTGCCCGGGTCGAAGCGCACGGCGGGCACGGGGCGCTCGGGCTCCGCCTTGCGCGGCAGGAAGCTGGAGTAAAAGCGGAAATTCGCCGCCAGGTGAAACGCGCCGTTGTGGTAGCCGTCATCGCCGTCGCCCACGTCGCCCATGGGCGCCTGGGGAGACACGGCCTTCAGCGCCGGGTGCGCGTTCATCAGGCCGTGCGCCGCGAAGAAGCCCGGATACGAAATCCCCCACATCCCTACTTTGCCGTTGTTGCCAGGGACGTGCTTCACCAGCCACTCGATGGTGTCGTACGTGTCAGTGCTGTCATCGGTATCCTTCGGACCGTCGTAGTGCGTCTTGTGCGGGCGCACGTCCACGAACACGCCTTCGGACATGTAGCGGCCGCGGACGTCTTCGTAAGCGAAGATGAACCCTTCCTTCTCTGCCGCCATCGACGGGCCCACCTGCGTTTTGTAATTATCGATACCGTATGGCCCCACGTTGTAAGGCGTGCGCTGCATGACGATGGGATACGGCTGGGACGCGTCTTTGGGAATGTAGACTGCCGCGAACAGCCGTACGCCGTCACGCATGGGGATGCGGAATTCGTACTTGGTATAGTGCGCCACGGTGTAGGCGAGCGAGGCGCGCTCGACTTCCGTGAGGGGTTGGGGAATTAACGGCTGCGCCAGGGCCGCGGCGGAAAGCAGCAGACTGAGGCAAGCCGGTTTGAAAATCGTCATCGCAAGTTTATAGCACGGTTACTGGCCGGAGGCGAATTTGGCGATCACGGTGGTGCCGGGGTCGGTCTGAATGGCCCGGATCTCTTTGCCGTCATCCATCAGAACGCCGCGGAGTTTCATGGGAACCGTGGCGTCCGAGTCTCCGACGGAGAGTGCCAACTGCATGTTGACGATGCAGTCGGAGTCCACTTCCACGGTCCCGGCGGTGGCGGAATGAGGACCATCGGGTGTCAGGGTTAAATTGCCGGTGCCGGTGACGTCGATGGCTCCGGTGGACGAAACGGTGTGCGCCGTCTCTCCAGGAAGCATGGGGGTGGTGCTGCCGGAGATGGTAAAGGTGTAGCGCTTGCGCAGCGTGCCCGTGCTGCACACTTTTGGTGTCTTGACCATGATGCCGTGATCGGCGCCGCCTTTATCGGTTTGACGAAATTGCACGCGCATGAAATCGCCGGTCATGATTCCGCTGAAGTGCTGGTAGGCCCCCGAATCGTCTTGTAGACTCCAGTTGAGGCTGCAATCGGAGTGCGCATCGTACTTTCCGGTCACCGGATTGCCCAGCAGGTAGCCGGTGAAGTTCACGGACATATAGCCGCTCACCGCGCCCAAACCGTCGAACTCTTGACGGCCGATGGCGGCAACCGGTATAGGGCTGCCCGAAATCGTGGTGTTGCCGGAGAGTTGCACGCCGTAGGCTCCCTGAAACTTCTTGGGATCGCAGACGCCCTGGGCATGTGCCTGCAAGACCGCAGCGAACAGGAGGAGCCATCTCATCGCAGATTTCCGTGCACGCCGAGGTCCGAAAAACGGTTGAGGCCCGGTTTGAGCTCGCGGCGGTCTCCCCGCCAGACAAACTCACCGGTCACACCGGCGGGTAGCGTGACTTCGGCGGCGCTGCCGTGTAACGTGACGCCGATCATTCCCTTAGGATGCGGCACCGCGCCTTTGGCCGACTGAAGCTTGCCCAAGTGCGGACGGATGGACACGGTCCGGAATGCGGGCGCCGAGGAATCGACACCCAGCACTGTACGAAATATCTCGATATTCGGGCTGGCGCTCCAGGCGTGACAGTCGGATCGCGACGTTTCGCCGGGCCGGTCGACGATTTCGGCAAAGGTGGTGAGACCGCGGGCGAGCATGGCGCGCCAGTCGCCGAGTTGATCCAGGTAGCGATCGCCCTCGCCGGCCTTGGCCAGCGCCTGATGCAGGTAGAAGCGGAAGAAGAGTCCGGTCTGGGCCAGTTCGGGCGCGTTGAGGATGCGCAGCACCAGGTCGCGGGCGGGTTCGCCTTCGATGACGCCGGCCAGGACGGCGAGCGCGTTGGTGTGCTGCGAGAATTGCACTTTGGCGGGCGTATCGGCGTAGAGCTTTTTGCCGGGATCCCAGTAGAGGCCCTGAACGGTCTGGCGGAGCTGTTGCTCGCGCGCGGTATAGACACCTGCCATGGCGCGAACACCGAGCGCGGTCTCCAGTTCCGCGGCCCAGCGCCAGGCCATGAGCAGCATGATATCGAAGGGCGCCGAAGATCCGCCGGGCTCCTGTGGAGGATCGCCGCCGCGCCATTGCGGGACCCAGTCCAGGTAGCGCCACCAGGGCAGCGGGCGCAGGGAGCCGTTGGCATTCTGATAGCTTTCGAAGAAGCTGAGGACGGCGCGGACGCCGGGTAACATGCGGCGGACGAACGCGGCATCGTCCACATACCACCAGTAGTCGTGCACCATGCCGATCCACCACAGCGAGAAGCCGGGGATGTACTGTTCGAGGCGCGTGGGGTAGCGGCTCATGGTGCAGCCGTCGCTCTGCCGGGAATCGTCGATCTGCTCGATGGCGTTGCGCATGAGTCGTCCGTCGCCGGTGGAGAAGAGCGATACCAGGCATTGCACGCGTGTATCGCCGACGTACTGGAGTTGCTCATAGTAAGGGCAGTCCATGTAGGTTTCGTGGGCGCAAAGGCGGGCGGTGCGCCAGCCTACGTCGAGGATCTTGGAAATCTCCGGGTCGCCGGCATCGAAGGTGGCGCGGCGTTCGAAGGGGAAGGCCGCGAAGGTGGCGGCCAGGCGGTCGATGGTCAGGGGGGCGACTTTGGTTTGAATGTCGAGTTCCAGGTAGCGCCAGGTGCGCCACCAGAGCGGCTGGAAACGGCGGGAGTTGCCGCCATCGGCGAGGAACTCGTCGTAGTTACCGAGGAACTGCTTGCCTTCGATGTCGTCGCGATTGGTTTTGGGAAACAGCGCCTCGGCGTAGCGCAAGCGGACGACGGCGCCGCTGCCGCCGGAGACGGTGAGTTCGGGATAGCCGGTGGTGAGATAAGTCTGATCGAGCAGCAGCGTGGCACGGGTGTTCGCCGGGACGGTGACGGCCTGAACGTGGGCTGGCTGGGGGATGCCGGTGACGCGGCGGATGCGCGGAGGCTGTTCGGCGCGCTGCTCTTCGGCGGGGATGGAGCGCGGCACGAGCATCCAGCGAGTGTGCGGATCGCTGGCTTCACGTCCGGCGGCGATGCTGACCACAGCGGCGGAGTGCCAGTTCGAATCGTCGAAGCTTTCGGTTTCCCAGCCCCACGGATATTGCGCCGCGGCCACGCGATCTCCGGGGCCGGCGACATAGTAGCCGTGCATCTGGCCGCTGGTGAACGCGATGGGTGAGTAGGCTGCGTTGCGCAGACATTTCCAATTCGCGCCGGTATCGACGGCGCGCTCGGCGGCCGTGTCGCCTTGCAACAGGAAGCCGGTCTGGAGCGTGATCTGCGCCTCGGGAGCATCCTCGGCAAAGTTCCAGACGACGGCGGCGAAGACGTTGGGGCCGGCTTTGAGATGCGCGGCCACGTCGACGGTTTCATAGCGCCAGTGGAACAGATCGCCGCGCGCCGGTCCGAAGGCCACGCGCGTGCCGTTGACGAAAAGCCGATAGCGGTTGTCGCCGCTGGCGTGGACCACGAAGCGCTCCGGCCTGGCGGCCAGGTTGATGGTGCGGCGGAAGTGGTAGACGCCATAATCGTTGGGCGGCGTGGAGGGCACGGCGATCCACTTCGCCGTCCACGTGCGTCCCAGCAGTTCGGGGCTTCCGGACTGGGCCCAGGCGACGAGCGGCGCCGCGCTCATCTGCATCAGGAAATATCTTCGCGAGTTATGCACTTAGACCACCTTGCGGGCGGCCGCGTCCCACTTCATGCGGCGCCCGTTCTTCAAAGAGAGATTAGCCATCTGGACGACGAGGGCCGCCTGAAAGGCCAGCTTCACCGGTGCGGTGGGCGGCTTGCGGGTGCGGACGCACTCCAGGAAGTTTTGCACGTGCAGGTCCGTGGCCCAGCCGAAGCCCTTTTCGGATCTATTGGCGAGGGCGGGTTCCTCTTCGGCGCCTTTGAGGTACAGCTTCAGCTCTTCGCGGCCAATATCCATGCGGGCGCGATCGCCATCGAGCTGGTTCAACTGGTCATTGCGCAGCTTGTACTGCATGGCGGCGTAATTGATGGTGAAGACGCCGAGGAAATCTTCGGGATATTCGGCGATGGCGACCACGGATTCGGGCTGATCGACGCCGGCTTTGTGGGGCTTGCCGGCGGACGCGTTGACGGCGAGAGGGTAGCCGGCGCCCATGAGCATGTGGATGCCGTCGAAGACGTGCGCGCCCTGGTCGGCCAGAATGCCGCCGGCGTAATCGGAATAGAAGCGCCACTGGCGGAAGCGGTTGGCATCGAAGGGATGATGCGCGGCGGGGCCCTGCCACTGTTCCCAATCGAGCGGGCCATCGAGCTTGGTGGCGGGGGCGCCTCCCAGATAATTGTTGAGCCACCAGGAGCGCACCATGCGGACGGCGCCGAGTTTGCCCCCGGCCACGATTTCGCGGCCCGCCTGATAGAGGTCGTAGCTGCGGCGCTGCATGCCGACCTGAACGATGCTTTTGGTGCGGGCCTCGGCGTCGATCAGTTGCACGCCCTGTTCGGGAGTCTGGCAGAGCGGCTTTTCGACGTAGACGTCCTTACCGGCGGCGAGGGCGTCGAGGATCATCTGGTAGTGCCAGTGTTCGGGGGTGGCGATGAGGACGGCCTGGACGTCGCGGTCGGCCAGGAGTTCGTGGTAATTGCGATAGATCTTCGGTTTGGCGCCGGCTTTGGAGGCGGCGGCTACGGCATTTTCCAGGTTGGGCTCGTAGACATCGCAGATGGCGCCCACGCGGACGGCGGGGTCCTTCTGAAATACGCCCATGACGAAGGTGCCGCGGCTGCCGCTGCCGATGACGCCGAGGACGATCTGGTCCGCGGGGGGCGCGGCGCCGGCAACGAGGGCTCCGCCGGCCAGGAGGAAGGTTCGACGAGGGACGGACATGCAGTCTCCTTCTGTGAGTACAACACATGCGGGCGCGCTTCGCGCGCGGGGGCCAGGGGCCGGGAGCCTGGGGCCTCGGCGAGACGGGCGATTTCGGGATTCGAAAAATCAAATTTGGGGTAGTGGGTGAGGCGCGGGAGGTCGCGCTGGATGTCGGAGGCTCCGCCTTTGCTTGCGGCTAGTTGAGCCAGATGCGGGTTTTGGCGAAGGCGGCGTCGATTTCCGGGTGGTGGGCGGTGATGGTATCGGGCTGGGTGAGGCCGAAGGAATAGACATTGTTGTCCAGTGCCGCGGCGAGCCTCAGACGCCAGCGGTCGTCGGCGATCTCCTGGACGAGTTCGACTTCCATGCCGCCAAAGGGGGGCCAGGGTTAGGCGCTGGCCGCCAATCTGCGAACGCCGGTCTAATGAGGGTTGGCCTTGCGTCCGTCCCCTTTTTGACCCCCTTTTTGACCCGGTACAATTTGGATATGATCCGACGCCTGCTTGCCCTTGCTCTCTTTCCCGCCGCGCTGACAGGCGCCGATTTGCAGATCGATCATGTGACCGTCGCCGGCTCCAGTATCAAGACCTTGCAGGCCAACCTGGCCGCGGTGGGGATCCGGAGCGTCTACGGCGGCGCTCACGTCAACGGCGCCACCGAGATGGCGTTGGTCAGTTTTCCCGATGGCGCCTACCTGGAACTGATGGCGCTCCAGTCGAACGCCGATCCGCACGCCGTCGACCAGCACGTTTGGGCGAAATTCCTGCGCCAGGACGCCGGCCCCTGCGCCTGGGCCGTCCGCCAAAAGGATATTGCCGCCGAGGTGCAGCGGCTCAAGTCAGCCGGCATTCCCGTCGCCGCGCCCGTTCGCAGCGGACGCCAGAGGCCCGATGGTGTGAAACTGGCTTGGCAGACTTCCGACGTCGGCTCGGAACTGCGCGGCACCTTCTTCCCGTTCCTGATCCAGGACTTTACACCCCGTGAGCAGCGCGCCTTTCCGCAAGGCCGGCCGGTCACGCGCGATTTCAAAGGCATTTCGCGGATCGTCATCGCGGTCAAAGACCTGGAATCCGGCGTGAAACGATACCGCCAGGCGTACGGTCTGCCGGAACCTCTCCGCCAGGTGGACAAAGAGTTCGGCGCGCAACTGGCTTTTCTCGGCGACTCGCCGGTGATCCTGGCCCAGCCCCTGACCGCCGATTCCTGGCTGTCGGCGCGCATTGAAAAGTTCGGCGAAGGCCCCTGCGCGTTGGTGTTGTCCGCGGCGCGCGCCTCCAAATATCGCACCGTGTCCAAAACAAACTGGTTCGCTGAGCAGATTTCCTGGTTCGATCCCGAGCGGCTGGGTTGGCGTCTTGGCTTCGAATAAACTTCCACTTGACATCCAAGTGAAGCTGTCGCATGCGCCACCCGGTACCGCGAGTCTGCATGAGGGTCCAGCAGTGGCTGCTTTACAGCATCGCGAAATCGCGCTACCGGAAGTGCACTTGTACCCAGGCCCGGACCGGAAGCGCTTTGCCGTCCATATGCGCCGGCCGGAATCGCCAGTCCATCACGGCTTTCAGCGCCGCGTACTCCAGCCCGCAGGGCGAAGGTTCCCGTGCGGCCGGATTCTTCGGCATGCCCTGGGCATCGATGGTGATCCGCATTTTCACGATGCCGTCGCACCCCTGCCCCCCTGCGCCCTTCGGGAGCGCCGGTTGGACCGCCGACACCAACTCCGGCAGATCCGCCGTAGTGGGCGCAAAGTAAATGATGTCATCGCCCTTGCGCGAATCGGCCGTTCCCTGCGCCGTCACCGCTGCCGGCGATCCGGCGTAAACCGAATCCGGCTTCACCCCGGCCGCCGCCGTGTTCCATAACACCGGCTTGCGCACCGGAGGAGCTACCGCGCGCCCCACCGCGAACGCGGCGAACAGCACCACCGAGACTCCAAACAGCCCCACCAGGATCCCGGCCAGGCCCTGCATCAAGTCGAATTTACCCTGTTCTTCCCGGGGTTCCAGAATCACGCGCCTTGCTCCCTTGTCTTACCTCACCACGGCCTTTTCGGTGGCCGTGTTGTCATAATCATCCCGCACGCGTACCGCCAAAGTATGCTCGCCTGGCCCCGCATCCACGGCCAGTTCATAATCCAGTTCCGGAGAATCGGAAAGCTTGCCCACCGGCGAAACCACCGTCCACTCCCCGCCGTCCAGCGAGTACTCGGCCCTCACCACGTTGTTCAACGCATCCGCCGCGTGCCATCGTGCCTGCAGTTTCCCGCCATTCCGCGTGGCCGCCAGGTTCGTAATCCGCGGCGGCGTGTTATCGATCAGGAACGGATCGCTTTCCAGGCGCGCGGCCAGCGCTTCACCCGGAGGATTGCTGGGCGAATCCGACACCGTGATCCGCAGCCGGTATTCGCCGTCCGGAAACGTCGTCGAATCCCACGAGAAATACTTGTCGGTGAGCTTGTCCTTCAGCGGCTTCCACTCCGTCTCGTTGACGCCGCGGATCTCCACGGTGTACACCAGCGAATCGCCATTCGGATCGGACGCCAGCCAGCGCGCGCCCAGCATCCCTTTGGCGAACTGCATCGCCGGTGTCGCGCCGGAAAGATCCAACGAAAATGAAGATGTCGTTTTCTTGCCCAGCGGCGGCAGCGTCAGCGATTGCGAAGGCTGCGCCAGCGGCACCAGCGGCGCCGTGGGCGGAGGAAACTTGTAATTGGGCGGCGTGATTTCGACCTCGTCGATGCGCGGCTCCACGTTCTTCGGCAGATATGCCACGTCCACCGATTCCAGCTCCGGGGAATGCGCGCCGCCATCGCTCGTCAACGTCGCCTTCCACTGCACGAAGCGCGCCGCGGGTGAACTCACGCGCCCGCCCTTCGGCGTGGTCACCGGCGCCGACCAGGCACTCCAGTTCTTCTGCGGTTCGTCCAGGTTCCCGCTGCGCGTCGTCACGGCTACCTGCCCGCCGTTCAGCTTGGCCTCGAAACTCACCCGGCCCCACAAAGAGAACATGGTGGAATCGAACACCTCGCTCTCCACGCTGCCCTCACGTTCCAGTCCCGGCCCGATCTCGTACACCTTGCCCACATTGCCCGTCGCCACGTAGAGGCGCCCGCCCGCGCCCTGCTGAAACGCGGTGATCTGCGAGGGCGGCATATGCAGCAGCCAGGTATACATGGAAGGCGATTCTACGCGGTACACATTGCCCTTATTTCCAGCGCCCAAAATCACCCGGCCGGCGCTATCGAATGCGATGGCGTACACCACGTCCTGCGCATGACTCCAGACGCGCAGCGGATTGCCGCTGGCTTCGATCCGGTATACTTCACTGCCCCCCGCCACTCCCCCCGCTGAACCGAATGACGTAGGAGGCGGCGCGGAGGGACGCGCCTGCGGTGGCGACGGAGTTCCCGGTGCGGAAACCGTGACCTGCCCGCTGGGTTGCAATGCGGGCAGACCCGGCGGCGCGGGACCGCCGGTCTGCCGGTTCCCCACCGCCGCCGCGTAAATCGACCCGTCGCGCGCCACGGCCACTGCCGTCACTTCCCGCTTCGGCATCTGGTACACGACAAACCCTTCGCCGGCCGGAGAAACGCGCAGCACCAACCCGCCCGGATCCGTGCCCACAATCAGGTTGCCGCTCGCGTCCAGGGTCATACTGCGCACATGCGTCTCGTCGCACTTGAAGAAGACTTTGCCTTTGCCATCGGGCGTCACGCGATGAATCTCGCCCTGATCGCCGGTAGCCACGAAAAGGTCGTCTTTGGAATCGAACAGCATCGCCCAGATGTACTTGGCTTTGGGATCGTAGAATACCTCGGGCTTCCCGCTGCCGGTCACGCGATAAATTTTGCCGTCCGGCGATGTGGCCGCGTACACCCGGTCTTTGGAATCCACCGCAATGGCGTGAATCTCCAACCCCACCAGATCCGCCAGTACCTTGCCCTTGCCGTCGGGAGGAATGCGAAACAACTTGGCTCCCGTGCCGCCGCCCGCGTACAGATTGCCTTTGGAATCCCGCGCCAGCGCCCACAAATAGGCCGATGACGTATCGAACAGTTCCCGCGAATGCGGCGCCAGCATCACCAGTCCGTCGCTTCGCAACGAGACGTTCTTCAGAATGCCCTTCTCGAAATCCGCAAATTCGCCCTGCGACCAGGTCTTTGTCTGCCCGGCAAACAATACGCACACCGCCGCCAGCGTCAAACCAACCGTCTTCATGATTCTCCTGAAAATAGAGGGCCCGAAGGGCCAAACCACTCCCCTACCCCAACCCTCCGCTTATTTCACATGGATGCGCAGCGAGTAGCTTCCGGTCACCACCGAATCGAACGGCAGGGCCATCTGTTCCGACGCCGTCTCCGGCGAAGTGATCAGCGAACGGTTCGCCGCCAGGCCGGACTGCATCACGTTCAGCACGCTGGAGGGCAGGCTCGGCATGGTCTTATCGTCGTAATACGCGGTGGGGCTCGTCTTCACCAGCGATACGTACAGCTTGGTGTTGGTGCGCTCCTGATTGATCAGCGACACCGTGTTCGCCACATCGATGAAGCGGTTCGCCGACCCGGCAATGTTGATCATCCGGTTGGCCGTATCGGCATCGCTCAGCACAATCCTGTGGTCCCCCCGGGAAAGCCCGTCGGGAATTTTCACTTTGAAGTCGCGCTCGATCATGTCGCCGCGATAGGGCCGCAGAAACACCTTCACCGGCACTTCTTCTCCCGGCCGCACGTCGCTGTCCGCCACCCAGGCGCTCTCTACCGTGGTCACCCGCCGGTCCGGCAGCAGATCCACCGTCACGTTGACGCTCTTCACGTCCGGTGTAGCCACGTTGTTCAGGTACAGCCGGTTGAACTTGTCGCCGAACCACCCGGCCAGGGCCATGGGAGCCGGCATGGGCAGTTCGCCGTTGGCTTGCATGTTGGATAGCGAAAGGTTTTGGTTGCTGCCCATCTGTACGGTGCCCTTCAGCCGGTACGTGGCCTCATCGCGGAAATCGTTCAATTCCGAAACCGAGTTGTACAGCGTCAGCATCATCAGGTAAGGCGTCCACTTCTGCTGTACGAACACGTTGAAGTGCAGCGATTTCTCGCGCACAACGGCCTCTTTATCGTCCAGCGACCGTACCTTCACCGAGACCGGAATCATCTCCGATTCCGCGCCCAGCACGCCTTCGATGCCGCTGTGGCGGTCCTGGTGCAACGCGCCCACCACGTCCGTGGCGTTAGCCATCTTATTCGGCTGATAGCTGGAGGCCAAAGTCATGAGCACTTCCCCCTTGGTCATCGGCATGCTCACCGGCCCCAGGTTGAAGAACGGATGCCCGAACGCCAGCACCTTCTTGCCGTCGTTGTATGTCACCGTACCCAGCCCGGTGACGCTCATATCGCCATCCACCAGCACGCCCGCCACGCTTTCCCCCGGATTCAGCGAATGCTCCCAGCCCGCCACAGGCTTGCTGGAATGCGTTGTGGTGCCGGCGCCACCCTGTGCCACCGCGATGCCCATCTGCCGGAACATCGGGCCGAACTCCTGGAGCGTGCTCTCGCCGAATCCCGAAAAGGTCAGCGGCGTATCGATCGGCACCATCATCGGCATTCCAGCGCCCACCGCCTGGCCCACCATCTCGCTGGGCACCGCCACCTGTCCCTGGTTCCGCGCCACCACCTTCTCGGGGGTGCGCGAGTTCTCCGGCTTGCTGCGGTCGAAGTCGTTGATCTCCAGCATCAGCTCGATAGGCGTGATCCCGCAGATCGCATCCGGCGAAAAGGTGCTCAGACGCAGCGCCACCGCGCCCATCAGTTTGCCGTTGTAGTAGACCGGGCTGCCGCTCATCCCGCCCGCCACGTTGGTGCGGATCGCTTTGCCGCCCATTTTGGCCAGGATGATGTCCTGTTTCGGCCCCCAGGCGTTCTTCATGAGGCCCATGATCTCGATCGGCACCGGCTCCGGTTCGGTCCCTTGAAACACGGTCCAGGCCGTGGCTTTCATGCCGGGTTTGACTTCGCTGAGTGGTAAAATCTCCACCTTGCCGGCTTTCGGGCGGGGAAGGGTTGGATCGCCCGCGAACGCGGGTAAGATAGCAACCGCAAGTCCGAGAAGGAATGCGGCGGATCGCACTTTCATGTGGGTAAACAGCTCCAGTTGGTATCTATTGTACTATGCCGCCCAACACGGACCGTTGTGATGGCGTCTATAACTGTATGACGCACCGAGTGCCCCTCATCGTTGCAGCTTTCGCCGCGGTGGGTCTGTTTGCTCAGGAAAAGCCCGCCTTTGACGTCGCCTCCGTCAAACCGGCCACTCGCGGTGGCAGCGACTTCCGGACCTATCCCGGTGGCCGCCTCCATATCGCCAATCTGCCCCTCGACGTCATCATCCGCCAGGCCTATGCCGTCAAACACTACCAGCTTACCGGCGGACCCTCCTGGCTGCACACCGACGAATTCGACATCGAAGCCAAAGCCGTGGGCGAGCCCAGCCGCGCCCAGATGATGGCCATGCTCCAGACCCTTTTGGCCGACCGCTTCCAACTGAAGGTCCACCGCGAGACCCGCGAACAGAACATCTACGCCCTGACCGTCGCCAAAAACGGACCCAAGCTCACTCCCTCGACTGCCGCCGAATTCTTCATCCGCCTCGATCGCAACACCCCCAGGGAACTGCCCGGCGTGGACTACACCATCGCCGGCCAAAAAGCCACCCTCGCGCAGATCGCCGAGGGCCTCGGCGACAATCAACTCGACCGCCCTGTACTGGATCGCACCGGCATCCCCGGCGAATTCGATTTCAAGCTGCGCTACGCCATCGACGACAACCCCGATACCGGCCCCTCCATCTTCGCCGCCATTCAGGAACAGCTCGGCCTCAAACTCGAAGCCGCCCGCGGTCCGGTCGCAATCCTGGTGATCGAAAAAGCCGAAAAGCCTTCTGGCAATTGAGAGGGTTCCTAGCATTTTGCTTGCAATCTTGATAACATTTTGTTAGCAAGCGACCCGGTGAATGTAATCAGCAAACGCAAGCTCTTTGAGAAAGTGTCGAAATATCCCGATGCCCGGATTGCGATCCAGAATTGGTTCGATATCGCGGTCGCGTCCACGTGGCAGAACCTGGAAGACGTCCGGCGGACCTTCCCCGCAACGGATATGATTGGCAAACTGGCGATCTTCAATATCAAAGGAAACCGTTATCGCCTCATCGCCCGCGTGGTGTTCGCGTATCGGCGTGTCTACATCAAAGAGTTTCTGACGCATGCCGAATACGACAAAGGAGCATGGAAAAAATGGCTACCCTAACCGAGCCGGCTTACGGCCGTTTGCTTTCCCGTACCCGCCCCCGCGTCATCAAAACCGAGGCCGAAAACGAGCGCATCCTCGCGCAACTGGAAGCCCTCGACACCCTGGAACGTCCCTTGACTCGCGAAGAAGAAGCCCTCGCGGAATTGCTCACCCTGCTGGTGCGGCAATTTGAGGAGTCCCGGTATCCGCTGGGTCATGCAGACCCGCTGGATACACTCCGCGAACTGATGGAAGTCCGCGGGTTGCGCCAGCGCGACCTGATTCCTGTTTTCGGAGCCAGCAGCGTAGTCTCCGACGTCCTCCACGGCAAGCGAGGCATCAGCAAAGCGCACGGCCGTAAGTTGGCCGAGTTTTTCCACGCTCCGGTCAGCCTGTTCCTCTAAACCGCTTGACTTTCACTGTAACAAGTGACATGTTACACCTGTGGTCCCATTCCGGCTGATTCCGCAACCCGGCGTCCCCATCGCGGAGCAGGTCGTCTTTGCCGCCAAAAAAGCCATTCTCGGCGGCCAGCTCCGGCCCGGCGACGCTTTTCCTTCCGTCCGCGCCCTGGGACGCGCCATGAAAATTCACGCCAATACCGCCCAGAAAGTGGTCTCCCAACTGGCCGCCGAGGGCCTTATCGAAGTGCTCCCGGGCATCGGCACCGTCGTCGCCCGGCCGGCCGTGCGCCGCAACGGAAACGTGCGCCTGCTGGCGCGGGACGTGGAACAGCTCGCCGTACAAGCCATGCAAATTGGCGTTTCGCTCGCAGACCTGCAACACGCAATCGGCGAAAGCTGGCGCCGCCTTGCGGGAGAGGATAGCCGATGATTCGCACCGAAAACCTCACCAAACGGTATCGCCACACCGAAGCTCTGCACAACCTCACCCTGGACGTTCCGCCGGGCAGCGTGTTCGCCCTCGCCGGACCGAACGGCGCAGGCAAAAGCACCGCCCTCAAGCTCCTCATGAACCTGGTCCGCCCCACTGCCGGCCGCGCCGAAGTGCTCGGTGTGGAATCCACCCGCCTCGGCGCCGCACAACTCGCGCAAATCGGCTATGTTTCCGAAAACCAGAAACTCCCCGAGTGGATGCGCGTCGGCTATTTCCTGGACTACTGCCGCGCCTATTACCCCGCGTGGGACTCCGCCCTGGCGGCAGACCTGGTCCGCCAGTTCGAGTTGCCGCTCGACCGCCGCCTGCGCCACCTCTCGCGCGGCATGAAGGTGAAGGCCGCGCTGGCCGCCTCCCTGGCCTACCGCCCCCGCCTCATCATCCTCGATGAGCCCTTTGGCGGCCTCGACGTGCTGGTGCGCGAGCAGCTCATCGAAAGCCTGGTGGACTGCACCCCCGAAGCCACCATCCTGCTGGCCTCGCACGACCTCGCCGAGATCGAAAGTTTCGCCACCCACGTCGCCTACCTGAACGAAGGCCGCCTGGAATTCGTCGAGGAGATGGGCGCCCTTTTCGCCCGCTTCCGCGAGGTGGAAATCACCCTGGACGCGCCCTCCGCCCTGCCCCCGCGCCTCCCCGCCGCCTGGCTCAACGCCGGGCAGGCCGGCCCCGTCGTGCGCTTCACCGATACCCTCTACGAACCAGCCCGATCGCGCGACCTCATCGCGCACCTGTTCGCCGGCGTCCGCCACGTGCAGGCGAGCGAGATGAGTTTCCGCGCCATCTTTCTGGCGCTCGCTAAATCCCGGAGGCTCCCATGCGCCTGATGCTCCACAATTTTCGGAAGGACGCCCGCCGCCTGTGGCCCGCCGCCCTGGTCACCTGGATCATGCTCTTCACGCTGGCTCGCGCCGATCGCTGGCGCGGCGATTGGATGCCTTCGCCCCTGGAAGGCTGGATGACCATGCTGCTCACCATGGCTTGGGCCTGCCTCGCCGCCCTCGCCGCGCTCGAAGAACCCCTCGTGGGCGACCGCAATTTCTGGACCACGCGCCCGCATCGCTGGCCTGCGCTGCTCGCCGCCAAGCTCCTGTTCGTGGTGATCGCTATCCACCTGCCGTCCTTCCTCGCCGACGTGTACATCCTCGCCTCGCGCGGTTTCTCGCCCGCCGCGTACCTGCCCGATCTGCTCTGGAAGCAGCTCCTCTTTTTTGCCGCGATCACCCTGCCGTCCCTCGCCATCGCCTCGCTGGTCCGCAGTTTCACCCACTTCGTAATCGCCGCCTTCACGATTGCCATCGCCATTCTCATCCTCAACGGCGGATTTCAGAACTTCCCCGAGTTCACCCCGCTGCGGTACGAATTGCACCACGCCCTGGTGCGGATCCTGCTGGCATCCGCGGCGCTGGTCGTCATCTGGATACAGTACGCGCGCCGCCGCATAATCCCCGCGCGCGCCATCGCCATCGCCGCGGGACTGGCTGCGGCATTGGTCGCCACGTGGCTCCCGGCCCGCGCCGAGTATGCCCTGGGCGCCGCCTCGCAGACGCCGCAAGTCACCCTGCGCAACGTCCCTTTGGACCCAGGCCTGCTGCATTCCGTCGGCGACGGGCAGACCACCGTTCTACTCCCCATCTCCATCGACCCCGGCGGGCGCACCGATCGTTATCGCATGCCGCTCATCGAGATCGAGATCACCGCGCCCGGCGGCATTCGGATCCAATCCACGCGCCCGTCACCCAATCGTCCCTATCGGAAGATCGACCTTTCGGTGTATCCATTCCGATCTACCGAGTGGCTGTCTTTGACCTTTTCGTCCTCCGCCTGGGAACGCGTGAAGAATGCCCGGGTCCACATCGAAGGAACGGCGGCCTTCGATTTCTACCGCCCCGGTCAAACCGTCATGCTGCCCGCGCAAGCCACCGCCGCCGTGCCTGTCCTGGGCCGTTGCACAACCCAGGCTACCGAACAGAACTTCAGCGATGGCGCCCTGAAGGTGGAGTGCGAATCGCCCCGCGAAATTCCGCCCGCAAGCGTCGCGCTCAGCACCTTATTGCTGGTCCGCAATTGGACGGAGCGTCTGAACTCCGCCTTCACCTACGCCCCGGGACCGCACGAAACCTGGCTCTCGCCGCTCCATCGCAGCCAGACGTTTTTCCCGCTGACCAACATCCTCACCACCGCGCCGGGATCGCAATGGCGCGTGCCCGCCTCCGCCCTTCTGGAGGCGCGCGTCGCCATCACGCCCGAAATCTCCACCGGCCACGCCCTAGCCCATTTCGATTTCCCAGAAGTGCCTCTATCCGACTGGCTGGTCCCCCGCCGCCCCCGCTAAACTTTTGTTTTTTCTCCGCGTGTTCACCGTGCCCTCCGCTGCTCCGTGGTGAAAACCCCGGTCACACCTTTCACAAATCCCCATCTCACTCACTCCAAACCACTTCCCCAGCCCGCCCGCGGATCTCCCCCAATTCGCCAGCTACCATCGAGTCGTGGAGAGATCAAACAAGATCGACCGAACGAGCGCCGTCGTTTCCGCGGCCGCGCACGACTTCAACGAAGAGTTGACCATCATCTTCAGCAGCGTCTGCGATTCCATTTCCAGCCTCGAGCCCGGACATCCCGCCCGCGACCTCCTCATCGAAGCCCGCAGCGCCGCACAGCGTTGCGCCTGGAAAGCCTCCGGGCTCCTCAACTACACCGCCCGCCTGGGCATCCGGCCCGTTCGCAGATCCTTGGAATCCTTACTCTAATTGCAAAGTTGCTACCCTGAAATCAGTGCGCATCCTGGGCATCGAATCCTCCTGCGACGAAACTGCCGCTTCGGTCGTCGAAGACGGCGAGCGCGTGCTCTCCTCCATCGTCGCCAGCCAGATGACCACGCACGGCAAATACGGAGGCGTAGTGCCGGAACTGGCCTCGCGCGAACATTTGCGCGCCATTGTGCCAGTGGTTCGGGAAGCTCTCGCTCAGTCCGCCACCCGGCTCGAGGATCTGTCCGCCATCGCGGTGACGGTCGGTCCTGGCCTCGTCGGCTCGCTGCTCGTGGGCCTCACCTACGCCAAATCCCTCAGCTTCGCGCGGTCCATTCCCCTGATCGCGATCAATCACATCGAAGGACACATTCACGCCGTCGTCCTGGAGGCCAAACGAGCCGGAACCCCGGTGCAGTATCCCGCCCTCGCCCTGGTGGTCAGCGGCGGCCACACCCACCTCTTCGAGGTCCGCGAGGGCTTTCACTATCGCCTTCTGGGCAAGACCCGCGACGATGCCGCCGGCGAAGCCTTCGACAAGGTGGCCAAACTCCTCGGCTACCCGTACCCCGGCGGCCCTGTCATCGACCGCCTGGCGCCCCACGGCGATCCCTCCGCAGTCCGCTTCACCTTCGCCAAAATGAAAGGCAATGCCCTCGATTTCAGCTTCAGCGGCCTCAAAACGGCCGTCCTGCGCTGGGTCGAAGCCCACGGTATGGCGGACGAAATCGCCGCGCGCCGCGCACTCCAGCGCGCATTTCCCGAAGCCGCCATCGAGCAGTGGCTCGCCGCCTCGCCGCCTCGCACGCTCGATCTATTGGCTTCCTTCCAGCACGCGGTCATTCACGAATTGCTGACCCGCGCCGCCGCCTGCGCCCAGGAAATCGACGCGCAAACGCTCATCGTGTCCGGCGGTGTCGCCTGCAACTCCGGCCTCCGCGCCGCCGCCCAGGCCGCTCGTTTGCCGTACCCCGTGCTGTTTCCCACGCCCGGCCTTTCCACCGACAATGCCGCTATGATCGCCGCTGCCGCTTTCCCCAAGCTGTACCGCCGCGACTTCGCAGAGCTCGATCTCACCGCCCAGGCCAATCTCACGCTCGCCTGAATTACACCGCCGCCAGTAACTTCGCCAGCAGCGCCGTCCGGTCCGCGATCCGGTCCGTCAGAATGCTTTCGTTCGCCGCATGGGCGCCCTCGCCCACCGCGCCCAGCCCGTCCAGCGTCGCGACGCCCAGCGCCGCCGTGAAATTGCCGTCCGAACCGCCGCCGGTCAGCGATTCCTCCACCTTCACGCCCAGGTCGCGCCCCAGTTTCTGCGCCAGCCGGAACAACTGCACAATGCCCGCGCTCCGTTCCATCGGCGGCCGGTTCAACCCGCCCGTGACCTCAATCGAACAGCGCTTATCGAACGGTTTCAGGCTCCGGAATTTCTTCTCCAACCCCGCCGCGTCCTTCAGCCGCAACACCCGGATATCCACCTCCGCACGCGCCTCCGCTGCAATTACATTGCTCCGCGTCCCGCCCGCAATCACCCCCGGATTCACCGTAATCCCGCGATCCAGATTCGTGAAACTGGCAATCCGCTCGATCTGCCGCACCAGTTCCAGCACCGCGCTTGCCCCCGCCGGAAAGTCCACTCCCGCATGAGCCGCCTTCCCGCGCACCGTCACTGTAAACCCGCCCACGCCCTTGCGCGCCGTTTTCAGTTTGCCGGTCAGGCCCGTCCCGGGCTCCAGCACCAGCACCGCCTCGCTACGCCGCGCATTCTTTTCTGTCAGCGCTCGCGACGCCTCGCTGCCCGTTTCTTCGTCCGAATTGAGTTGCAGCACCACTTTGCGCGCCACCGGAATCGCCATGTCCCGCAGCGCCTGCGCGGCGTACACGAAAAACGCGATGCCGCTTTTCATATCCAGCACGCCCGGTCCCCACAAGCGGCCCTCCGCCTCGCGGAACGGCATGTCCCGCAGCGTGCCCATCGGCCACACCGTATCCGAGTGGCCCAGGGCCAGAATCTGCCCGCGCTTCCGGCGGCCCGGCAGGTCCATTTCGCAGACCAGTTGCGCGCCCACGCGCTTTACCTTGGCGAACGGAGCCACCGTATCCGCTACCAGGTCCATAAAGCGGCCAATGGCCGCCGCATCGTCACTAGGCGACTCGCATTCTACAAACCGGCGGATCAGGCCGATGATCCCGGCCTGCCGCTCTCGCACATGAGAAAGGATGGACTCCACCACTGAATCATAGCCTAGCCTGGATTTCCACGAGACCTACCGCGCCTAAGATTTGAGCCCGATTTGAACTCCGGCTTCAATGCAGCCTCAAAGCCGCGGGGCGCGCCCGGATTGACTTTGCGCACATTTGCTTCCTGCGAAGGCCGGAAAT
>JARLGM010000152.1 GCA_031292755.1 Candidatus Sulfopaludibacter sp.
GGCGAGATTCTGGCCGGCGCCGAGGAGACGCTCCTCAAGCTGGGCGAGGCGCGGGTGAAGACCGGGCTGATGACGCCGCAGCAGATTCTCCAGGACTACGAAGGCGGCATCAACGCGTTCCTCGACCCGAGCAAGCGCATCAAAGGCATCAGCACCGGTTTCACCAAGCTGGACGAGATGACGGGCGGCCTGCACGGAGGCGATTTATTCATCGTCGCGGCGCGGCCTTCGATGGGCAAGACGGCTTTCGCGCTGAATATCGCGCAGCACGTAGCGCTGAAGTTAAAGCAGACGTGCGCCATCTTCAGCCTGGAAATGTCCAAGGAATCGCTGCTCACCCGTATGCTGTGCGCCACCGCGCGGGTGGACAGCCAGCGATTCCGCGCCGGCTACCTGACGCAGGAGGAGCGGCGCAAACTGAATCACGGACTGCACGAACTGGCGGAAGCGCCGTTGTATATCGACGATTCCCCGGGGCTCCACCTGATGGACATGCACGCCAAGCTGCGGCGCCTGGGGGCGGAGCGCCAGACCTCCGGCAACAAGCTGGGCCTGGTGATTGTGGACTACCTGCAATTGATGACCGGGCGAGGACGTTTCGAGAATCGCAACCAGGAAGTCAGCGCGCTCTCCCGCGGCATGAAGCTGTTGGGCAAGGAAATGAACGTGCCGATGATGGTGCTTTCGCAGTTGAGCCGCGCGGTGGAAACGCGGCAGGGCGACCACCGGCCGCAGCTCAGCGACCTTCGTGAAAGCGGTTCCATCGAGCAGGACGCCGACGTGGTGGGATTCATTTTTCGCGAGGAAGTTTACAATCGCGATCGCGAAGACTTGCGCGGGCTCGCGGAGTTCATTGTGGCCAAGCAGCGCAACGGTCCGGTGGGGACGGTGAACATGGTGTTTCTGCACGCACAGACGAAATTTGAAAATCGGGCGGAAGACACCGGGGAATTGCCGGAGGAGTAACGCGCCCGGCCATCGCTACGTGCGTGAGGCGTGCAACTCGGCGGCCAGGAATGCCGCGGTGCGGATCTGGTCGCGTAGCGTGCTGTACTTCACCGACTCGGAGGCGGCGCGGATGCGCTCGGTTTCGGCCACAGTAATGGGACGGGTGTAGCGGTCGGCGCGCTCGCGGTAAGAATAGCCGGCATACGCGATGGCGCCCTCGCCCACTACCAGCATGAGCTGATCCCAAAAGGTCCGGCGCTGGAAGAGAGACTTTTGAGCCACCGCCTCGCGGGGAATCTCGATGGCGGTGCGCCCGCCGCGGAGGATTACCTTGACACAGGCGGCGGAAGCGAACGGGCGTTGGGGATCCGGATCGGGAAAGGTGGCCAGCAACGGGCGCAGGCTTTCGAGATCCTGCTCCCAACCGGCCCAGCGGAATCGCGAGGCGCCGCTGACCAGCGAGCCGCGGAGCAGCAGTTCGCGGATGCGAGCCTCATCCTTCCCGGTGACGCCGAGCATGTGCTCCACCAGGTCGCGGACCGGCATTTCCTGCACGACTACGGGGGTCAGGGAGATGGACTCGGCGGCTTCGGAGCTCAACTTCACCCGGACGGTGTGCGGTAACGCCATGGTTTGATTTCACGCTAGCATAAGTCCGTGACGCCTCTGGAAAAAGTGCTGGCGGAAACGCGGCGATACGATCACGCTCTGCTGGATTTCTCCGCGCGCGAGCGTAACGGAACGATCGAACTGGTGATTGAGCTGAAGAATCGCAACCTCGGCCTGCACACCTATTACGCGCCGGTGCACGAGCGCGATATCGAGCATCCGCAGTTCGCCTGGACGTTCCAGCGCTACCTGTACGATTGCATGCACGATTACCTGGTGGAGATGTTCATCCATACGCCGCAGAGCCGGGACGAGCGCGCATGACCCCCGCGGGCGACCTGCTGGCGGCGGAGATCCGGCACAACGGGCCGATTCCGTTCCGCCGCTTCATGGAGGTGGCGCTCTACCATCTCGAGCACGGCTACTACCGGCGTCCTCGCGACCCGTTCGGCAAGGCAGGCGACTTCTTCACGGCGGAGCAGGTGCAGCCGGTCTTCGGGGCGCTGATGGCGGCGCGCGTGCGGCAACTCTGGCGGTCCATGGGTGAACCGCAAGGCTTCACCGTGGTGGAGTTGGGCGCGGGGCGCGGCGAGATGTCGGCTGCGTTCGCGGAGTGGCGCTACGTTCCGATCGATCTGGATTTCGGGGAACTACCGGAAGGGTTCGAGGGCGTAGTGTTCTCGAACGAATTCTTCGACGCGCTTCCGGTGGAGGCCGCGGTGTTTGCTGGCGGCGAGTTCCGCGAGAGGAGGGTGGCGCTGGCTGGAGATGCGTTCGTCTGGAGTGAAGGGGACAAGGTGAGCCGTGAAGTGGAGCATTACCTCCGCCGCTGGTTTCCGCCGCCGGAAGAGGGGCGCTGCTACGAAGCGAACCTGAGTGCGCTGGCTTGGATAGAACGTGCAGGACGATCGTTGCACAACGGTTACCTGTTAACCATCGACTACGGTTTCACGCGCCGGGAGTCCATTCGGTTCCCAGCCGGCACCCTCATGGGATACCGGCGCCACACCGCGCGCGAGAACGTAATGGAAGATCCGGGCGCGCGCGACATCACCGCGCATGTGAACTTCAGCGCGTTGGAAGAGTACGGCGCGGAGTGCCGGCTGGTGACGGAGCGTTTCGAAACTTTGGCGCAAACTATTTTGGCCGCTGGTGAAGCGGATCAGTTCGGTTCGGTGTTAGCGGCGGGCGGCCCGGCAGAGGAGTTGCGCCGCCGGATGCAGCTCAAGACGCTGCTGTTCGGGATGGGCGAGACGTTTCGCGTGCTCTTGCAGAGGAAGCGGCCCTGATTCGGTGGGGGAGGAAAACCGGAGGGAAAAGCCCGAAACAATGAAAAAGGCCCCGAAAACCGGGGCCTTGGAGTGGAACCTTTGTGCTAGCCCTTCTTCAGGGCGCGCCCAAGCTACTTCTTTTTCTTCGGAGCAGCCTTTTTCTTGGGGGCGGCTTTCTTCGTTGCGCTCTTCATCGATTGATTCTCCCTAACATCAAATTTTGCGATTCAAAAATCGCAATGTGATTCATATATAAGGTTGTTCGTGAAGAAAGTCAAGAAAAAAATGCATCGAGCACGCGTTTCGACTCTTTGGAGTTGCACGGCGGCGAAAAATCTTCGCGCACCATGGCGAAGCGCCTGAAATCTCCGACGCACTCTTGCCTCGTATATGGGATTGGAAGGGCCAACGCGCTAAGATCGTACACGGATCGAGGGCTGAAGAATTGAGCATGATGTTATTCCCACTGTGGCTGGCGGTTCACGCCGCCGGCGGCGATCCCGAACTGGTCCAACGCCTGCAACGGCGCGATCCGCAGGCGCTCGCGGAACTTTACGATCGCTACGGACGGATCGTCTTCTCGCTGATTTTGCGGGTGGTGCGCGATGCAGGCACCGCCGAGGACCTGGTACAGGAGACGTTCCTGCGGGTGTGGAACCGCGTACAGGGATTCGATTCCGAGAGAGGCTGCATCGGGCCGTGGCTGCTGGCGGTGGCGCGCAATCGCGCGATCGACTACCTGCGCAGCGTAGCGGGCCGCGAGCGCAACGCGGTGGAATACGAAGAGACGGATCACCCGGCGCTTTACGTCGACATGGAGCACGACATCCTGACCAGCGATCGGGCGCGCATCATCAAGGGCGCGTTGGAGAAGTTGAATGACAACCAGCGGCAAGTCATCGAACTGGCTTACTTCGAGGGGCTTTCGCAAACCGAAATGGCGGAGCGCATGGGACAGCCGCTGGGCACGGTGAAGACGTGGGTGCGGACGGCGCTGAAAAATTTACGCGACGAACTCGGCGCGGCGGCGGTGTCGGCATGAAATGCGAGGAATTGCGGGACCAGTACGAGCTCTACGTGTTGGGCGTAGCCGACGAACCGGAGCGGAGCGAAATCCGCGAGCACCTGAAGCGGGGCTGTGAGGTTTGCATGGCGGAAGTGAAGCGGGCGCGGCGGATGTCGGCGCTGATGGCAGGCTCCGTCCCGGCGGCGGCGCCTTCACCCAAGTTGCGGCGGCGCATTCTGGCTTCCGCCGGGTATGAACAAAAGCGATTCGGCACGGCCCCGTTTCTGGCCGCGGCCCTGCTGCTTTCTCTGTTCGCGGTGTTCTACTTCAGCGGGCGGGAACGCGACTTTGCGCATCTGGCCACGCGTCTGGATGAGGAATTGCGAAGCCAGACCATCGAACTGACGCGCTTAAACGAAGCATTCGCCATTCTCAACGCGGCGGACACCAGCGTCACCTCATTCGGTGCCGGGCAGGCGCAGCCTCCGAAGGGGAAGGTGTTCGTGAATCCGTCCCAAGGCGTGCTGCTGATTGCATCCAACCTGCCGCCCACGCAGGCGGGGAAGGCGTACGAGATGTGGGTGATTCCGAACGGAGGCAAAGGCACACCGATTCCGGCGGGCGTGTTTCAGTCTAATCGCGACGGCTCGGCGATGCACATCCGCCGCGGCGCGGTGGACATGAGCAGCAAGCCGGTGATTGCCGTGACGGTGGAACCGGAAGGCGGATCGCCCGGGCCGACATCGGCTCCGCTGTTCGGGGTGGGAGTGCAGTAGAGCGCTGAATACACGCTAATTCCCCGCCGGCTTCTCCACATGCTCGATCGCCAGCAGTTCCACGGAGTCCTTCCGGGCATTCAACTTCAGGCCGAGCTGCTCCTGAACCTGTCGGGAGACGCAGTCCGGCGCTCCATCTCCCTGTCCGCAGTTCGACAGCGCAACCTGGTCGAATTGGAATTCATAGGTCTTACCTGCCAACCCGGTTTTATCGATCATCGGCCGGTCCAGATGCATCGAAATCATGAGAGCCAGGGTCTCGAACGGCATTCTCGTTGCGGGCGGGCTTTGCCGCTGGTAGGTCGGGGGCTTGGTATCGCTGGAAACATCCTTCAGCTTCGGTCCGTTCCTATCGATCGCGAGTTCATAAACCGGCAGTTCCTTTGTGGCGCGGAGCACCTTCAAATGGAACCGGTCCGCCAGAAGCGTCTGCAGCATGAGGCGGACCTGGCCAACCGACGGCGTCCCGTTTCCCTCGGCTTTGGCGACAATGTCGAATTGATCGCCACGCATATCGCCCCAACCCGGCAGGCCGGAGATCTGATAACTCTTGACCTCGTAGGCTTGCATGATGAGCTCTGTCAGAGTGATGTAGGACTCGGTCAACCTGTTTCCGGAGATGCCGCGAATCATGGTGGACGGGAGCCGGAACCCCCGCGGATGATTGCTTTCAAGCACCGATCTCTTGACCGATGCAACCTCAAAGGCGAGAGGCTCTGCCGTCTGCGGCTGGCCAAAAAGCAAGGCCGCTCCTAAACTGGTAGCGGCTGCGATTCCGGCCGCGAACACCCGACGGCTCCGATCCACGGCAGGGCGTCCGTTCATTCGGAGTCCGCTATTTACGCCGTGGCCCTATAGCGCGAACGGGCGAACAGGGCTTCGGTTTCGGGCTTGGTGAGGGCCCAGAGACCGTAGATACCTAACGCGGTGCCGATGGGGATGTGCAGCAGGTAGAGCACCGAGACAACGATCATGAAGATGCGCGACCACGACGCCATCATCAGTAGCCCCACGCCACCTACCAGGCTCGGAAGCGAAAAGATCAGTAACACAATGAACAGGATTCCGCCGATTCCGCCGAGCACCGGCACCGCCACCGCGGCATCTCCGGTTTGATCCACCGCTCCCACCAGGCCGGCCAATCCACCGAACAGAAACAGGAAGGCGACCCCCGCCAGGACGCCCATTCCGCCGAGCACGACGTGCAGAATGCCAATGATCTTGACGTGTTGTTCCATGTTGGCCATGCTACTCCCATTTTCCGGCGAGTGGCGCCGCGGGCTTGGCCAGCGACTGGAAGCGCACCAGGCGAATCCGGTCCGAACCCTTGATGGACGCGAGCGGCATGAAGCCGCGGTCGATGAGCAACTCGGCGGCGGATTCGGTCAGCAGAATCTCGGCGCAGGGTTTCAGTTCGTTGGCGCCCTCGGCCTTGTAGATGTGCGCGGGCAAGCCTTCGATGTCCTGGACAATGCCGGGGCGCATGCGCCAGCCGTAACGGCTGAAGGCTTCCCCCAGCAGATAGGCGCAGGCGAGGGCCGGGTTGCCCCAAAGGTAGCGTTCGTGCTGAGGGGGCGCGGGCATCTCTTCGAATCCGAAGGTTTCGGTCTCGTCGGTGGTAGCGCCGTAGGGCAGGCGGAGCAGGAACCGCGGCATAGCCAGGCCGATCCAGCGCGCCTTGAGGGAACGGCGCAGGTCGCCGAACATTTCTTCCATGCCGACCACACTGGGCGCGAGGCCGGCGAGGAAGGGTACGTTGGCGTTCTGCGCTAGCGCGGCAAGACGCTCCAGGGCCGCTTCGTCGCTCTTGCCGAAAGCGTAGAGCCCGGCCATCGCGGCCATGGGCTCGGCGTCCAGGGCGCGGGCAATATCGGCGAGACCGGCGCCGCTGGTCAACTCTTCCTGCGGCAGATCCATGAGATAGATTTTCAACTCTTCGCCGGTATCCAGGCGGCGAACGAGGAAGTACATTCCGCGCCAGGCGGATTCGAGCGCCTGGAAATCGGGGTGATGCAGGAGGGTGCGCATTTCGCCGGTGATGGCGTCATCGATCCGCGCGATCCATTGCGGCTGGCGCGGATCGGGGCTCGCGGTGCCGTATTTGGTCACGATGTCGCCGATCATGCGGTCCCAGCCGCTTTGCTCCTCGGGAATCTCGCGGGGCGCTTCCTCTCCGGTCATCAGGCGGAGCAGATCCGCGCCGGAGAGGGTGGGGGCGTTGGGGACGGGCGGATTGGCGCGCGGCTCGAGTTCGGCGGCAGCGGCGGAAAACATGGCCGGATCGGCCAGGCGCTGCCGCAACTCGCGCAGCTTCTGAAAGAGGGGAAGGCGGGCGAGGAGCTGGTCGGGGTGAAAATCGTCGAGGGCGCGAAAACGTACGGGGATTTGGACGCCGCCCGACGCGAGACGCAGTTCCGGAGCGGTGAGGGAAAGCACCTGATCGAAATTGTCGCGGTCGATTTCGATGAGCCGGCGGTTGCGGCCCGCGCCACCGCTGAAGTTGCCCATCACCAGAATGCGAAATGGTTCATCCGGATTGAGGACGGCTGCCCGCTTGGGTTTTTCCTCCACATCGATTTCCACAGAAGTGCGTGAGCTGGTGCGAGGCATTTATAGACTTTAGCTCAAAACCACACCCTTGGTACAATAACGCACGCGTGACTAAGTATATTCGTTATCACTGGGGCTCTGACGCCCGCTACGGGATTCTCGACGGTGACACCGTTCGCGAACTGCGAGGAGATCTGTTCAGCCACTCGGAGACGGGCGCAACGGCGAAGCTCTCCGATGTGAAATTGCTGGCGCCATGCCAGCCTTCGAAGATATTTGCGGTGGGCCTAAACTATAAAAGCCATTTAGGGGGGAGGCCGCAGCCGGCGCATCCCGAGATCTTTTACAAACCGGTGACGGCGCTGCAGGATCCCGAAGGCGACATCGTGATTCCGCGCGATGCCACCGACGTTCACTACGAAGGCGAATTGGTGGTGGTGGTGGGGAAGCAGACGCGCAACGCTTCGCCGGAAGAGGCGCGCGGCTCCATCTTCGGGGTGACGTGCGGCAACGACGTGAGCGACCGCAACTGGCAGCACGGCGAGAAGAAGGATCTGCAATGGTGGCGCGCCAAGGGGTGCGACACGTTCGCGCCGCTGGGTCCGGCAGTGGTTGCCGGGATCGATTACGGCAATCTGCTGCTGGAGACGCGGCTGAACGGCGAATCGGTGCAGAAACAATTCACCAGCGATCTGATTTTCGATTGTCCGGCGATTATAAGCTGGATCAGCGGCTGGGTGACCCTGATGCCGGGCGATCTGATCTACACGGGAACGCCCGGGAGTACGCGGAAGATGAAGGCGGGCGATGTAGTGGAAGTGGAGATCGAAGGGATTGGGACGCTGCGGAACCGGGTGAGGTAGGGGCCGGGGAAATGTGGCTCGCTGTAAACAGGCTAATGGGCGTCGATTGGCGGGGATATGACTTTGGTCACAAGGTCCTTACAGCCAGGAGGTTCCGAGGCTGTAAAGGAGGATGGCCAGGACGGTGAGGGTGAAGCCTACGTAGAGGCGGTCGCCTTCGATGGCGAAAGCGATCAGGGAAAACACGACGCGCGCCACCGGGGTGGCGATGAGGATCAGCAGGCCCAGCAGGATCAGCGCCTGGGGATGCGGGAGCGTGGAGAGCGCATGGATCCCCTGGACGTCCGGATGGAAGGGGCGGTAGGCGGGCAGTTTTTCTCCGGCGGTGGCAAGATACCAGACGCCGCCGGCAAGCACCACGGCGGCAGCCAGGATAACTCCGGCGCGCAGGAGTTGGCCTATGATTTGATCCATTCGGTCGTCGGTCACTGCATTCCTCCCGAGATTCCGTTGTACATCATCTCCACCGCCAGCAGCCCGATGACGGCGGCGAAGATAAGGCGCAGAGATTTGATTCGCGCTCCGGCCAGGTGGCGCGCGCCGGCGAGCGACCCGCCCAGCACGCCCAGCATCACGGGCATGGCGACGCCGGGTTCGATATAGCCACGGCCCAGGTAAATTCCAGCGCTGGCGGCCGCGGTGACTCCGATCATGAAATTGCTGGTGGTGGTGGAGACTTTGAACGGGATGCGCATGAGTTGGTCCATGGCGATCACTTTCATGGCTCCGGAACCGATACCGAGAAGGCCGGAGAGCAGGCCGGCGATAAACATGAGGCTGAAGCCCGCCTTGACGCGCTGCACATGGTAGCGGATGGTTCCCTGGGGTCCGGGGTAGGCGCCATCGAGGTGCAGGCGGACGGCCAGCGGATTCGGTTGCGCATCGAGATGATCGGGCGGCGCGTTGAAGGAGTGCCACGCGGAGTAAAGCAGGACGGCGCCGAAGATAATCGCCAGCGCCGAGCCGGGGACCACGGCAGTGAGATGCGCGCCCACCACCGCACCGAGCGTGGTGGCGATTTCCAGAAACATGCCGACGCGGACATTCGCGAAGCCCTCCCGCACATAGGCCGCGGCGGCGCCGGAAGAGGTGGCGATCACGGAAACCAGAGAAGCGCCCATGGCGTAATGAATGTCGACTCCGAGGAGGAGCGTGAGGACCGGCGTCACTGCCACGCCTCCGCCGAGGCCCGTGAGAGATCCGAGAAAGCCGGCCAGCGCAGAAGCGGCGAAGACTACCAGGGAGAAAGTGGATGGGTGCATTCCGTTGTGAGGATATATTAAAAAAGGGCGGGATCGCACCCGCCCTTGGTTGTTGCCCGGGAGGCAACAGCGTGTAGACTCACAGAGTCGCAGAGTTTCAGCGCCATTTGAAACCGCTGCGGCTACGGTATGTTCCGATCTTAAGACGGAACAGCGGCTCTTACCATACAGCGAAGATTGTATTCTCACCCGCGGGAGCCAGCGGGGAGAATAGAACTTGGCCCAGGAGATAAAATATCTACAGAGTGGCTGGCGGATTAAGTAAGCAGGCTGTGCTGCGCGCGGGTTATGCCGCGGTCATCGGCGTACTGGTGTTGTCGGCGATCGAAGCGTATCGTATTCAGGCCAGCGTTTCGCGGCAGCAGCTCGAGATTTACCGCAGCTACGTGGACCAGGAAGGGACGCTGAGCGTGCTGCGGCGGAATTTGTGGCTGGCGGGCAACGACGTGCGCGACTTCTTCATCAGCACCACGCCGGCGCAGGCGGCTCAACTGCGCTCGCAGATTGAAGCGTTGCGCACCGAGGACGAAGTTGCGTTGGAGCATATGGAGCGTCTTCCGCGCATGAGCGGTACGGCGGCCACCCTACGCAAGAGCCTGGGCGAGTTCTGGGCCACGATGACCCCGCTTCCGAACACAATGCTGAACGTGTCCAACGAGGCAAAGTTCGCGTTCCTGCAGGATGTGATTGTGCCGCGGCGCGGGCAACTCTACACGGCCCTGTTGGATCTCACCGCCGCCGATCAGGAAAAACTGCAACAAAGCGAGAAAGATTTTGCCGAAACGCGCCGCAAGGCGGCCGAGCGCCTGCTGATGATGCTGGTGCTGAGCGTGTTTATGGGGATTGTGGTGGCCCGGCTGAGCGTACGCCATGCCGAAAACCTGGAACACGAAGCGGAGCGGCACTTCGCCGCGGTGGAGCAGACCAGGCAGGAGTTGCAGCAGCTATCGGCGCGGCTGCTGGAGGTGGAAGAAGAGGGGCGAAGGAAGCTTTCGCGCGAACTGCACGATGAGATCGGACAGACGCTGGCGCTGTTGCAGATCGAGATCTCGCATGCACAGGCAGCGCTGACAAATGGGCCGGATGCGGCGCGGGAGCGGCTGGCGCGCGCCAGGGGACTGGCGGAGCGGACGGTGCAGACGATCCGGCACATTTCGGGCGTGTTGCGCCCGGCGCTGCTTGACGATTTGGGACTGGTGCCCGCGCTGCAGTTTCAACTGGAGGATTTCCTGCGCCGCAGCAATATCGCCTGCGAGTTTGTGGAAGAGGGCGTGGCCGATCTGCTGCCGGACGCGGTAAAGACGTGCGTCTACCGGGTGGTGCAGGAGGCGCTGCACAACTGCGAGAAACATTCAGGAGCCAGCCGGGTTCGTGTGGTGGTGCGGCAGCTTCCGGAATGCCTGGTGGTGGAGATTGAAGACAACGGCCGCGGTTTTCGCATGAACGAGCAAAGGATGCCGTATCGGACCAGCGGGCTGGGGCTCCTGGGATTGCGGGAGCGCGCGGCCAACGCCGGCGGAACCCTGCTGATCGATTCGGCTCCGGGACAGGGCACGCGCATTGCATTGCGCATTCCGCTGTTGCCGGGACTGCCGGCGGAAACTCCGAGCCGGAAGGAAGTGAGTGCCTGATGCCGCTACGGATCTTATTGGCGGACGATCACACCCTGATGCGCCAGGGGCTGCGCCACATTCTGGAGAGCCACGCCGACCTCGATATCGTGGCCGAAGCGAGTTCGGGAATCGAAGCGGTGGAAGCGGCGCGCGAGCACAAGCCGGATGTGGCCGTGGTGGACGTGGCGATGAAGGAGTTGAACGGCATCGAGGCGACCGCGCAGATATTGAAGCATTCGCCGCATACGGCGGTCCTGATGCTGAGCATGCATAGCGACGAGCGTTATGTGATGCGGGCGGTGAAGGCGGGGGCACGCGGATATCTGCTGAAGAATTCGGCGGGCGACGAGTTGGTGCAGGCGATTTACGCAGTACAGAAGGGCCTGGCGTTTTTCAGTCCGGCAGTGGCGCGGCTGTTTCAGGATGGCGGATTGCGGCTGAAGGACGCGAGCGAAGTGAACGACCGCTTCGAGCTGCTCACCGATCGCGAGCGGCAGATCTACCAACTGCTGGCCGAGGGGAACAGCAATAAGGACATCGCCAACCGCCTGGGGTTGAGCCTGCACACCGTGGAGACGCACCGCTGGCGGGTGATGGAAAAGATGGACCTGCACAGCACGGCGGAGCTGGTGTTGAGCGCGGTACGGCGGGGAATGGTGATCTGAGCGCCGGGCGGAGCTATTGCGTGTTGAGCCAAGCAATAAGGTCCGACATCTGCTGCGCGGTGAAGCGCGGCCAGGGCATTTTTTTCTGGCCCATCAGTGCCAGCATACCGGGCCCGTGGCTCCACAGCGAAGCGACCATGGTGATATCGGAATAGGCGTCTTTGCCCTTGGCGAGTTTGGGCGCGCCGCTGGCCGGGTCGTTGTGGCAGGCGGCGCAGTTCTTCTCGGCGAAGACTTTCTTGCCACGCTCCACGCTGCCGTTGCCGCGGAAATACTGTTTGGCCCAAATGTAGCCGATGATCTGGCGCATCTCGCCGGCTGTGAAAGTGGGCGACGGCTGCTTCATTTCCGGCTGGTGATTCCACATATCGACGGCGATATCGGTCAGGGTCTGGTTGCGGAGCACGCCTTCGAGAGCCAGTTTCCCGGTGTGACACCCAGTGCAGCCTTTGGCCTGGAAGAGCGCTTCCCCGGTATCGGAGGGCGGGAACTGGAAGTTGGCGGCGAGGTTTTTGGTTTCAGGCTGGTTCTGCAGGTACACCAGCAGGTCGGTCAGTTCCTGGCTGGTCAGTCTGCTCCAGGGCAGCTTCTTTTGGGCGAACTGCTCGCGCATCCGGGCGCCGTGATTCCACATTTGCTGGGCCAGGACGGTGGGGTCGGCAAGCGATTCCCACTTGGCGACGGGGGGAGCGGCCGGATCGGGGGAACTGGTGAGTCCGTGGCACCCGGCGCAGTGTTTGGCGGTGAAGACCTGCTTGCCGCGGCCGGCATCGCCGGGCTTTTCGAAATAGCGCTGGGACACGAAGAAGGCGAACAGATCGGCGGCGGCTTCCGGCGTCAACTGACCCTTGGCGATGTTCTGTTTGCTCATGGCGGCCCACATGTCCGGGGCATGATTCCACATCAGGCTGGCCATGACCGACGGAGTGAAGTCGCGATCGACCTTAGTGGCGAGGTCGGGCGCGATGTGGCCGCCGCGGCCGTTGACGCTGTGACACTGGATGCACTGCTGGCTCTGGAAAATCTGCTCGCCGCGGCTGGCATCGCCGGGAATCGCATTGCCGGCGAAGGCGGCGCAGGCGCAAAGCAGGAAGATTGCTGGTCTCATCGGATCACCCTCAAACCCGTCTGGAAAATGTGAGTCCGGAAGCCTTCAAACATATAGAGCTGCTCCCCGTACCCGTAATACTGCCACTCTGTGTTCCAGTATAGTTTCTTGTTAAGCGGAACGCTCAACCGGACCAGCGGTTGATAGTAGTTGGTGGGGCGGCTGCCGCTGGAGATGAAGAGAGATCCGCCGACTGTGAGCTTGGCGTCCGCGGGGAGCGTGAGATTCAGGGCGGCGGTGGCGCTGTGGGCGTTGTCGCGGTAGAGGGAAGTGGCCGGGCTGAGGAACAAACCCAAATAGGAGATGCTGGAATCCATGGTGGAGCGGTCGTACTCGCCCATCAGACTGATGCGCTTGCCGCCGCTGGGCGTCCAGAAAACGGAAAGGGCGTTGTCGCGGCTGCGGAAACTGTAATTGATGGACGGGTCGGGATTCTGGTTGTCGAGCACGGTGAAGCGAGCCTGGACACCGAAAGCGGAGTTGAATTGATACCGGGCGCGGGCGCGGCCCTTGCTGTAATCGTTGAGGCTGGTGCGGAAGTAGATGTGGTCGCTGGAAGCGCCTTCGTAATCCAGGTTGACGTTGAGCTTCTGGGAGGGACGGTAGGTAAAGCCGCCCAGGGCGATGGTGCGGTTGAGTTTTCCGGAGACCAGATTGCCGGTCTGGCTGAGCTGTCCGGCGAGCACGCTGGCATCGCCGGTCACCTCGCGGGCGCCGCCGCGCAGGGTGATCTTCGAGCCCAGATCGTAAATCAGATCGAATTCATGCTGATTGTAGTTGACGACCTGCCCGTAGTTCAACGCGGTAGTGAGGCTGGCGATGGATGTGGCGGTGGGAGCGGTGATGTAGTACTGGGTGACGAAGGGCGAGGCGGCATCGTGATAGTGGTCGGTGAACAGTGAGTAGAGGAAGCGCAGGTGATTGTGGAACAGGCGCAGTTCGTAGCCGACCTGGCCGGTGGTGTGGGGCTGATTGGCGGCGCCGGTGCCGATGGTGAGCTCGTTGCTATAAAAGAGGAGCGAACTGATTTGCGCCAGATTGCCGCTGGCGACCTCGCCGAAGTTGACGGTGGTCTTGGGTTCACTGTAGAGGAACTGGCCGGAGAGATCCATGTTGGACGTGAGATGAAGAGTGGCCAGGGCCTTGGTGTAGATGCTGGTGCCACGGATTCCATACGCCTGATTCAGTCCGGTGAGGCTCAGGGTCTGGCCGAGCAGCGGGATGGTATTATCGCCCAGCGTGTTGATGGTGCTGGTGGCCTGATCGTCGTCTTTGAAGGTGGTGCCGCCCTGTTCGAGCGTGATGTGGAAGCGATTGTACTCGAAGCGGATGCCGCCGCGATAATTGTCGGTGCTGTCGCGGAGGAGGGTGGGGACGGCGAACTCGTCGGCGGACTGATCGACCCAGGTTTCGATGCCATGGCCGTAGCCGGAATTCCGTTCGAACGCAAGGTAGGGAAGGATGTGACGGCCGGGGAAAAGATCGAGCGAGATGCTGGCGTTGCGGCGGTGGAGGTCGAAAGACTGCTCGTCAAAACCAAGCGGCTGGGCTGGATTGGCGAAGGACGGGATGGCGTTGAAGTAGGCGATGTTCCGGTAGTCGATGTTGAGATCGTAGATATTGGATTTGCGCACTTCGACCTGGGCGGTGTTGTACGGATCGCCGCCCCAGCCGTAGGCGCGCGCATCGATACGATCGAAGAGACGCTTCTTGGGGTCCTGGATGGTGAAATCGACGCCGAACAGCTTGGGCCCTTCCCCCAGGTTGACGATACTGCGGTATTGCTGGAAGTTGCCGTTGACGTTGGTGAGCCAGCGATAGCCGAAATCGACACTGCCGGTGAGCCAGCTCTCCGTAGGGGGCGCGGGCGATTCGGCAGCCTTGGTATCGGCCGGCTCGGTATCGGCTGTGGTGGCGGGCGCGGCGGTTTTGTCGTCGGGCTTGGTTTGCTGAACAGCTTCAGCCGGCGGCGGCTGCTGCGCGAACGCCGGGGCGATCAGGATGAGGGCCAGTAGGAATCTCATTTGAGTAAGTCCCGGCTCACATAAGAGCCGTGCACCTTCTGGTGGCAGACATTGCAGTTCTGGAAACGCGGACTGCGCAGATCGTGGATGGCCGGAGGCACGGTACCGAGCGTACCGTTGGCGGGCAGGGTGGGAGCCGGCAGATTGGAGTGGCACTCCAGGCAGACGAAGCGCACTTCGGCGCGGGTCAGCATGCGCGGATTGGCCGAGCCGTGCGGCTGATGGCAGGCGGAACAACCTTCCAGGCGGACGGGGGCGTGTTCGAAGGTGAAGGGCCCGCGCTTATCGCCGTGACATTTGAAGCAGCCGGGCTCGTTGGCATTGGCCGTCTGGATCATGTGCGGTAGGACACCGCCGTGGGGATTGTGACAATCCACGCAGGACATGGCGCCTTCGGGGAGCCTGTGTTTGAAGGGGCGCTGGAAGCTGGCCCACACGTCGGTGTGGCATCCGGAGCAGAGCTGGTTGATGTCGGTGGCCTTGCGGGGCACCAGGCCGTTGGGCCCGTTCTTGTGGATGGAGTGGCAGGATACGCAGCTCACCTGATTCTTGGCATGACTGCTATTAATGCGGCCCGCGTTGGTGGGTTGGTTGAGATGGCAGGTGAGGCAGCGGCGATCGGTTTCCGCCGGCCGGAGCTTGAGCGGATTGCGGATATCGGCGGCGGACATGGACTCCATGTGATTGCTGCCGGGGCCGTGGCAGGATTCGCAGGCCTTGGTCTCGAAGCCGCGCTTCTTATCGGTTTCGACTACGTGGTGGGGATTCTTCTGAAAGGCTTTGGCGATGTCCTCGTGACAGGACGCGCACATTTCCGAGCCGATATATTCGGCGGGCTTCTTGGACTCGGCCTTGGTTTCGGCGGCAGGGGTGGGAGCGGCAGGTTTTTCCTGCGCGCTCCCGGGGAGGGTGAAGATTGCGACCGCGGCTACCAGCGCCGCCAGCCATCCGATAGAGGACGGCAGGGCAGGGATCTGGCGGACGCTGGTTAACAGCGGTTTCATCGGTATCAGCTCCTATTGTCCGGCGTGCACCTGTAATACATCATAAGCTGCTCCGGCCGCATGGCAGACGGTGCAGCTTTCACCGAACTTGGGATCGATTTGCGAATTGGCGTGGGCGTAGGTCGGCGTGTCGAAGTGGCAAGCCGTGCAGGCCGACGTTGTGGGCGGCGCCGGATTCAGAAGTCCCTGCGGATCGGTCACATTGTTCTTGCCGATGGGGAAGGTGGCTTCCGAATTGTTGACATGGCACATGTAGCAGGCGGCGGTGTTGCCGGTGGATCCGCCCAGGGTCATCGAGGGATAGAGAACGCCGGTGTTGGTGATCGAACTCGGGACGGAAGCGAAGGCCGAGCCGAAATCGTTGTGGCTGCCGCCGAATCCGACGATGGTATAGGTTTGTCCCGCGGCGCCATAATTCTCCCCAGTGTGAATCTTGTGGATCATCATGGCGAAGTTGATGCCTTGGGTGGGCTGCGACTTATCGGCGGCGACGACCGCGTTGGGACGGGTGGATTCATCGCCCTCGCTGGGGTTGTGGCAGAGCACGCACATTTCGATCTGATTGCGGTTTTCGCCGTGCAGCGACAGGCTGGTGTGGCACCGGTTGCAGTTGTTGATGGAGACCACAGTGCGGCGTGGAACCACCGGGCTGCCATCGACTGAGAAGTAGGAGACGACGTTCTTGGCGCCGTATTCGCTGGACAGTTGCTGGGTGGTGCCGGGAAGCAGAGTGATTCCGCGGCGTCCTTCGATGCCCATGGCGTAGGTGCCGGTGGCTTTCGCCGGAACCGCGTGGGTGAAGGTGTACACGCAGGTTCCATCGTTCGTGCAGGAGGCCGTGGGAACCGGGTTTTCGGAGACGTAACCGGGGGTGGTGACGTCGGAACCGAAGCTGGTGTAGCCGTAGTCGCTGGTGGGACCGGCCATGACCAGGGCCAGGCGGTTGCTGCCGCCGGTCATCTGGGACATGGGGATGCCGTTACCGGAGTTGTCCTTAATGGTGAAGGTGACGACCGGCTTCTGTCCGGCGCCGCCGACGACCTTGGTGATGTTCAGGTTGATGCCAGGAATGGTGGAGGACTGGGTGGGCGTCACATGCGCGCCCTTGATGGAAGCGTCGAATTCCAGTTCGCCCTGCGGAATGTGGCACTGGGAGCATTGGTTGTCATCGGCCTGGGGCAGGTTCACGTGGTTGAGGCCGGTGGCGAAATTGATGTCGGTGTGGCATCCGCCGCACGCGGCGCGACTGGGAGTGGTGAGCCAGGCATTGGTTTGAGCCGCCCCGTTCTTCGGGTTGTGGCAGCTCTGGCAATTCCGGGCGTCGGCGATAGAAGCCGCGTTGGACGGATAGACGACGCTGGAGAAGTCGCTGTAGCCGTTGTGTCCATATATCTGGTACGGCTTGCCGGCTTGCACGGTGGGCAGGGCGGAACCGTTGTGAATGCTGTGGATGAAGACCTTCATATCCAGGCTGTTGCCGGTGTTGGGGTCCATGGTTTGGGGCTGGTGGCACATGATGCAGAGGTCGACTCCGCGGCGGGAACCGCCGTGGAAGGCCAACTGGTCATGGCACTGGTTGCAGTCCGCCGTGCGGACGATGTCGCGCGGGGCAGGCTTCGCGCCACCACCGGCCGGCACCCAATCGTAGGTCACGGACGCATAATTGGTGCCGAGATCCCACTGGGTGAGATTGCGGGAGCCGTAGATGCCCACGCGGTGCGTAGCAGTGGGATCGAAGCCGGCTGGGGCCTTGCTCTTAAAGGTATAGATATATTCGCCGACGGCTACGGTGCTGGTGGTGCCGCCGGAATCTCCGGCTGCCTGCGTGCCGGTGGCGCCACCCGTAACGGCGGTCACGGTGTTCACAATATATGAAGCAAATTGCGCTTGCCCGTTAGGAATGTAGGCAATGAGGAAACGAGGGGAAATGACACCCGGGGTTTGGATTCCCGAAAGATCTAGGGGAAGCCCCGATGGGTCGGTCACTTTGTAGTCGACACTGATGGTGCCGTCCGACGCGATCTTCGCCGAGACGACACTGAAAACGAGACCTGGATTTACATATTCTACGATCGCCTGGGGCGCGTAATAGGCTTTATCGTGCACCGTGAACTGGGTTTTCCTGGCACCGCTCACGAGAACGGCAGAGCCGGCCAGAATTCCCAGAACCAGAGCGTAACGTCCTACCGCGAAAACCGAAGAAGGCATCCGCATACTTTTCTCCAATAAAAAAGACCAAGATCATTGAACCCATGCAGGCGGGAAAACGACCCGCCGGTGCATGGGTGACAAATGGTGAAGCTACCGAGCACTTGGAGCATTGCACCTGCTAGTCCAAACCCGAGCCAGGAATTTCAGTCACGGATATCTTTTATTATCTGCTTGTTGGAAAAACCCTCACGGCATGTTGAAATTCTGTTCGCTTCGGGTTTGGGTGAAATCTCGGGAGGCGGTTGGGTGATAAGCCCCATCTGAAGTGTGGGGTAAACTGTCGTCATGCTGTGGAAAACTTTGAGGTGTCTGGCACTAGCGGGCTGTCTGCTGGCGCAGGGTCCGGCGGAGGAAGCGGCGATTCGCCAAGTGGTCCAGAAGTACGTGGACGCACGGGAATCGAAGGATGCGCAAGGGATTGAGGCGCTGTTCACGAGCGATGCCGATCAACTGGTGTCGACGGGGGAATGGCGCAAGGGGCGCGCGGCGGTGGTGAAGGGCACGATGGCAAGTTCGCAGAACTCGGGCGGGACGCGGACGATTACGGTGACGTCGGTGCGGTTCGTGGCGCCGGGGGTGGCGATCGCGGACGGCCGGTACGAGATCAGCGGGATGACCAACGGGGCGTCGCGGAAGATGTGGGCGAGTTTGACGCTGACGCGGGTGGCGGACGGGTGGCGGATCGCGGCGATCCGGAACATGCTGCCGGCGGGGCAGTAGCGGGCGCGCTTCGCGCGCAGGGGCCGGGGGCCGGAGATTGTGGGCCGGATCGATGATCATGCGGCCATGCGGAGGGGCTTCGGGGGCTTCTGGAAGAGCTTTCGGGCTTCGGCGAGACGTTGGGCGTGGACGACCAGGCGGGCGATTTCGGGGTTCGAAAAATCAAATTGGGGGTAGTGGGCGAGGCGCGGGAGGT
>JARLGM010000153.1 GCA_031292755.1 Candidatus Sulfopaludibacter sp.
GAAGACTAAAGCGCGCCAGTCCCAATTAAAGAACCTGCGGCGCGGTTCGCGCAAGTAATTAGCGGCGAGCGCGGCGTCCGGTATCCATGATCCGGAACAGGCCTTCCAGCGCCGCCTTCTGCAAGGCAAAGGCTCCTACGAAACTGCCGAAAAGCGTTGCGCCGATCACGAAGGCATCCATCGTCGTATCTCCGCTGTTCGTAAGAGCAATTGAGGTGCCATGCGAATTACCGACGTCGTTTTACACCCGATCGCCATCGCCGATCCCCCGCTGCGTAGCTCTTACGGGCTACATGCGCCGTTTGCGCTGCGCACCATCGTCGAACTGAAAACCGATTCGGGCCTCACGGGCATCAGCGAGACATACGGCGGCGACGGCCCATTGGCTGGGCTGATGGCAGTTCGACAGCGCGTCACGGGCATGGACCCGTTCCAACTGGCGGGGCTCTATCGCGATCTGACGGCGGATGCCGAAAGCCAGATCGCGGCTGCTCCGGGAGGACGGTCCCAGACTTATCTGGTACCCGGCGAGAACCCGCTGGACCGGCATACGCGAACCTACGCGGCCATCGAAATCGCCTGCCTCGACCTGATCGGCAAGGCGGTCGGCAAACCGTGCTGCGACGTAATCGGCGGGCGGGTGCGCGACCGGGTGAGCTTCTCAGCCTACCTGTTTTATAAACACGGCGGAGGCGGCGGGGTAGGGGACGACGCCCGCGAGGATGAGTACGGCGAGGTGCTCGACCCCGAAGCCTGCGTGCGGGAGTGCCGGCAGATGATTGCGCAGTACGGCTTCCGGGAGATCAAGCTGAAAGGCGGGGTGCTGGAACCGGACGTGGAAATCGCCAGCATTCGGGCACTGCGGCAGGCTTTCGGCAGCGAGTACCCGCTGCGCATCGATCCGAATTGCGCCTGGAGCGTGGAGACGAGCCTGCGCGTGGGCCGCGAATTGAAGGACGAACTTTCGGCCGGCGGCTACCTGGAAGACCCTTGCGCTTCGCTCGAAGGGATGGGGGAGGTGCGCCGCCGTTTGCTGGCCGAAGGCAATGACACGCCGCAGGCCAGTAATGTAGCGGTTACCTGTTTTGCCGACGTTCCGCGCGCGAAGGAATTGGACGCCGTGCAAATTGTGCTGTCCGACCCGCATTACTGGGGCGGCATGCGGAACGTCCAACAGCTTTCGCATCTCACCAGCGTGCTCGGCATGGGACTCTCGATGCACTCCAACAGTCACCTGGGCGTGAGCCTGATGGCCATGACCCACGCGGCGGCGGCGTGCCCGAACCTGACGTACGCCTGCGACACGCACTATCCGTGGCAGACGGAGCGCGACGAAGTGGTGGCCGGCGGGCGCATCAAATTCGTCGAGGGCTGCGTGCCGATTCCCGATAAACCCGGGCTCGGCGTGGAACTGGATTACGACCAGGTGGCGCGCGGGCGCGAGCGCTACCAGAAGATCCCCTTCCGCAAGCGCGACGACGAGGCGGAAATGCGCCAGCACGTGGACCCGGAGTGGAAGCGCGTTCTGCCGAGGTGGTAGCTAACGCGCACCGATCAGGCGGGCGCCGTGAGCGGGAACGGGCATATCCGGCCCGACCGGCTGGCCGGTCCACAGGTCACGCGGCTTGGAAAGCTTGAGATCGAAATGGGCGGGCGCGGGTTGTTCTCCGGTATTGAATAGCGCCACGTATTTTTCGCCGGCCGGCCCTTCCGACTCCCAGACGATCTCGCCGCCGTTCGCAGTGATCTGATGGGCATTGGTGCCCTTCTGATTCACGGCCAGCACTTCATCGTTGGTCAGCAGGGAGAGCGTGAAGGCATCGCTGGTAGGCAGATCGCCGCCCATCATGAGCGGGCTTCGCGTAATGCACCACAGGGTCATGAGGGTCTGCTGCTCGTCGCGCGTGAGCAGACTCATGCGGTCGTTGCCGCGCTCGGCGCGCAGGCCGATGTGGCCCAGCGGCAGCATGTCGGCGTCGGGCCATCCGCCGGGCTTGGAATACTTGCTCCACTTCTCCATGAGGCCGAAGGTTTTGAGCACGTCCTGCCAGCGGTCCCACAGGTCGCCGGAGACACGCCACAGGTTGGCATTGGCGGCGTAGAAATCGGCCTTTGCGATGTCGGCGGGTCCGGGCGACAGGCTCAGTACGATGGGCCGGCCCGATTTCACGATGGCCTTGTGCAGCGCCTCGATCTCGGCGGCGTGCAGCGGAATGGCCATATCGTCGGCCTTGATATAATCGACGCCCCAGCCGGCGTAGAGCCTGACGATGGAATCGTAATACTCCTGGCCGCCGGGCTTGCTCATGTCCACGCCGTACATATCGCTGTTCCACCGGCAGATGGACGACGTGTCGGCGATTTGCGCCGCCACCGGGGCTCGCCGCGGAACGCCGCGCATGATGTGGATGCCGAACTTCAGGCCTTTCCCGTGGATATACGCGGCCAACGGTCCGAAACCCTTACCGCCGGCGGCGGAGGGGAAGCGATTGACCGCCGGCGTGAGGCGTCCCTGGCCGTCCATCGTCAGTTCGGCATTGGGACGATAGCCGTGCGCCTTAGCCTGCGCGTCCGACCATTGGATGTCCACCACGATGTACTGCCAGCCATGGCTTTTCAGCTTCGCGGCCATGGCATCGGCGTTGGCTTTCACCTCCGCTTCGGTGACCGTGGTGCCATACGAATCCCAACTGTTCCATCCCATGGGCGGAGTGGCAGCAAGGGAACCATCAGCCGCGAACGCAACGGAGGCGGCGAAAAGAAAAAACAAACTGCGCTTCACAGCTTAAAGCTTACCGCTCCCGCGGCACTACCATCCCGGCGACCATTCCCAGCCGCCGGCGGGACGGGGCGCCACGCGGCCCAAGCTGGGAAATGGGAAGTGGAAGGCCATTACGTGCATGCACTCGCGCGCGGCCCGGTCCAGCAGGCAGCGGCGTGTCAGGACGGCCTGCGCAGGGGCCTGGTCGAAGCCATTGTGCCACTCGGGATGCTCCAGGTGCAGCGGGTGGGCGGCGGCGTCGCCCAGGTTGAGAAGTTGCTCTCCGTCCGAGGCGATCAGCAGCGCCAGGTGTCCGGGTGTGTGGCCGAACGCGGGAAACGCCCGTACGCCGGGCACGATTTCGTTTTCTCCGTCGATCGCTTCCAACTGGTGGCGCAAGGCCTGCAGGCAGCGGCGCGCGGTTTCCAGCATGGCCACCTTCACATCGAAGGGGAGGCAAGCATCCCGCAGGCCGGCGCGGGGCGAGTTCCAGAACTCGCATTCCGTATCGGAGAGCACGTAGCGGGCGTTTGGAAACGCGGGACGCCCGCGCTCATCCACGGCGCCGCCGATGTGGTCCGGGTGTGCATGGGTCAGCACAACGGTATCCACGTCGCGCGGGCGGATGCCGCACATCTCCAGGCGCGCTCCGATGGCGCCGCTGGTGGTGAGTCCCGCACCCGCGCCGGTGTCCACCAGCACCACATGCCGGCCGGTCTCGATCAGCAGACAGGTGTACGGGCTCAGGATCCGGTCGCGCGGCAGACGGCGGTTTTCCAGGGCGGCGGCCAGTTCCTCAGGATCGGCACCCGGGAAGAACCAGGCGGCGGGGTACGAGAAGTAACCATCGCTCAGAACCGTGCAGCGGATTGTTCCGACCTGGAACCTGTAAGCGCCCGCGGGCATATACAGGGAGTAACCGATCTCACTATAAAAGTCAAAAGAATCTGATTTTATCGTATGGAAGAGGGACACGGGTTTGGGGATGGGAACGCTCTGGGAGAGCGGATGGGGCATTATTTGGAGGAAGTATGGCAGGATTTGAGAGCGGGTGGCTTGAACCGTGTCCCTCTTCCACCTTCAAGATATCCATTGCGGAGCCTACACTCTTTTTTTATTTTCTCTAACTATATGAAAACAAACGAATCATAAATTGCCGGCCTTTGTCACCGATACTGCCCTGACGGCACAGTGTGCCTGGGTGTCACGGGATTGACCCTACCAAACGCAGGGTTCTAAAATAGATAGCAGCCGATCCAATTCAGTCCGCCAGGAAGCGGTAAGCCGTATGAACGCGACACGCCTCTCAATTTGCTTTGTATCGTTGTCCATTTTGCTTGGCCTGTTCGCCGCCCAGCAGCAACAGCAGCAGACAGATCCACCCCAACAGACCGATACTCCCAAACAAACCGATACTCCCAAGAAGACGCAAAGGGAAACCAATGCCCGCCCGCTTACGCCCCGGCAGCAGCGTGCCGCCGAAAAGCGATTGCGGCAGGAGTTGGAAACCCCGTACAAGAAGTGGCTCAACGAGGACGTGTCGTACATCATCACCGATGAGGAACGCGCCGCTTTTAAAAAGCTGCAAACCGACGACGAGCGCGAGCAGTTCATCGAGAACTTCTGGCTGCGCCGGGATCCCACCCCGGACACCATCGAGAACGAGTTCAAGGAAGAGCACTACCGCCGCATCGCATACGCCAACGAGCATTATGCGTCCGGCATACCCGGGTGGAAGACCGACCGCGGCCGCATCTATATCACCTACGGTCCGCCGGACGAGATCGAGGATCATTCCTCGGGCGGCTTCTATGAGCGGCCTCCGGAAGAAGGCGGCGGCGAAACCTCCACGTACCCGTTCCAGCAGTGGCGCTACCGCTATATCGACGGGATCGGCAACAACGTGATCATCGAATTCGTCGATCCGACCATGTCCGGCGAGTTCCGCATGACCATGGACCCTTCCGAGAAAGACGCCCTGCTGTACGTGCCTGGCGCCGGCTTGACCCTGATGGAACAACTCGGCATGTCCGACAAGACTCAGCGCTTTAACAACACCGACGGCACCCACCTGGGCATGCCGTTCGGCGGGCAGCCGGAGAGCATGGACGAATTCAACCGCCTGGAGCAGTTCGCCAAGTTGCAGCGGCCGCCGGAGATCAAGTTCAAGGATCTGGAAGCCGACATCACCTCGCGCATCAGCTACAACATCCTGCCGTTCCAGGTGCGCGCGGATTTCTTCCCCGTGACCGATGCTTCCGTGCTGACCAACATCACGGTGCAGTTCAATAACAAGGATCTGCAGTTCACGAACAAAGAGGGATATCAGAAGGCCGAGGTGCAAATTCTGGGCCGTATCACCTCGCTCACCCGGAAACCGATTGCCAATTTCGAAGAGGACGTGACGGTGGATACGATCGGCCAACTGCTGTCCAACGCGCAAAGCCGTAAATCCATCTATCAAAAGAGCGTACCGCTGGTGCCCGGCACCTACCGGCTGGTGGTGATCGCCAAAGACGTAATTGCCGGCAACCTGAACCACTACGAAATGCCGCTGGTGGTGCCGCGACTGGACAGCGAGAAGCTGTCGTCCAGTTCGCTGGTGCTGGCCGACCTGATCGAGAAGGTTCCGACGAAGAGTATCGGGACCGGCCAATTCGTGTTGTGGGAATCCAAAGTCCGGCCCAGGATCGACAATTCCTTCAAGCACGAAGAAAAGATGGGGATATACCTGAAGCTATACAACTTCCAGCCGGACGACACGACTCACAAACCGGTCGGACAGATCACTTACGAAGTGGTCCGAAATGGAAGTAACGAAAAGGTTTTCCCGGACGTCACCGAAGAGGTAGGGCAGATTCCGGATGCGCAGGCAAGCCAGGTTACGGTCGAAAAATTCTTGCCGTTGAACTCTTTTGCGCCCGGACAGTATACCCTTAGGGTTAAGGTAACTGATAAAAACCGTAATCAAGTGCTTACCCAATCGGCACAGTTTACGGTAACCTAGTGGACAAGTGGACTTGTGCGCAGGCGTTGGCCTGACGAGTCCGAACGAAAGAAAGCGTCGTAGATGTTCAGGACGAAGACGCAGAAGACGTTGGCCACGTGCGCGTTGGGGGTTGCCTGCCTGATCGCGCCCTCATTGCTGCACGCCGCGGAACCGGTGAAGCTGACCGGAGCGATCGCCGGAGTGGTCAAAGACTATCTGGGCATCCCGCAGATGGGCGCCGCAGTCTTCCTCTATAACCATCAGAACCGCATGCTGGAAAGGGTTCTGACCGATGAGCACGGGGAATTCAAGCTGCTCGGTCTGATTCCCGATATCTACTTCGTGAAGGTGACGTTTGCGGCGTTCGCGCCGACCATCCGGCAGGACATAAAGGTACAGCCGGGTCTGCGGAGCATCCTGAACGTCAGGCTCGATACCATTTTCAGTTCGCTCCAACTGTCCTATCCGACGGTGGAAAACGGCCCGTTGATGTCGGACGACTGGAAATGGGTGCTGCGCAGTTCTTCGGCTACCCGGCCGGTTTTGCGACTCCTGGATCCGGATCCGCTGTCCGCAGCGGCGGCGGAACCGCGCCCCCGGAGCGCCATGTTTTCCGAAACGCGCGGCATGTTGAAGCTTTCCGGAGGCGAGGGTGCTTCGCTGTCCGAAGGCGTGGCCAACCAGGCTGACATGGGGACCGCGTTCGCACTGTCGACTTCGCTCTACGGCAGCAACATGCTGCAATTTTCCGGCAACCTGGGGTACGGCTCGTCCAACGGAGTCCCGGTGACGGCGTTCCGCACCAGCTACAGCCGGGGACTCGGTTCGGGAACTCCCGAAATATCGCTCACCATGCGGCAACTGTTCCTTCCCGGCCGGGTGGGCGCGGCCTATACCGGGAACCTTTCCGCGCTGCCGGCGTTCCGCAGCATGTCGGCCAGCTTTGACGATCAGACGCAACTGGGGGAGAGCATAACCGTGCGATACGGCATGTCGATGGACTCCGTATCGTTTGTGAATCATTCGAACTACTACAGCCCTTACGCCCGCGTCACCTACACACCGTCGCAGAATTCCACGGTGGAGTTCACGTACACCTCCGGCAACGCACGCCCGGACCTGGGAGGCGCGGATGCCGATGATGAAGATTTGCAGCGCGACCTCAATTCTCTAGGTCTGTTCCCGCGTCTTTCCATGATGAACGGGCGCTCGGAAATCCAGCGGGGCGAAGAATACGAAGTCACCTACTCCCGCAAATCGGGATCGCGCACATTCTACGCTTCGGCCTATCACCAGGCGGTGCGAAACCTGGCGCTCTCCCTGATGGGGCCCGGGGGCCTCTTTGGCGCCTCCGACATAGTGCCGGATCTGTTTTCCAATAGTTCGATCTTCGACGTGGGCAATTTCGAAAGCAACGGCGTTGCCACGGCCCTGACGCAAAACCTGGGAGAAAATGTCAGCGTAACGGCAATCTATAGCTCCGCGGGCGGACTGACGGTGAACGGGAAGGAACTGGTCAGCAACAGTCCGGACGAACTGCGCTCCATGATCCGGCAGGGCCGCCGGCAATCGGTTACTACGCGCGTGGCAGGGCTCATTCCCCGCCTGGGAACCCGCGTGATCGCCAGCTACCAGTGGAGCGGCGACCGCGATTGGCTCACGCCCGACAATCTGTACAGCACCCAATCGTTCCGGCCCCTGCCCGGCATGAATATCCACTTCCGGCAGCCGATTCCGGGCTTCGGGAAGCGCATCGAGGCCACCGCGGACCTGAGGAACCTGCTGGCGCAGGGGTATTTGCCATTGAGCACCTCCGAGGGCCAGAGCCTGCTGCTGGTGCAGAATCCCCGCAGTTTCCGGGGCGGACTCGCCTTCATCTTCTGAACGCGGATCCACCGATCCCCGGCAACATGTCTTTCCGCATCGACGCCCACCAGAGTTTTACGGCTGAACATCCACCCGAGCATTTCGGGCCGATCCTGAAGCGCAACAGGTTCGCCGGATCGGTCTGCGTGGTGGACGCGGAGGAGCCTGCCTCGCTGGCCGGCGCGGACTTCATCGCCGCCGTGGTGGTGCGCGCGGGGGCAGGGGCGGGACTCGAGGCCTGGCGGCGCCATCCCAAATTTCGCGGCGTGCTTTGGACCGGTGCCAGCCTGTATTCCGATCCGCTGCCGGGTGAGACTCTGGACCTGACGGTGCGGACCGCTGACCTTCCAGTGGTCCTCGAACTCGCGGAACGCGCGCCGGATACGCAGATCGTGCTCGATCATCTGGGGAGTCCCGATATCGCCGCAGGGGATTTCGCGGAGTGGGCGGCCGCCATAGAACGCCTGGCCGCGGGGCCGCGCGTATATTGCAAGCTGAGCGGCCTGGTGCGGCTGACCCCCGCGCCCTGGAAAGCGGCCGAGCTGCGGCCCTACGTGCACCATGCCATCCGCTGTTTCGGCCACCGCCGCCTGATGTTCGGCAGCGGCTGGCCGGACTGCCTACCGGAGTACGCCTGGAAAGAGACGCTGGCCGCCTTCACGCAGGCGCTGGGCCCCGCGCCCATTCCGGTGCGGGAGGAATTGCTGGGCGGGACCGCGGCCCGGTTCTATCGAATCCCGGAACCGGCGGGCGCGGTTCTATAATCGAGCGAGTGGCCCAAACATTCGGATTCAACAAGGATGAATTAAAGCTTCTGCTGGTGGCCGTCCGGCAGATGCGGCGCACCTTTGCCGCCCCGCGTAGGAAGGATCCGGGGCTGGAGGCCTACGCTCAGCTGTACGACGCGCTGTTCGAGAAACTGCGCGATATGACGGGCCCGCTGCCGGACGCCGTGGAAGACGTATTGGAATAAGGCGTCTTGAGCCGGTGTCTGCCGGCGCGCGGCAGCTCTCCGAGTACGGTTCGGCGGACGGCGCGAAACCGATCGACATAGGTCTCCAAGCATGCGCGCTATCGCGGCGTGGTTCAGTTCGTGGCCTCGTCGATCCAACCCTGAGTCGCTTGTCCACCGACGTGCAATCCCGTCCGCTCCCACCGGCCCAACCTCCGCCGGAATTCGGCTTTGGCTGGGCCTTGGGAAGTAGGGCATAATACCTCAATGGGTGCTGTGGACAAGTCTCTATCCATCTACATCAACGCCACGGGGCAGGCAGCCATCGATACCTGCCTTTCTCCGGGCGCTCTGAACGGGGAACTGCAAGCCGGAACGCCGGTAGCTGTGGATCTGCTGCTGTCGGATTCCTCCTGCCCGAGCGGCTTCGAGATCTGATCCACCGATCATGCGAACTATCTACCTTCTCCTAATCGGCGTCGCCGCGGCGGCGCAGACCGTGCCGGTGGATCCGGCGCTGCAGGTCATCGATTCTACCGGGTGGCCCGAGCAGGCGGTAGTGTCGCCCGATGGCGCGCGCGTGGCGTGGGTGGAAGCGGGAATCTTCACGGCGCCGGCCGGGGCGTCCGGCGGCGAGCCCGTGGAGATTGCGCCCGGCGGCGCCTGCGAGAAGAACAGCCTTGCCTGGTCGCCGGACAGCCGGCAGATCGCCTTCCTGTCCGATTGCGCCAAGCCGGGGCAGTTGCAACTCTCCGTCGCGCCTGGCACCGGTGGCGCGGCGCGGCAGTTGACGTGGCTCAACGGCCTTTTGGCGGACCCGAAGTGGTCGCCGGATGGGAAACGAATCGCGATCCTGTTCACCCGGGATCTGCCGCGCGCCGCCGGGCCGCTGGACCCCGTGCCCGCGCAGATCGGGGTTCTGGAATCGAAAATCTACGAGCAGAGACTGGCGGTAGTGGACGTGGCCACCGGCTCGGTGCGCGAGGTTTCGCCGGCCGACCTGTACGTGTACGAATTCGACTGGTCGCCCGATGGCGGCAGCTTCGCCGCGACCGCTGCCCACGGCGAGGGCGACAACAACTGGTGGATCGCCCAGCTTTATGTGATCCCCGCGTCCGGCGGGGCCATTAAATCCATCTACAAGCCGCCGGTGCAGCAGCAACTGGCGGTGCCGCGCTTTGCTCCGGATGGAAAGTCGATCGTATTCATCGGCGGGATCATGAGCGACGAAGGGTCCACGGGCGGCGAAATCTTCCAGGTGGCGGCGGGAGGAGGAGCGGCGCGCAACCTGACTCCCGGGCTCAAGGGTTCCGCCAGCTTTCTGATGTGGCCTAAGCAGTCGAAGCAGTTGTATTTCAGCGAGCACTACGATGGCGGCAGCGCCATTTCCAAAGTCGACCCCGCCGGCGGACAGGTCGAGCGCCTGTGGCAGGGCGCGGAGAGCATCAATCTGCCGTTCGAAGATACCGGGGTTTCGATGTCGGACGATGGCCGCATGACGGCCGTGGTGCGCAGTTCCTGGAAGAATCCGCCCGAAGTCTGGGCCGGCCCGGTGGGCGCATGGAGCGCGAAGACGCATGCCAACAGCAGCGTGCGGCCGATGTGGGGCGATGCCCGGAGCCTGCACTGGAAGAGCGACGCGTTCGAGGTGCAGGGATGGCTGATCTACCCGGCGCATTTCGATCCGGCGAAGAAGTATCCCATGGTGGTGGCGGTGCACGGCGGCCCGGCGTCCGAGATGAAGCCGGCGTGGCCGAAACCGGGCTTCAACCCCACGCTGCTTTCGCAACAGGGATATTTCGTCCTGCTGCCCAATCCGCGCGGCAGCTATGGGCAGGGCGAGAAGTTCACCCTGGCCAACGTGCGCGATTTCGGCGGTGGCGACCTGCGCGACATCCTGGCCGGCGTGGAGGAAGCTGTGCGCACCGCGCCGGTGGATGCCCAACGGGTGGGCATCACCGGTTGGAGCTACGGCGGCTTCATGACCATGTTTGCGGTGACGCAGACCAACCGGTTTCGCGCCGCTGTGGCGGGAGCCGGGCTCTCCAACTGGCAGAGCTACTACGGCCAGAACTCCATCGACCAGTGGATGATCCCGTACTTCGGCGCTTCCGTCTATGACGACCCGGCGGTGTACGCGAAAAGCTCCGCCATCGATTTCATCAAGCGCGTGAAGACCCCGACACTGATTGTTGTGGGCGAGCGCGACGGCGAATGTCCCGCGCCGCAATCCTTCGAATTTTGGCACGCGCTGAAGACGCTCGGCGTGAAAACGCAGATGGTGGTCTATGCCGGCGAAGGCCACCTGTTCCATAAACCCGAAGATCGCAAGGATGTGCTGCTGCGCACGATCGCCTGGTTTAACGAGAATCTCCGGTAACCGGACCGCGCTATACCGCTACCACGGGGCAGGGCGATTCGCGCAGAATCGCGTACGCATTGGTATGGAGCCGGCCCAGCACTTTGGTGTGACGGCCGCGCCCGATCACCAGCAGGTCGGCCTTCCAGGTGGCGGCGGTTTCGGCGATGGCATGCGGCGCGTCTCCCACGGGAATCGACACTTCCCCGCGGATTTCCAGATCATCGAGCATTCCGCAGATCCGCTTGCGGGCGTCGGCGGCCACGTGGATGGACCAGTCGGGGTCGAAATACACGCCGCCCAGCCGTGTTACCGAGGATGGAATGGCATGGACCACCGCCAGCGATGCGCCGTATTCCCCCGCGAAGCCGCCGGCCCAGCCCAGAATGCCGCGGCTGTCCAGGGCGAGATCCAGAGCGCAGAGCACGCGGGAAAAGACCGGGTCGTGCTGGCTGGGTGCCTGTTCCAAATGCGGGCCTGTCCAGACCGGGCACTCGGAGTCATGGATGACCTTGGCGGTCACCGATCCCAGCAGAAAGCGACGGAACGGGCCGCGTCCATGGGTAGGCATGACGATGAGGCCGGCGTCGATCATCCGCGCGTACTGCACGATGACGTGGGCCGGATCGCCTTCCAGTATGGTGCGGGTAACGGCGAGATCTTGCAGTTCGGCAGCCGCGAATTTCTCCAAGCGGTCCCTGCGGTCGGCCACAACCTCGGCTTGCAGATCGGGAGCGCTGGTATAAGCGGCGGCTTCCGAAAACCCGTAGACCGAAGTGGGAGGTATGACTACGTGTAGCATTGCGATTTCGCAATGAAAGTGGCGGGCTAGTGCGGCGGCATACTGGATCGCACCCTGGCAGCGCGGTGAGAACTCTACCGGCACCAGGACTCTGGTGAGCATCGCCATGAAAGAGCCTCAAATCCAGCTTCATTATACGGCGTAACCGGTGGTTTAGACCCTTTTATCTGAAGCGCGACAGGCGTACAATCGGCTCAGCGGAGGTATGCCATGCCGCATCAGCAGAAACTGCGTAGCGTCCTGGAGGCCAACCACCTCGCTTTCACCCAGACCACCCATACCGCTGCCTTTACGGCCCGCGAGGTCGCATCGGTGGAGCACCTGCCCGCACGGGAGGTTGCCAAGACGGTCGTGCTTTTTGGCGACGGCGGATTTCGCATGATTGTGATTCCCGCCAACAAACTGGTGGACTTCCAGGAGGTCCGGCTCGCTCTGGGGCTGTCTCACGTCCGCCTGGCGACCGAAGAAGAATTGAGCAAGCTGTTTCCCGATTGCGAACTGGGAGCCATGCCGGCGGTGGGCAACATGTACGACCTCCCGGTGTACCTGGATAGCAGCCTGGCGGCCGAGCCGGAGATCGTTTTCAATGCGGGAACCCACCGCGAAGCGATTCACATGCGGACCGCCGATTATCGCCGGTTGGTGTCTCCCACGGTAGTGTCTCTTGCGCGCGCCGAGACGCCGCGGCACGGCTGGTGAGCTTTTGAAAGGCCTCGACAGACGACGCGAACCGATCGTCTGTCCTACCTTTTTCTAGCGGCGGCGACCATCTCTTTCACTCGCGCCATCAGTTCCGGGGCGTGATAGGGAATGCCGTCCTTGATGGTCCATTCCACTCCGCCGGTGTGGACCGCTTTGCCGCCCTGGATCTCATCCACTCCGCTGGGGTACAGCACTTTGAGGTTCTCCAGCGGATTGCCGTTCACCACAAGCAGGTCCGCGGCCCACCCGGCGCGCACCCGGCCCAAGCGGTCCTGCTGCCCCAGGATGCGGGCGTTGTTACCGGTGGCCTGCTGGATAATCTTCAGCGGATGGAATCCGGCTTCCTGGTGCAACTCCATCCCGCGGATCAGTCCGAAGCCGTACATCTGGTAAATGAAGCCGGCATCGTCGCCCATGCCGATCAGCCCGCCCAGACGGTCGAACTGCCGGAGGGCCGCCATCCACAGGCGGTAATTCTCTTTCCAGTAGGTCTCGTCCGTGGAAGTCCAGCCGATAAAGTATGACCCGTGATTGGCTGGATTCGGCTTGAAATATTCCTCCAGCGTGGGATGCAGATACTCGGCGAACCAGGGCTGGGTCTGGGCGCGCTGGAGGTCGCGGCTGGCCTCGTAGATATCCATGGTGGGATCCCAGGCGACATTCGCCTGCACCATCGCGTCCAGGACTTTGGTCAGCCGCTCCGGGTTGGCCTCGCGGAACAGATGGCCGGCATAGCGGAAACGGTCGGTCTCGTTGTTGTAGTTGTAGGACGGCGGGAAGTGCTGCACGCCATCCTCAATAGCGGCGTCGGGAATGCCGTACCAGTGCTCGATACTGGTGGTGCCGAACTTGATATCGTCCCACGCGTTGGTCTCCTCCACACCGGCATGGTGCGCGATGCGCAGGCCCAGCTTGTGCGCTTCGTCTTCCATGGCCTGCATGGTGTCGCGATCGATTCCCAGAATCTTGATGCCGTCGGCGCCCAATTGTTTCAGTTCGCGAACGTGCGCCCGGGCCGCGGCGGCGTCTTTCGGCCGGCCGAACATCGGATAGACGAAGATGCGCGGCGCGGCGATTTCGCCCTCGGCGCTCTGCCGGCGCAGTTCCAGCGCACGTTTCGTGTCGCTGCCCACGTCGCGGACGGTGGTGATGCCGCAGGCCAGCCAGATATCCAACTCGTATTCGATGGGCTGAGGCTTGCCGCCGCGCTCTTCCTGCAGGTGTGCGTGCGCGTTGATCAGACCCGGCATGACGTACTTACCGGTGGCATCGATCACCGCGTCCGCCTGCGCGCCGCCGCGCCCTCCGCGGCTCAGCGATACCGGATCCAGGGCAATCACGTCACTGATGGTGTTATTTTCGATCACGATATCCTTCGGCCCGCTGGCCGGCGTACCGTTGCCGTCGATCACCGTCGCGTTGTGAATCAGCAGGCGGCGGACCCGCCTTCCGCTCACCGGCAGGCTCTGCGCCCAGGCTGTGGCAATCGAGAGGCACACGATCAGAAAACGAAGCGTCATGGGTTCGATTGTGCCACAAAAACTAAAACGTATAGCTCACGCCGAACAGCGGAGTGAACTGCTGGAAGACGCCGCGCGCCGTGTTGTGAGGCGCGGGCACAATCTGCTGGCGGGGGAATGTGGTCATGTAGTCGCGAAACTCCGCACGCAGCAGCAGGTGTGGAATGAGGCGGAGTTTGACCCCTCCGCCGGCCACGAACACCACTTTCCACACATCGTTGGTCGTAAGGCTGGCGACCTGCGGGATGGGCTGCGGGAACGGCGCCGGGCCGGCGATGATGTACTCTTTGCCCCCGGCGCCGCCTTCCACAAACGGCCGCCAGCGATGCTGGCGTTTCTTGAAGTAGAAAAGGGCGTTCATGGTCAATGCATCCGATTGACCCTGGATATCGGTCTTCACGCCGGTTCCCTGCAGGAACGGGTGCCCGTCGTGGTACAGATACTGAAATTCGCCGGAAACGTAATCCGAAACGTCTTCTCCGATGTTGATGCCCGCGGCGAAGCGATTGCGAATGCCGGCCTGCACGGTTTGGGCGGCCGAAAAGATGGTGCCGTTGTTATAGACCCCATATCCGACGGTCGCGCCGATTTCGTAGTGCTGTCCCCAGACTGCCCCCGCAAAAAGCAAAACGGCCAGGTATCTCATACGACTATTTTCCTCCGGCGCGGCCGAAGAACCGGATCCGCACCACGAAATGACGCCCCTCCGGCCCCAGAAATTGCGGAAACTGCGGCGTACCGGTGACGTTGTTCACACTGGTATAGTTGGCGCGGTCGGTCAGGTTGTCCACTCCGCCGCGCAGGGCGAAGCGATATCCGTGCAGCGTCACCATTCGCTCAATCGCCAGGTTCAGGTCGAAATTCATGGGGTACCGGTACGAATCGAAAGCGCCGGCGATGACGCCGGTGTCGGCGCGCGCGGAAAAGGCGAATCCCGTGCGCATATCCGCCAGCGCCGTCACCGCCCAATCCTTCCAGGGCAGCGGCAGATACGCCCACGCCAGCAGCCGGTCCGGCGCGTCCCACGGCACCGGCGCCAGGCCGCCCAACACCTGCAAAGGCTGCGGAAAGTTGGGATCGATCACCCCGTTCGAAAGCGCTCGCGAGTGCGTATAGGACGCCATCCACTCATATTGGCCGGTCAGGGTCTGGTGCACCGATACCGCGACCGAATCGTAATTATCGCGGCGCAGGTTGGTGAGCTGATAGAGCCCGGCCGATTGCCCGCTGGGCAGCGGGAGCAGGGATGGCGGCGCATCGGGCGCGAGGGTATTGACGAATGCAAAGCCATCGGTCTCCCTGCGCCGCAGATATTTCGCCGTGACAGAGAGACGCGAGGTTATCCGGTGTTCCGCATCCAGCGTCCAGTTGGCGGCGCGCGGCAGGCGCAGCGAAGCATTGCCGATGGCGAAAGAGGAAGGCTCGGCTGGCCCGGTGAGCGTGCCGTTCGCATTGTATTGCGTGGTGTAGGCCGTCTGGTCCATCGGGAGCCCCAACATCGCCATCGTGACCGCGTCGTGCGTGATGGCATACCCTCCCGAAATACTGGTGCCGCCTTTGGCGAAAGGCGACCAGGTGAACGCCAGGCGCGGCGACCAGGCCAGAGCGCCGAGTTGCCGCTCCCAATCCTGCCGGATGCCCAGCGTCAATTGCAGTTGCTTCCGCACGTGCCAGGTGTCGAGCACGTAGCTCGACATTTCGGTATCGCGCACCTGATAGTTTGCCGGCGTTGGGAACAACGTCTGCTGGATCAACTGGCCGGAAGTACCCAGCACCTGGTAGCCCGTGCGGCGGAAGTCGCCGGTATAACCGATCCAGTCGGCGTCCGCGCCCGCTTCGATCTGATGCGAGCCGGCAAACTGGAACTTCGGCAGGTAGGCATGAACCAACAACTGGTCGCGCGAAGCCCCCTGATTCGAGTTCACGAAGTAGTTGCCGGTATTGCCCTGGGGAGCGATCAAATACAGATTCGGTCCCTGGGGGCTCTGCGAATCGGAGAATTCATTGTGCGCATAGCCGAACTCGACCAACATTCCGTGCCCGAAATACTTCTGGTCCTTGAGGCTTCCGAAATACTGGCGGGTATGCACAGTCGACGTGGTGGACACCGGATTGAGCGGTCCCAGTCCCACCCGGCTTTCTTTATCGATGTTTATCAGAAAATCCGCGTACAGAAGGTTCGACGGCGTCAGATTCACCTGCGTGTGCAGAAGATTGTTGCCGGCCCATCCGGTCCGCGTATCCTGCCCGCTCGGGAGGCCGGTCACGAGCGACTCGGTGTATTCGGATTCGAACGTGTCGGAGAACCAGGCGCGGCCCTTGACGATAGGTCCCGATACGCCCACCCGCGGATACCAGTTTCCCAGGTGGAGGCCTTGCTGCACGCTGAGGCCCGGAATGAAGTCGGTGGTGGTGTAGTGGAAATTGTCGGTGCCGGTCTCGGTGCTCACGTTCAGCACGCCGGCCGAACCCTTTCCGAATTCCGGCGAGGAGCGGCCGGCGGTGAGGTCCATCGAGCGAATCCCTTCCACCGCCAGTACGGTTTGAAACTGGCCGGTGATGGGGTCGGTGATATTGAATCCGTTGAGCTGGTACAGCACCTGGTTTTCGCCGGCCCCGTTGATGTGCAGCGTGCCGGTGGCGTCCTGTAGCACGCCCGGCAGGAGGGGCAGCGAGTTGCGCAGGCTGTGGCTGTTGGCGTACGGCATATCGTTCACTTCCGTGCCGGTGAGCTGTTCCTGGCTCTGCGCCTGCCCCGCCTCCAGGGGCGAGGTCTCGGCGTTGACGTTCACGGATTGAAAGACCTCGCGGACGGTGTTGATTACCAGCGTCACCTCCTGCGCGGATTCGATGTGAGCCGCGCGGTCCTTCAGCTCGTAATAGCCTTCGCGCTCGACGGTGATCAGGAAATCGCCGGGACCGGGGAAGGTCAGGTTGAATGCGCCGGTGGGATCGGTGCGGGCGCTCCAGAGAGTGGCGGAGGCTGTGGCCGGACGCACACTGACGCGCGCGCCGCGCACCGGCGCCTCGTTTTCATCCACCACTTTTCCGCGCAAGGTCACGTCCGCGGCGCAGAGCGAGGAGACGGCCAGGAAGCCGGCGAATACCCATCTGAATTGTCCGAGGCCGCGCACAGATCCTTCCCTCCATCATAGTGCCCGCCGGGAAGCCCGGGAAACGAATTTGGTTGCCGGCCACAGTGCGGTTAGAATGGAGAAAGCCTTCCGAGGGCGGTTAGCTCAGCTGGTTAGAGCGTCTGGTTTACACCCAGAAGGTCGGGGGTTCGAACCCCTCACCGCCCACCATGGAATCAATAACTTACAGATCAATTCGGACCGGGCGCAGGCGGTTTGGTAGCAACGCTGGTAGCAACGGGCTCCAGGCTCAAAATTTCATTCATTTTCGCGGCGGCTTCGCGTTGCACATGCGGGAGAACGTGAGCGTAGGTCTGCATGGTGAATGACACCTGGGCGTGCCCGAGCAGCTCGCTAATGTATCGCGGACTGACACCCTGAGCGAGCAGTAGAGTTGCGGCGCTGTGGCGTAAATCGTGAAATCGAATTCGCGGCAGGCTGGAGGTCTCCAGGATTTGATGGAAGCGTCGGATCACACTCCGGGCATCGATCGGCGTTCCGATCAAGGTTGTGAACACAAAGCCTGTTTCCTGCCACCTGGCGCCGGCCAGGCGCCGTTCTTCATCCTGCCTCGTCTTATGGGCCAGGAGCGCCGACTTCGTCACTGCGGGAAGCGGCACGCTGTGGATTTTGTCCTTTTTGGTTGGCGTGATGGTGAGCTTTCCGGCGATGCGCTGGATAGACTGGCGGACAGTCAGCGAGTCCTTCTCAAAATCGACATCAGGCCATTGCAGCGCTAACGCCTCGCCCTGGCGATAGGCAAGCGCGATCGCGGTTGAGAACAGAGTTTCCAGACGGTCGCCCTGGATTGCCTTTAGGAATGCGCGCGCCTGATCCTGGGAAAGTGTTTTCATTTGCGGCTTGGCGACGCTTGGTGCGTCTACGATCGTGGCTACGTTCCGCGGGACCAGTCCGTCTTTGACGGCCGATTCCAGCGCGGTGCGCAGCGTCACGAGCAGGTGCTTCACTGTTCTGGGACTGAGCGGCTTGCCTGGCGCCGCAGTTTCGCCCTTCTTGACCTTCTTCCGCGATGGCTGCAGTTTCGTCAGTGCCTCATTTTGAAATTCTCGGACGTGCTGAGGCATCAGCTTCGCTAGCTGAATCGAGCCGAGGGCCGGTGCGATATGGAGCCTCACCAGGTCCGAATATGTGCGAAGCGTCTTTGGGCGGACGCTGGGCTTCGCAACGGTCTCAAGCCAAGATTTCAGAAAGGCGCCCAGCGTAGTCTTTTCGGGTTTGATATTGATGCCGCGGCTCTGATCTTTGAGCGCATCATTCAATTGCTGCGCGACTTCATGGCGTGTGGCGGCCGTGAAAACCTTTCGATCCGGTTTCTTGTCGCCGGCGGCGTTTGTTTTCCATCCGACAACAACGGCCGCGCGCCATCGCCCGTCTTTCATGTGGTAGATACTGCCTTCGGAATTGCCACGCTTTCCCATTTGGTTTTCTGCCTCTCTTCGTCTTCACTCTCCCAATTATTGGGGGTGGGTTAAGGATTGCTCTCTCTAAGCTTTTTTCGATATCTTTCTTTCCGCATCCGCTCTTCGCAACGGTCATGGAACCTTCGAGCGTTCGCATGTTTGGATTCGGTTACGTTCATTAATTTACGGCATTTCGGATCTTGGACTTGTCCCCAATTTTGAGACAAATGGTTAAGACTCATTTTTCATTGAATG
>JARLGM010000154.1 GCA_031292755.1 Candidatus Sulfopaludibacter sp.
CCTCGAAAACGTGATCGTCCTGTAATTGTCCATATTATTTCTTAACTCTCCCTAAGCTAAGAACGCGGCATCCTTTATCTTGACTGGTACGACCGTTAGTGGTACAAGTTGTAACATGACAAAACGTACCGCTGGTGGACGCGTGCGGGCTCCCCTCACCGAACTGGAGAACGAAGTGATGCAGGCGGTGTGGGATTCCGGGCCGAGCAACGTGGAGGCGGTCCACCAGAAGGTCTCGCGCAAACGGGCGCTCAAGGAAGCCACCATTCGTACGCTGCTGCGGCGGCTGGAGCAGAAGGGATACCTGCGGCACGAAGAGGACGGGCGGGCTTACGTTTACCATGCCATGGAGCCGGCCCGGAGCCTGGCGGCGCGGGCGGTGCGGCAGATTATCGACCGGTTCTGCCAGGGATCGGTGGAAGAACTGGTGAGCGGAATGGTGGAGGCGCGGGTCCTGAGCAAGGGGGAACTGGACCGGCTGGAGGATTTCGTGAAGAGCCAGAGGCGAGGAGGCAAGTGATGCAGAGTCTGCTGCTGGAGTGCGCCGTGAGAGCGGCGCTGATTGCGGCCGCGACCGCCGCGGTGCTGGCGGCGTTGCGCGTGAAGAGCGCCGCCGGGCGCCATGTGGCGTGGCTGGGTGTCGTGGTCTGGATGTTGATTCTGCCGGCGTGGACGGCGTGGGTGCCGAAAGCGTCCTGGCGGATTCTGCCTGCCGCGCGGCCCGCGGCGATTCGGACGGAACCCATTTCCGCTACGTGGCTTCCCGCGTCGCCCGACATGCCGGTCTCCGGCCCGATGTCCGGGCGCTTCGTGTGGAGTTGGTGGACGGTGCTTCTGGCAGTGTACGCCCTGGGCGGCGGTGTACTACTGTCGCGGCTGTCGATTGGCGCCGCGCGGGCTCATGCGCTGATGCGCGGCGCGCGGCGGCAGGAAGGGCGATGGACGAGTTGTGCGTGCGTGTCGCCGGTGACCGTGGGCTGGCTGCGGCCGCGGGTGATTCTGCCGGAAGGCTGGCGGGAGTGGCCGGCGGCGCAACTGGCGGCGGTGCTGGCCCACGAGAACGAACATGCCCGCCGGCGCGATCCGCTGATGCAGTTTCTCGCTCTGCTGAACCGTGCGATCTTCTGGTTCCATCCGCTGGCGTGGTGGCTGGAGCGGCGGCTGTCCGGGCTGGCCGAAGAAGCCTGCGATGCAGCGGCATTGGCCGGCGGACACGACCCCTACGATTACTCGCGGTACTTGCTGGAGATGGCTCGCGCCGTAGAGCGTAGCGGAATGCGCATCGATGTCTTGGGCATGGCGATGCCGGGCAGTTCGCTGCCGAGGCGGATCCGCCGGATTCTTTCAGCGCGTCCGAGGCCGCCGGTTTCGCGCGCTCGTACGGTGTGCGCTGCCGGTGCGTGCCTGCTGCTGTCGGGAGCGTTCGCGGCTGGCGCGCTGGTACGGCGGAATCCTCCGGTGCGCGTCCATGCGCCAGTAGCAGCGGCGGTCCGGGAGGAGGCGCCGGCACCGCTTCCGCCGCCCGCACCGCAGGCTCAGAAGGAGCGGCTGGTAGTTCTCTACCTTGACTTGGGCGTGTTGAGCGCCGGCGATCAGGTGCGCGCGGTAGCGGCTGCGCGGACATTCGTCTCCACGCAAATGCAAGCGGCGGATCGCGTCGCAATCATGATGTCCGACGGCGGTGCAGTTCAGGTTCTTCAGGATTTCACCGCCGCCCGCGATCTGTTGCTGCAGGCGCTGTCGCAGGTGCCCCTGGGGTACGCCGCCCAGCAGGATCCCGACCGTCTGATGGACGGGCTACGGGACGTCGTCAACATGCTGGCTCCGCTGAAGGAAAAGAAAGCGGTGATGTATTTCGCGCGATCGATGCCGCCCGGAACTGAGAGCCCGCAATCGCTGATCGATGCCGCCGTGGCCGCCAACGTCGCGTTCTTCCCCGTAGACATCGGCGGCCAGGATCCGCTAGTTCCGGAGTTTGAAGTGGCGTCAGTCAAACCCGCCACGACCGGAGGCTATCCGAGAGGTGTGAGCATTCCCGATCCCGACAGAGTGAGGGGCACGAACGCCAGTCTGAGCCAACTGATTCAATTCGCCTACCAGGAGCGCGACTTCCAGATCGCCGGACCCGAGTGGATCGATTCCCTTCGCTACGATGTGGACGCCAAGTCGCCCGCAGCGGCGAGCCAGAATCAACTCCGCGAAATGCTTCAGGCACTGCTGGCGGAGCGCTTTGGCCTGAAAGCCCATCGCGAAACAAGGGACCTTCGACTCTATGAAATGACGGTAGCAAAGGGTGTCCCCAAGATGCCCGAAGCGAAGGATGGAAGGGCGCCCGATCAGATTCTGCAGCAGCATCGCCATTTCATGCTGGGCACCACAGGAGCATTGGCCAACACCCTGTCGCATTATCCCGGAATGGAGTTGCCAGTCGTAGACAGGACCGGGCTGATCGCGGAATATTGCTTCCCCTTCGACCTGGAACCAGGCCAGGACATGGTCTCTTTCGCTTACGAACGCTTTGGCCTGAAGCTGACGGCGAAGAAAGCACCCACAGAGATCCTGGTGATCGACCACGCAGAGAAGACTCCGATTGGGAATTGATGGCAAGCACGAACGGAATTGAGCCGCCGCGAGGGATATATAATGGAGTCCCATCCAGGATTGAAGGAGAACACAAGATGAAGCGTTACGTTCACGTTGCGGCGCTGGCCTTGGCCGTGTTAGCCCCGCTTGCCGCGCAGGCGCCGAAGGGCTGGAAAATGCGGGTGGACCGCAGTTCGGCGGCTTCGGACCCGGACGCTCCGGGAGACATCAAGTTCGTTACGGAGGGATCGGGCTTTCATGCCACCAATCCCCAGGCGGCAGTCTACTGGAATCCCGCCAATACCGTGTCGGGCAATTACACCTTGAAGGGCACGTTCACACTGGTGAAACCGAGCAGCCACACCAATTATTACGGGCTGGTATTCGGCGGCAGCGGACTAGACGGCGCGCAGCAATCCTATTTGTACTTCACCGTGGCGCAGAACGGCACGTGGCTCATCAAGAGCCGGAATGGCGATGCAACTCCCACCATCTCGCCGAAGACTCCCAGCGATTCGGTGAAGAAGCCGGGTCCGGACGGCACCTCCACCAACACGCTGGAAGTGCGTGTGGGCACTGACAAGGTCGATTTTGTGGTGAACGGCGAAGTGGTGCACAGCGAACCGAAGACAGGAGCGATGGCTAAGACGGACGGCATCTACGGCATCCGTATCAACCACGTCCTCGAGGTCAAGATCGACGGGTTTGGAGTCTCGAAGTAGGTTGCGCGACCCCTACCTGGAACTTGCGCTGGCCCAGGCGCGAAAGAGCCTGTCCGAAGGCGGCATCCCGATCGGCTCCGTGCTGGTGCACGAAGACAAGGTGATTGGCCAGGGGCACAACTGCCGCGTGCAGAGCGGCAGCGCCATCGATCACGGCGAGATGAACTGCCTGCGCCAGGCGGGACGGCTGCCGGCATCGGTGTACCGGCGCAGCACCCTGTACACCACGCTTTCACCGTGCCCGATGTGTAGCGGAGCGATCGTTCTTTACAAGATTCCGCGCGTGGTGGTGGGTGAGAACCGGACGTTTCTGGGCGCGGAGGAGTATTTGCGGCAGAACGGCGTAGTGGTGGAAGTGCTGCAGGACGACGAGTGCATCCGGCTGATGACGGACTTCATTCGCCAGAATCCGGCGCTGTGGAACGAAGACATCGGAGTATAGATCGGGAGTGCCGGCGGAGTTACGGTAGCGACCCCGCGTTGATTTCGATCACGTGACGGTCGGGGTCGAGGATATACATTTGCGGAAAGCCCGCGGTGGCGTGCGGGTTCACGATCAGCTTGCGAAACGCATCTTCGGCGTCTTCCCGAAAACCCTGGGCGCGCAGAAATTCCACGGTGGCCCAATAATCGGCGACGCGCACGGCGAAGTGGACATCGCGCGTGTCCAGCCCTTTGCCTTCGCGGAATGTGGAATGGGGATGGACGATCAGGTGGAGTTGCTGCCACGCGCCCAATTGGAACCATGCGCCGGGAAAGGAGAAGTTCGGGCGCGCGATTTCCGGCAAACCCAGCACCTGGCGATAGAAGGCGCGCGAGCGGTCGAGGTCTGTGACGGTCAGGGCCACGTGATGGAGCGCGGCGATCTGCATTAGCGCACCGAAAGGTCGCGCAGGTAGATGTCTTTGAAGCGCATGTTGCCCTCGCCGCCGGAATGAAGCTGAAGGGCGATGGCGCCATCGGACGATTTCGGGCTTGGGTCCGTGAAATCCAGAATGGTGATGCCGTTCAGTATGGCCACCATGTGATTGCCCTCCACCTTGAGCAGGAATTCGTTCCAATCCGTGGGGCGGAGCACCTGTTCGTATTCCGGTGAAGGCCACGCGATCCAGCCGCGATTATCGCCATACAATCCGCCGGTGTGGTGATCGAGCGTGCGGTCGATTTCGAACTGCATGCCTTTGTCGACATCGACGGTGCCCGGTTTAAACGTGGTGTGGAAGTAGACGCCGCTGTTGCCGTCGTCCTCGCATTTGAAGCGAATGGAGAGCCAGAAATCCTTATATGATTTCTCGGTCTCAAGGTAGCCGTACTCTTTGGTCACGCCCTGGCCATGGATGGTCCCGTCTTCCACGGTCCATTTTTCGTGGCCCACCGGCACCCAGCCGGTGAGGTCTTTGCCGTTGAACAGCTTCACCCACTGTTCATTGGGTAGAGGTGCCCGGTTCCGGGGCACCTGGGCCGCCAGGAGGGCGGTGAAAATCAGGCTTGAGACAGTTACGCGCAGCACAGCCGACATCATGCCACAAAATTGCGTCGTGCGGAACGGGCGCGCGCGCTACTTAACGCAAGAGAAGTTGGCGGCATCGTCGATGCTGCCGGTACCGTTCCACTTCGCAACTTGCGGATAGGGGCAGAGCGGGCGGGTGCGCTCTGTTCCATGAGCGGCGATGAGGGGTCCGGGGGCGGATCCGCTTTCGACCCAGTTTTCGAGCGCGGCTTCCATATCGTGCCGCGCATCGCCGCGCGCGGCGGGGTTCGCAGACCAGAAGTAGTTGGGGCCCGGTCCGCCGCCGCAGTGCTGCATGCCGGGCACCATGTAAAGGCGCAGGAATTCGCTGCTCGGGGAGGGGCCCATTTGGGAGACTACGCTGTCGTAATAGTGGATGGCGTTCATGGGCGGGATGGCGGCGTCGCTCCATCCGTGATAGAGAATGAGCTTGCCGCCGCGATCCTTAAATCTTTTCAGGTTGGGGTCGGTGGAGTTCAGCACGCCGGCCAGCTTCGTATCGGCCGCTTTCGAATCGCGGTCGGGATTGAAGCTGCGATAATCCCAAGCGGCGTTTTCGTACACCATTTGGGAAAAGAACTGGGTGGAGAATCCGTAGCCCTGGCTCTTTTCGGGCGCGGCGCCGGTGATCCAGCCGACCCATCCGCCACTGCCGCCTTCACCGCCCGGCGAATAACCGTAGTAGAGGGAATCGCCCTTGGCATTGCGCGGACCGGCGTAGATCTGCCGCATCATGGCGACCTGCGGGGCGGTGAGGCAACGGTCGGAATCCTCGCCTTTGCAGAGCAGCGTGGAGGGATCGAAATGGCACTTGGTGGGATCGCCGATAAGGCCGTCTTTCAGGCCGTCCTGCGCATCGCAGGCGGCCAGGGTGGCGGCTTCGATGGCGGGGAATTTCGCGGGCGGAATAAAGCTGGCGGGGTTGTCGGCGACGGCGCGGGCCAGGTCGGCGCCTTCCAGCAGGAGATGGGTCCAATCGTTGGCGGGCGCGCCGGCGATGATGCCGTCGTAATCGGCGGGGTAGCGCTGCGCTTCCATGAGGGCCTGGCGGCCGCCGTTGGAGCAGGAATTGAAGTACGAATGCCTGGGCCCGTCGCCATAGAAGGCGGCGATGAGGGCCTTGGCCGCGACCGCGGTTTCATGAATGGCGCGGGAGCCGAAGTCGATCACCTTTTGCGGATGTCCCAGCGCCCAGGTGGCGCCTGGTGTGGCGGCGGCATTGTGGCCGGTGTCGGTGGTGGCGGTGGCGTAGCCGCGCCGGAGTTCCTGCGCCAAGCCGGAGAAACTGAGCGAGCCCGCGAAACCGCCATTGCCGACGCCCGCCAGTCTGCCGTTCCAATTGGCGGCGGGCATCCAGACCTCGAACTGAATGTCGGAATCGTCAGTCGGCTTGAGCGTGCCGGCCACGCGGCAGAAAGCTGGAAGATTGGCGATAGGGCGCCCTCCGGGTGGGGTGAATGCGCCCGCGGGCACAGGCTGCGCGATGCGCACGGTGGTGTGCGGCAGCGTCAATGCGGCCAGGCTCTCACACGTGGCGGAAGCCGCCGGCAGCGCGTTCAGAGTAATCAGAAAGGCGCACAGTCTCATGGTTTCAACTCCTCTTCCCAGACTCCTTCGAAATCCACGTAATAGCCTTCGATCTTCAGGCCCGGAATCGCGGCACGCAAAGTGGCCGCCGCGCGGTGCAGTTCCTCGGCGTGGTGTTCCGCTTCGCGAACGGGGTCGCCGCCGAATTGTTCCAATCCCCCGTAGGCGCCGCAATCGGAATGCACTTTCAGGATGACGCGCCGGGTGTTGTGCAGGCGGATGGATTTGCGGATCTGTTCGAGCACGTATTGACGCTCGGAATCGTTGTCGGGCGAAGCGAGGCATTTGGCGCCGCCCGCCACTTTAATGGGATCGATCTTGATTACGCCGGTACGCTGCAGGAACTTGCGAAAGGCGAGTTCGAAGCGATTGTCAAAGCACCAGAGGACGGCGGCGTCGCACTGGTACCTCTCCCGGGGCGAATCGAAGTGGAACACTTTGGTCATGGTTGGTGGTCCTTTTATTATCATATTTAGTGTCCAATGAAATTGGGTTTGATTTCCGACACGCACGGTTTGCTGCGTGACAGCGCGGTTACAGCGCTCGGCGGGTGCGATTTGATTATTCATGCGGGGGACGTGGGAAACGCGGAGATTCTGGAGACGCTGCGCGGGCTGGCTCCGGTGGTGGCGGTGCGCGGAAATATCGATACCGGCGAATGGGCGCAGGCGCTGCCGCTGACGGCGGAAGCGGACGTGGGCGGCGCGCGAATTCTCGTGATTCATAACGTGCGTGATATTCGGACGGATCCCGCGGCCGCGGGCTATCGGATCGTAGTTAGCGGTCACTCCCATAAGGCGGCGAGCGTAGTGAAGAATGGCGTGCTGTACCTCAACCCGGGTGCGGCGGGTCCGCGGCGGTTTCGATTGCCCATTACCACGGGCATGGTGGATCTGGCGGTGAAGCCGTGGGTGCTGCAATTGATCGACATAGGGTAGGCATATAATAAAGGCCATGTACAGAGGGGGATACCTTGCCGCTGTAGTTCTGTGCGCAACCTCGCTTCCGGCGGCGGAAGTTCACTATGCCACGGACGTGGCTCCGTTGTTCGAAAAAAGATGCTATGGCTGTCACGGCGCAGGGCAGCAGATGAGCGGCCTGCGGTTGGACCAGAAAGACGCCGCGATGCGCGTGATCCAGCCGGGGAACAGCGGCGCCAGCAAACTGATCCGCATGGTGACCGGGGCCGACGGCAAGGTAATGCCACCGGTTGGCGCGCGGCTGGCCGCGGCGGAGATCGCCATGCTGCGGGCGTGGATCGACAAGGGCGCCGAGTGGCCGGTGACTGCGACGACGACGACGGCCTCCTCCGCGGCCACGCATTGGTCGTTTCGCAAGATCTCGCGGCCCGATGTACCGGCCGTGCGCGATCGGGCATGGGAGCGCAATCCGATCGACAATTTCATTCTGGCGAAGCTGGACGCCGAAGGCATCGCACCTTCGCCGGAAGCTTCGCGCGGGACGTTGCTGCGGCGCGTCAGCCTGGATCTGACCGGATTGCCGCCATCCGCGGAGGAAGTGAACGAATTCCTGCGCGACAACCGGCCGGATGCCTACGAGCGGGCGGTGGACCGCTTGCTGGCGTCGCCGCATTTCGGCGAAAAGTGGGCGCGGTATTGGCTGGACCTGGCGCGCTATGCGGATAGCGACGGCTATGAGAAAGACCGGACCCGGCCGTGGGCATGGCGGTATCGCGAGTGGGTGATTCAGGCGCTGAATCGCGATATGCCGTACGACGAGTTCACCATCGAGCAGCTTGCCGGGGACCTGCTGCCGAATCGCACCGTGGACACGCAGGTGGCCACGGGCTTCAACCGCAACACGCTGACCAATCGCGAGGGCGGCACCGATCCGGAGCAGTTCCGCGATGAGCAGGTGTTGGACCGTGGCGCCACGCTGGGCACCGTGTGGCTCGGGCTCACCGTAGGCTGTGCGCAATGTCACGACCACAAGTTCGACCCCATCAAGCAGAAGGAGTTTTACCAGCTCACGGCGTTCTTCAATACGCAGGAGGAAGTGAACATCCAGGCGCCGATGCCGGGCGAACTGGGGCCGTACCTGGCGGCGAAAGCGGCGTACGACCAGAAGCGGGAGGCGCTGCTTGAGGAGTACAAGATTCCCGAAGCCCAGGCAAAGTACGAGGACCGGCTGCGCCACGCAGCGCTGCATCCGGGCGAATTGGAGGACGCGGACTTCGCGTACGGCGAGTTCACCCACACCGTGGACAACGCGCGCAAAGTGCTGTTCCTGGATCCGGCGAAGCGCAGCGAGGTGCAGCGGTATGCCATGACCGATGTGTTTATCGGTTCGTGCGGCAATGCCTATCCCAAGGACTATTGCAACAGCCTGAAGCTGAAGGAACTGCGCGACAAGCTGAACCAGTTGAATGCCACGCTGCCGCAGGTCAGTTACGCGCCGGTGCTGGTGGACAACGATACGCCGCCCAAGACGTATGTGCACATCAAAGGCGACTGGCAGCAGCACGGGCCGGAAGTGCAGCCGGGGATGCTGGCTGTCCTGCCGCCCCTGCCACCGGGCACACCCACGCGGCTCACGCTGGCGCGCTGGCTGGTATCGCCGGAAAATCCGCTGACCTCGCGGGTGGCGGTCAATCGCGTGTGGCAGGAGCTGATGGGCCGCGGCATCGTAGTGACCAGCGAAGATTTCGGAACGCAGGGCGAACCGCCGAGCCATCCCGAACTGCTGGACTGGCTGGCCAGCGAATACATGGCCCGCGGCTGGAGCACGAAGCAGATGATCCGGCTGATTGTGACGTCGTCCACCTATCGGCAGTCCTCGCACGCGCGGCCGGAACTGGAGGCGAAGGATCCGTCGAACACGCTGCTCTCGCACATGTCGCGGCTGCGGCTGCCGGCGGAACTGGTGCGCGATGAGACCCTGGCGGCGGCGGACCTGCTGAATCCGCGGGTGGGCGGGCCGAGCGTGAGGCCGCCGCAGCCGAAGGGCGTGGCCGAGCTTTCGTATGCCGGAAGCGTCAAATGGGTGGAGAGCAGCGGAGCCGACCGCTACCGGCGCGGGTTATACATTCACTTCCAGCGGACCACGCCGTATCCGCAGCTCATGAATTTCGACGCGCCGGCCGCGAACCTGTCCTGCACCCGGCGGGAGCGCACCGATACGCCGCTCCAGGCGCTGAACCTGATGAACGACCCGGTGTTCTACGAAGCGGCGCAGGCGCTGGCGTTCCGCGTGATGCGCGAGTCCAGCGGGCCGTTCCGCGACCGGCTGAGGTTCGCCTTCAAGACCACGCTGGGCCGGGAGCCGAACGTGCGCGAAGCGGAGCGGATGGGGAAGTATTACGACGAGGCGCTGCACAGCATCGAGCAATCGCCCGATAGCCTGGCCGCGCTGTTTCCGGACAAGTTGGAAGGCGTGCCGCGGAACGAAGCCGCGGCATGGGTGGAGTTGAGCCGCGTACTGCTCAACCTGGACGAGTTCATCACGAGGGAATAAAACATGGATCGCGAGGAGTTTCGCAGAATTCAGAGCCGCCGAAAATTCTTTCAGGAGTGTGCGGGAGGAATCGGCATAGCGGCGCTGGCGTCGCTGATGCAGCAGGAGGGCCGGGCGGCGGGAGTCGAGGTCAATCCGCTGGCGCCCAGGAAGCCGCACTTCCCGGCCAAGGCCAAGAACGTGATCTTCATGTTCATGGAGGGCGGACCCAGCCAGCTCGACCTGTTCGACCCCAAGCCCGAGTTGCAAAAGTGGAGCGGGAAGCCGCTTCCGGCGGAGATGACCAAAAACCTGCGGCTGGCCTTCACCAAGCCGAACGCGGCGGTGCTGGCCAGTCCGCGGACATTCACGAAGTATGGTGAAAGCGGCATCGAATTTTCCGATTACATTCCGCACATCGGCTCGTGCGCGGACGATCTGTGCCTGGTGCGCTCAATGTACACCGACGCGTTCAATCATCATCCGGGCCAGTTGCTGCTGTTCGGCGGCAGCATTCAGGTGGGGCGTCCGACGATGGGCGCGTGGGTGCTGTACGGGCTGGGGAGCGAATCGCAGAGCCTGCCGGGGTTTGTAGTGTTGAGCTCGGGCGTGGGTACCAGCGGCGGCACGTCCAACTGGTCCAGCGGTTTCTTGCCATCGACGTATCAGGGCGTGGTGTTTCGCAGTTCGGGCGACCCGGTGCTATACCTTTCCAATCCGCCCGGCATCACCGGCGAGATGCAGCGCGGCAGCCTGGACGTGCTGAAGGATCTCAACCAGGAGCATTACGCGGAGACCGGCGACGTGGAGATTGCCTCGCGCATATCCTCGTACGAACTGGCGTTTCGCATGCAGTCGGCGGCGCCGGAGTTGCTGGACTTTTCCAAGGAATCGCCCGAGACGCTGGCCATGTACGGGATCGACGATGGGCCTTCCAGGCAGTTCGGCACCAACTGCCTGCTGGCGCGCCGCATGGTGGAACGTGGCGTGCGCTTCGTGATGCTGACTCATGCCAGTTGGGACGACCACTCGGACCTCAATCGCAAGCTGAAGAAGAGCTGCGACATTGCCGATAAGCCGACCGCCGCCCTGATCCAGGATTTGAAACAGCGCGGTCTGCTGGAGAACACGATTGTGGTGTGGGCCGGCGAGTTTGGGCGAACGCCGATGGTGGAGATTCGCGATCCGCGCGATGTAAACAACGCGGGCCGCGATCATCATCCGCTGGCGTATAGCCTGTTCCTGGCAGGCGGCGGGATCAAGGGCGGGCAGGTGATCGGCAAGACGGACGACTTGTGCATGAACGTGGTGGAAGACAAGGTGCACGTCCACGATCTGCAGGCGACCCTGCTGCATTGCCTGGGGCTGGAGCATACGCGGCTGACGTATCACCACATGGGCCGGGACTTCCGGCTTACTGACGTAGCGGGGAATGTGGTGAAGAAGATGCTTGCGTAGCGCACGGCGGCTTGCCGGCGAGCGAGGCCGGTTGCTTTACGCCGTAGCGCGCTTCAGGAGGGCTCGCATATATGCGAAGCCGTAAGCAGTCTGGGCGTAATTGCCGCCTACCAGGCCCGGTGAATGGTCCAGGATCACGATGCCGTCATAGTTCACGTCGTGGAGGGCCTTCATAATTTTGAACATGTCGTAGTAGCCATTGTCCATGAAGGTTTCGACGAAGTGCGGCAGCGGGGCGCTCACATTTCGAAAGTGGATTTTCCAGATTTTCCCGGCGCCGAAGTAGCGGATCATCTCCTCCGGATCCTTACCGGTCAGGGCCTTTCCGCCCTCCAGCCACGTGCCGCAGCACATGCAGATGCCCACATTGGGACTGTTGGCAATTTCCAGCGCGCGCCTGTAGCCTTCGAAGTTGCCGAAGATGCAGCGGGGCACGCCGGCCAGCACGGGGACGGGCGGATCGTCCGGGTGGATGCCGATGCGGACACTGTTCTCTTCGGCGACCGGCGCCACCTGCTTGATGAAGTAGGTGAAGTTATCCCAGATTTCTTCCTTGCTGAATTCGCGCCCGTGAGAGAGCGGCTCCTTCCAGGTTTTGCCGTCCCACACACCGGCCTTGTCGGGGCTGGCCATATCGAATTCGCGGGCCGAAGCGCCGCGGATGGTGGCGCGGCCGCTGGACCAGATGCCGTTGCCCATGTGCGCGTAAGTCGTATAGTAAATGCCGGCCTTGCCCAGATTGCGGAGATACTGCTTGTACTCTTCGATTTTCTGGTCGCGCCCGGGCAGGTTGAGGGTCACCTCCGGCATGTTATGCACGTTGGTGTTGCCGATGTTCCATACGGTGATGCCGGCATCGGCATATCTTTTCTTGATGGCCAGAAAGCCCTCGGCGGTGCGCATGCCGGGCGGAGAGGCAACGCTGACATACTCGGCGCCAATCTGCTTGAGAAACAGCAACTGGTCGTCGGTTGGAGTGCCTCCGGTTTGCGCGCACAGCTTGATACCGGGCGCGTTGGGATGCACGGCGGCTTTCGCTTCCTGCGATGCCAGCAGCGCGCCGAGCGCGCCTCCGAGCGCCATCTGGCCAAGGTTCCTGCGGCTGGGCTGGAACGGCTCTTGCTTGTCCATCGGATCAGTCTCCCTGGTACCAATCATAGCGGACGGTTTTGCCGTCTAGACGCCATTGTTGCGGAGTCGTGGTGTTCATCCAATCGAGCGGCACGCCGGGTTCCTGCGCGCGCGCGGCGGCGGCGAGGGCGGCTTTCAGGGCCGGCTTCCGGTCCGCGGCGACCGCGGCGGGGTCGGCGGAGAGAAACAGGGCGGTGCCGCTGCGCGCCACCAGGTCGAGCCATTGCCGGGTGAGGTCCCACGGAATGTCGGCGGTGATGGGGACGCAATCGGGATCCGCGGCGAAGAAGGTATTGTGCTGGGCCATGCGGAATGCGAGCGTGTTGACGCCCATTTTGCGGGTACGGCTCCATTCGCGGCCGCTGGTATCGTCGCCGATGCGGTCCGCTTCCACCAAACCGGCCGAGAGGTGGCCGATGGTGTTGCAGCCGATAACCACGGCGTCCCCGGCGTTGCGGCGGATGGTGCGGTACAAGTCGAGAATGATTTCGGCGGTGGTGCGGGAGCGGTCGTGGAAGTGCCAGGCGCGGTCGGTGAGGTCCGGACCCATTTCGAAGCCCCAACGGCCGGTGAGATCGAAGGTGGAGAAATCGTGCTTGATGAGTTCGTACCCCCAGCCGCGGATGGTGGCGATGCTCTCGCCGATGTAGGCCAGGGCTTCCGGGATACTCGGATCGATGGTAATCAGATCGCCTTTGGAGCGGCCTCCGGCGGGCGGCAGACGCCAGCTTTCGGCGCGCTTTTCGACCGTCAGGGTGGGCCGCGTCCAAATGCCGGGGCGCACGTTGAGAGCCTTCATCTGTTGCGCCAGGGCGGCCATGTCGGGATAGGAGGCGGCGGTCTGCGCGACCGGTCCGGCGCCGTCGCGCGCCGCACCCCATCCCATATCGAGCACGGCAAAGGGGCGGTTCGGCGAATCGGCGGGGGACAGTTCCGCCATGAGGGCGGCGTCTTTCAGGCTGCTTGCCGACGAGACATTTCGCCCGTACGCGTAATACCAGTTGTTACTGCCATAGATCGGCCGGGCGGCGAGACGAGGCGCTTCACACATGGTCTGGCAAAACGCGCGTGCGGCCGCCAGGGGGTGCTCGGCGGCGTGGCCTTTGCGGGTGACGATGGTGGCCGCTTCCAGACGGCGCGTGCCGAGTTCGACACCCGCGCCGCCGTTGCCGACGTTCAACCACAGGGTGATACCGCCGGCATCGGCCTGCCAGCAGCAAACCGAGGCAGCGCCGGTCTTGACTCCGTATCCGTGCGGGACCTGGCCGTCGTGGGCGAGAAAATACCAGGGCATCAGGCGTTCGCCGACGAATCCGCGCCATTCCAGGTCGCCATAGGATCGCTCCCAGTGATCGCCGAGGAAGCGGCACGCGGCGGGAAAAGACCCATGCCAGCGAAGGCGCAGGCGCGTGAGGCGGGTTTGCGGAGCGGTTATGGAGACGGAGCGCTCCGCCCTGCCTTGGGCGGTGCGCAGTGTAGTGGTGACTTCGACATCCTGGCCGTGCCATTGATCGCCGCTGCGAGCGAGCGGGATGGTCGCGGACCGGCCTTCTCCGAAGGCGGTGACCTGGTCGGGGGGACGCAGCGGATCGGGCAGCGGCGGCGCGGATGGCTGTTGGGCGCTGAGCAGAGGGGCCCCGCTCAGGGCGGCCGCTCCGAGCAGAAACGCCCGCCGGCCGGAGGTTGGCATCTTCGTTCGCATATCGGTGTTCCCGTTCATTGAAACACGGCTCGCGTGAAGGGTGGACCAATCCCGGCCCCAACTGGCTCCCCTGCTACCCTAATTACGTGAACTTCGAGGCCGTCGCCGATAACCTCCGCGAGTCGTTCCGCATCATCGCGGCCCACCGCGCCTCCGGCGAAGTTCGCGAACTGCACGGCGTAAGCATCGCGTCCGCGGGCGTCACGTTCCAGATGTTCAACGCCGCATTCCTGGCCGGGCCCGTCCTCACCGAAGCCGAACTCGGCCAGCGGATCCTCCTCCCCGGCATGCATTTCAACGCACGCGGCCTCGAATGGGCTTATTGGGTCTGTGAAGACTGGATCGCCCCCCGCCCCCGCCGCCGTCTCCGCAGCGTCATGGAGAGGATGGGCCTCCGCCACTCCGTCGACCTCCCCGGCATGATCGCCGAGCGCATCGCGCCGCCGCTCCGCAAACTCCCCTGCCTCGAAGTGCGGCGCGTAGCCGACCCCGCCACACGCGATGCCTTCTGCGCCATCGGGTCCATCTGTTTCCACGTCCCCCTTGCCTGGTTCCACGAGGTATTCGACAACCTCGGCGTGTTCCGCCAGTTCGCCGCCTACGTCGGTTACGTGGATTCCGAACCCGTCTCCACCACCGCACTCGTCCTCGGTGGCGGCGCCGTCGGCGTTTATAATGTCGCCACGGTTCCCCAATACCAGCGCCGGGGCTTCGGCGAAGCTGTCATGCGTTGCGCCCTCGACGATTTTCGCCGCCACCACGGCATCGAATCCACCATCCTCCAGTCCACGCCCGCCGGCTACCGCATCTATGAGCGCATGGGCTTCCGTACCGTCACCCGCGTCGGCGTCTACTCCACCTGATTCCGTTGTTGAATCTGGACTGCCTGGGGGTCGCACCATTGCCGGGCGTCCCCCCCATCTACGCCAGTTCGCCCGCCGCAATCAGCGCTTCCAAGGCTGCAATGTCTTTATAAAAAGGCCGGTCGCCCTCAATCGGCGGACTCACACGCCGGATCTTTGCCCGCACTTCCTCCAGCGCAGCGCTCGTCTTTAGGGGCGCCAGCAGATCCAGCGCCCGCGCCGCCGTCAGCGCCTCGATCGCCAGCACCAGGCGTGTATTGCGCACCACCCGCTGCAACTTCACTGCCGAGGTCATCCCCATACTCACGAAATCTTCCTTGTTTCCGCTGGTCGTGATGGATCCCGTGGACGCCGGATACGCCAGCACGCGGTTCTCCGCCACCAGGCTCGCCGCCGTCACCTGCACCATCATCAGGCCCGACTCCAACCCCGCATGACCCGCCAGAAATGCCGGCAATTGCTCGTTCAGCGCGGGATTCACCAGCCGGTCGATCCGCCGCTCCGAAATTCCCGCCAGCGCCGCCAGCGCGATTGCCAGAAAATCCAGTTGAAACGCCAGCGATTCGCCATGAAAGTTTCCGCCCGAAAGAATTTCTTCGCCAAATACCAGGGGATTGTCCGTGGCCGAATTCAATTCAATCGCGAACACGCGCCGCGCCTCCGCCACAGCCTCCCGCACCGGACCGTGTACCTGCGGAATGCAGCGCAGCGAGTACGCGTCCTGCACCCGGCCGCACCCCCTGTGCGATTCGCGAATCTCGCTCCCCTCCAGCAGACCGCGCAGCCGCGCCGCGCTCTCCATTTGTCCCGGATGCGGGCGCGCCGCCTGAATGCGCTCGTCGAAAGCCCGCGGCGTGCCGCGCTGCGCATCCAGCGTCATCGCCGCCACTACTTCGGCCGTCGCCGCCAGCACCTCCGCCGCCCCCAGTTCCAGGCAGCCGATCGCCAGCATCGCCTGCGTGCCGTTGATCAGGCTGATGCCTTCCTTCGGATGCAGTTCGATCGCCTCAATGCCAGCGCGCGCCAGGGCGTCCGCGCCCGGCATCGCCGCACCTTCGAATTCGGCCTCGCCTTCGCCGATCAGCACCAGCGCCATGTGCGCCAGCGGTGCCAGGTCGCCGGAAGCGCCCACGCTGCCTTGCGACGGAACCACCGGAGTCACCCCGCTGTTCAACAGGTCGCACAGCCGCTGCGCCACCAGCGGGCGAATGCCGGAGAAACCCTTCGCCACCACGTTCGCGCGAATCAGCATCATCGCCCGCACCGCTTCCCGCGGCATCGGCTCGCCCACGCCCACCGAGTGCGAACGAATCACGTTGCGCTGCAACTGGTCCAGGTCTTCGCGCGGAATGCGCACATTGGCCAACAACCCCACTCCGGTGTTGACCGCATAAATAGGTGTATCGCCGGCGGCCAGCCGGTCGATCAAAGCGCGCGAAGCAGCCATCCGCTCCACCGCCGCATCAGCCAGGCTAATATCCGAAGTGCGCGCCCGGGCAATCGCCCCTACAGCCTCAACAGTAAGGCTGTTTCCGTCGACCTTCATCGGCGTCCATCTGCGTTCATTCGCGGCCCAATCTTTCTTCTTGCCTGCTTAAGAATGCCGTTTCTGCCGCACCGAAATCAACTCGTCGATATTGACCAGCTCCGTGGGATAGTCGCCCGTGTAGCACGCATAGCAATACTCGTGGCGCTGGTCGTCATCCACCGCTTTCCGCAGAGATCCCAGCGAAAGGTATCCCACGCTGTCCGCTTCCACAAACCGGCGAATCTCTTCAATGGTGTGGTTGGAGGCGATCAGCTCGCTCTTGGTGGGCGTGTCCACCCCGTAAAAGCAGGGCGAAATGGTGGGCGGGCACGAAATCCGCAGGTGTACTTCACGCGCCCCCGCCTGCCGCACCATGCGCACAATCTTCCGGCTGGTGGTGCCGCGCACGATCGAATCGTCCACCAGCACCACGCGCTGCCCCTGCAGCAGATGGCGGACCGGATTGAGCTTGAGCTTCACTCCGAAATCGCGAATCGCCTGGTTCGGTTCGATGAAGGTGCGCCCCACATAATGGTTGCGGATCAGCGCCTGCCGGTACGGCAACCCCGATTCCGACGCGTAGCCGATGGCCGGAGCCACTCCCGAATCGGGCACCGGCACCACCAGGTCGGCGTCGGCGGGACATTCCCGCGCCAGCAACCGCCCCAGCTTTTCCCGCGACTCCGCCACCGGACGTCCGAACACAATCGAATCCGGCCGCGCGAAATAGACGTGCTCGAAGACGCACTGCGAGCGCGGCTGCTCCGTGGTCCAGCGTTCCCGCGTCATGCCTTCGGGCCCCACAATCACCATCTCGCCGGGCTCCACTTCGTGCAGGTAAGCCGCGCCGATCAGGTCGAACGCGCAGCTTTCCGACGCGAACACGTAACACTTCCGGCCGCCCGAGACTTCCATTTCCCCCACCGCCAGCGGTCGAAACCCGTGCGGGTCGCGCGCCACGATGATGCGGTCCTGCGCCAGAAACACCAGCGAAAATGCCCCTTCCAGTTGCAGCAGCGCATCGCGCAGCGCCCCCGCCAGCGTCCGCTCCGAAGAGTGCGCCACCAGGTGCAGAATCACTTCCGTATCGCTGGATGCCTGAAAAATGGCGCCGCGCCTTCCCAGCAGCGCGCGCAGTTCGTTCGCATTGGTGATGTTGCCGTTGTGCGCCACCGCCACTTTGCCCTTGTTGCAAGCCACCGAAAAAGGCTGGGCATTCAACAGCACGGTGTCGCCCGTGGTCGAATAGCGCGTGTGACCGATCGCCAGTTCTCCGGGCAGCGTCGCCAGCACCGGCTTGGTGAAGATGTCCGCCACGTGCCCCATGGACTTGTGGGTGTAAATCTCCTTCCCGTCGCTAGTACAGATTCCGGCGCTCTCCTGTCCGCGGTGCTGCAACGAATACAACCCCAGGTAGGTCAGCTTGGCCGCTTCCGGATGGCCATAGATGGCCATTACGCCGCACTCTTCGTGGAATTTATCGAGCATTGGTTTCCGTTGTGGGACCCTTCAGTTGCGATTCGAGGGCGTGGGTATAGACGGCCTTCAGAGAAGAAATCTCCCAGGAACCCAAAGTCATGGTGCGCTGCCTGATTTCGATGCCCTTCTCAATTGTAACCCCCACGACAGGAGCTTCGATGCCGTGCCGTTCGGCAATGGCAATCACCCGCTTGGGCAGCGCCGTCGAAAGCAGAACCCGCGAAGGAGCCTCATGAAACGCCAGCACCTCCGGCCGCAGAT
>JARLGM010000155.1 GCA_031292755.1 Candidatus Sulfopaludibacter sp.
CCCAGAGGAGTCAAACGGAAAATGAGTAACTTCCCATTGCGTCGTGGCTACAAGCGCTCGCCGCTCATCAATTTCGCCGCAGTTGTGAAGATCATTAAGTGAAGGGTATTGCCCCTAGCCTACGTGTTTTTAGGAGTGGTTTGCTGAGGTTGTGCGGCACCGAACAGTAGATCGGAACTTGTGACGGCCGCGGGAACGAGATCGGCTTCACCGCCGACCCCAACTACCGGGGCTATATGGACGGGCTGAACGTTCTGTTCATCAACGACGTCTTTCGCGGCGCGGCGCATGGAGGGGGCGGCGGCGCGACGGCGGAGAGGAGCGGTAGGGGGCGTGGCATCATGACAGCAAAGGGCATGATGTTATGATGGCCGCATGAGGACCACCGTCACTCTGGACCCCGACGTGGAACGGTTAATCCGGGACGCCATGAAGGAACGTTCGATCTCCTTCAAGGAAGCTCTGAACGAAGCCGCCCGGATGGGTCTTCGCGGCAAAGGGCAGAAGCGGGTCCACAAATTCGTGCAGAAGACCTTTCGCATGGGAGAGAGGGACAGGACTTCCGTTGGGACAAGGCATTGTCGCTGGCTGACTCCATCGAGGATGAAGAGATCGCCCGGAAGCTTGCGTTGCGCAAATGATCCTTCTCGATGCCAACCTCCTGATCTACGCAGTAAATCAGGATGCGCCGCTGTACCGCAGGGCGAAACCATGGCTGGAAGCCGCAGAGTGGACGTGGCTCTCGACGTTGTCGCTTCCTGGCGGGATCAGACCTCCGCGACAATTGTGCATCCGGGTCTGCGCCATGTGCCGATTCTCCGCGAATTGCTCCTGCCCTTGGACACCGGCGGCAATCTGACATCGGACGCACATTTGGCGGCCCTGGCCATCGAGCACGGGGCGGAACTGTGCTCCTCCGATGTGGATTTTGCCAGGTTCGGCGGCCTGCAGTGGCGAAATCCACTGGCGTGATTCAGTAAAGCTTCACGTTGTCCAATTCCAGCCAGGCGTTTGTCTGGGGCGCGGCGGACAGTTCGAACAAAAGCGAGCGGGCATCGTTTCGTGCCCACGATCCGGCATCGGCGGCGCGGCGGTGGAGGCTCGCAAACGGGACGCGGATGGTCTGCCACTCGGCGGTCGCGGAGAAGGGCGCCAGGTATGGATCGGCCGCACGGATGCCGTAGCTATTGACAATGAGGCGATAGGCGCCTTCGCCGCGGGCGTCGAAGGAGATGCCGGTGTAGGCAGTAAGATCCGCCAGTTCCACCGCGCCGGGCGTCAGGGGGAATTCCATCCGCACGAACGGCCGGTCTTTGGCCGCCATGCGCGCCTGCACCATGAGGGCGTGGTCGCCGGGCGCGCGGACGATGGGTTGAAACATCATGAGGGAGTGGTCCACCCCGGCGTCGGTGGCGTTGATGCGGAGGGTGCCCAGTTGGGTGCGGCCGTCGGTGCGCTCCATGTCGTCGATGAGCGCGGCGACGCGCGTGGCCGGAAGGGCCGTCTGGGCGGGAGCTTGAATCGCAGCCTCCAAAGCCCGGGGATCGAACTCCACGCCATTCAGAAACACGCGGCTGGTTTTTTCGATGTCGGCGATCTTTTCGTCGGGCCGCCCATCGATCAGCACCAGGTCGGCCAGTTTACCGGGCGCGATGACTCCGCGCTGACCATCGACGCCGATGGCGCGGGCACTGACTGTGGTCCCGGCGGCGATGGCCTGAAGCGGGGTCAGGCCGGCATCCACCAACAGTTCCAGTTCATGCAGGCCGGCGAAGCCGTGGAACGTGCCCGCCATGCCGGCGTCGGTTCCCGCGGCCACGGGGATACCCGCGTCGTTGAGATGGTGCACATTGGAGAGCAGGTTTTGCCAGCGCTGCTGGCGAGCCAGGCCCGGTTCCGCGGGCGCCGTGCGAGCGGACGCAGCGCGCGCCGTCGCATCGCGCGACGCCGGGTCCAGCAGCGACAGGACGCGCGGCGACAACAGCCCGAGCTGGTGCGATTCGTAAACCGCCAGGGTGGAAACGTAGAACGTCTGGTGCGCTTTCAGCAGGCCGATCAGTTCGGCATCCACGGGAGCGTCGCCGATGCCGTGGACCAGCACATCCACGCCGGCGCGCGCGGCAATCTTGGCGCCGGCCAGCGTCACGGTGTGAGTGAACACCTTGATGCCGGCGGCGTGGGCATCGTCCACGATGGCGGTGAGCGTCTCCACATTCATGCTGGAAAGATCGGGCGCGGCGCCATAGCGCCAGCCATCGGTGAACACCTTGATGACATCGGGCTTATAGGCCAGCACACTTTTCATGTGCGCGTGGGCCTGCTCGGGGGTGCTCGCCTGGTAGGTCATGAAGTCGCCCCATCCGGCTTCGGTGCCGTGCCCGCCGGGCGTGCTGAGGCGGATTGCCATGTTGACGCGCGGGCCGGGAACGGCGCCCCCGGCCAGCAGGCGGTGCATGGGAGCGATCATTTCCGCGCTGGTGGAATAGTCGTTGACGGTAGTGATGCCGCAGGCCAGGTAGGCTTTCAGATTCTTTCCCCAGTCGCCCGAGACGCCGGTGGCTGCCGAAGCGGTGAGGTGCGTGTGCAGATCGAAAAGGCCGGGGATGAGCGTCTGGCCGGTGGCGTCGATCACGCGCGCGCCGGCAGGCACGGCGGTATCGGCGCCTACCGATTCGATGCGCGGCCCGCGAATGACCACCGTCGCGGCGCGCGCCGGCGAGCCAGTGCCATCCACCACGCGGGCGCCGCGGATCACGACGATGCCGGACTGCGCCAGGGCCGAAACGGCCAGACAGAAAAGGAGGGCGATGCGTCGCATGACTCTTTATGTTATTACTCCAGCATGAAGAGACGCGGTTTTTTGAAGAGCGTCGCTGGCGGTGCGGCGGCGGTAAGCGCCGCGGCACAGCCCCCGGCGCGCGTGACGGCCTCCCCGGACGGGCTCGTTCCCGTCGAGTATCCGCGTAAGTTCACCGGGCGCAAGCTGGCCATGCTGGCGTTTCCGCTCGGCGGTGTGGGCGCGGGGGCGATCGCTCTGGGCGGGCGCGGGCAGTTGCGCGATTGGGAGATCTTCAACCGCTCGGAGAAGGGAAAATCGCCGGCCTACGCGTTTCCCGCGATCTGGGTGCAGGCGGGGAATGCCAAGCCTGTCGCGCACGTGCTGGAAGCGCAAATCCTGGCGCCCTTCGAAGGACACAGCGGACTCGGCGCGGACAACGCTCCTGGACTTTCGCGGCTGGAAGGGGCGACATTCGCGGGCGAGTATCCGCTGGCGACGGTGGCGTTTCACGATGCGCGCCTGCCGGTCAGCGTGACTCTGGAAGCCTTCTCGCCTTTCGTGCCGCTGGACCCGGAAGGATCCGGCTTGCCGGTAGCGGTGATGCGGTATCGCGTCAAGAACCCCGGCAAGGTGGCCGCGAAGGTGGCGATCGCCTTCGCCATCGATAATCCAGTGGAGGCGGAAGGCAACGGCGCGAATGCTTCTTCGGCGGCGCGCGTGAACGAGTTCAAAACGTCGGAAGGCCTGGCCGGACTGTTCATGCACAATCCAAAGCTGGAACCGAACGCCCCGCGTGCGGGCTCGTTCGCGCTGTGCGTGATGGATCCCGAGGGCGGCCGCGTGAGCCACTTGAGCGGATGGCCCAAGGCCCGGTGGTGGACCAGTCCGCTGCTCTACTGGGACGATTTTTCCGCCGATGGCGAACTCGGCCCGGAGCAGGGCGAGCGCAACGGCGTGGGCTCGCTATGCCTGCAGCGGACGATAGCGGGCGGCGCGGAAACCGAATTCAACTTCCTCCTGGCCTGGCACTTCGCCAATCGCACCCCGGCCCGCATGGGCTGGAACAGCGACACGGGGTTCGGCGACACGGTGATCGGCAACTACTACTGCCGGCGCTTCGGAGACGCCTGGCAGGCGGCGCAATACGCCGCGCAAAAGCTGCCCGAACTGGAAGAGCGAATGCGCCAGTTTCTCACCGCCATGCGTGAAACCACCCTGCCCGCGCCCGTCAAAGAAGCGGCGATGGCGAACGCCTCCACGATGGCCACTACTACTACGTTCCGCACGGCCGATGGACGCTTCTTCGGCTGGGAAGGTTCCGGCTGCTGCCACGGCAATTGCGACCACGTGTGGAATTACGAGACCACCACCCACTACCTGTTCCCCACGCTGGCGCGTTCCATGCGCGAAACGCACCTGGAACTCTCCGCCAAGCTGGATGGCGAAATGCCGATTCGTGTAAATCTGCCGCTGGAGCATCAGAGCGGCGGCGCGGCGGCGGCGGACGGGCAGATGGGGCAGATCGTCAAGGCCTACTTCGACTGGCAGCTCTGTGGCGATAACGACTGGCTGCGCAAATGGTGGCCGGATGTCAAAAAGGCGCTGGAATTCGCCTGGGTGCCCGGCGGATGGGACGGCGACCGCGACGGCGTCTTCGAAGGCGTGCAGCACAACACCTACGACGTGGAATTTTACGGTCCGAACCCCATGTGCGGTATTTACTACCTGGCGGCACTGCGCGCGGGCGAAGAAATGGCGCGGGCAATGGGCGATGCCGGCGCGGCCGACGGTTATCGCAAGCTGTTCGAGCAGGGCGGCAAGTGGATCGACGAGCATCTGTTCAATGGCGAATATTACGTGCAGCAGGTGCGCGGCGTGGCTAAAGACCAGGTGGCTAAGGGACTCATCGCGGGCATGGGTGCGGAAGATCCGTCGCATCCCGACTACCAGGTGGGCGATGGCTGCCTGGTGGACCAACTGGTAGGGCAGCACGCGGCGGACTACGCCGGGCTCGGCCCGCTGGTCAGCACGGACCACATTCGCAAGACGCTGCAATCCATCTACCGCTACAACTACAAGCGCACCATGGCGCAGCACGACAATGTGCAGCGCACCTTCGCGCTGAACGACGAGGCGGCGCTGGTGATTTGCGATTATGGCAAGGGCACGCGGCCGCAAGTGCCGTTCCCGTATTTCGCCGAAGTGATGACCGGCTTCGAATACTCGGCCGCCATGCTGATGCTGGCATACGGCATGGAGAAGGAAGGGCTGGAGTGCATCGAGAACATCCGCAAGCGCTACGATGGCGAGCGGCGCAATCCGTGGGACGAAAGCGAGTGCGGCCCCCACTACGCGCGTGCCATGGCTGCCTGGACGGCGATTCCGGTGCTGAGCGGCTTCCGCTACCGCGGCGCGGAGAAGCGCCTGGTCGTCGCGCCGCGCGTGGCCGGCGCCATGCGGTCGTTCTGGTCGACTGGTACGGGATGGGGCACGTTTTCGGTGCGCGAGGATCAGCTTTCCGTCTCGACGCTATTTGGAACGCTCCCTCTGCAAATCGTCGAAGGAAAGAAGGGCGGCTCGGTCATCCTGGCCGGGCGGCCGGTGGCGCATCAAGCGACGGGAAATGAGGTGCGATTCAACGAGCCGGTGACGATCGCGGAAGGCCAGGAACTGGTGATCAGATCCGGTGGAAAGCCTTGAGCACCTCGCGCGTGGAGTAGTGCAGGGCGATGGGGCGGCCATGCGGGCAGCTCATGGGGCAATCGGTGGCGGAGAGCGCGCGCAGCAGCCATTCCATCTTGGCGGCGTCGAGCCGGGTATTGATCTTGATGGCGGCGCGGCAGGCGATGGAGGCGCAGATGCCGCGGCGCAAGTCGTCCAGCGAGGCGTTACGCAGTTCGCCTTCGGCCACTTCCAGAATCTCGTACAGGATTTTGTCGAGTTCGGCGGCGCTCACCGCGGCGGGTGCGGCTTTGACCGCGATGGTGCGGTTGCCGAAGGGCTCGGTTTCGAAGCCCGAGGCGTGCAGTTCATCGGCGATGCGCGCGTAATCGATCTGCTGCTCGGGGGTGAGTTGCAGGATGAGCGGCAGGAGCAGGCGTTGTGTCTCTACGCGGCCGGCGGCGCGCTGCTTCATCACCTGCTCGAATAAGATGCGCTCGTGGGCCACGTGCTGGTCGATGATCCACAGGCCGTCGCGGCCGGCGGCGATGATGAAGCTTTCGTGGATCTGGCCCAGCGGCCGCAAATCCGACAGGGCCGAAAGTGAGACTTCCGGAGCGGGCACGGCCTCGGCGGGAAATTCGCCGTGCGCGTCCAGGCGGCGAGAAAGTTTGCCGGAGGGCGGCGGACCGGGCGTGACTTCGAGGGGCGGCGCGCTGAAATCCAGCCGCGGAACGGGACCGGCCGCGGGACGGAGCGAGAACTCCGGCAGCGCGGCTTCAGGCTGCTCCATCACGCTCACGGCGGTGGGCGCTTCATTCTCCAGCATCTGGCTGAACTCCGAGTAGGGCAGGCGCGCGGCGGGCTGTTCGGCGGAAGCGGCGCGCGCCGAGGGCGAAAAAGAAGGCGCCGGGCGGCTCTCCATGAGGCGCTCACGGATGGTGTCACGGACGAAATCGTGGACGAACGAGCCGTGGCGGAAGCGGACCTCCGTCTTCGACGGGTGCACGTTCACGTCGACCTCTTCGGCATCGCTCTCCAAGAAGAGCAGCACGAAGGGGTACGCCGACGCCGGCATCAGGTTGTGATAGGCCGAAGAGAGCGCGTGCAACAGCAGACGGTCGCGGATCAGTCGGCCGTTGACGAAAATGAAAATGGAATTGCGGTTGGCCTTCTGCACCTGCGGCCGCGAAAAGAAGCCGGAGATGCGGAAAGCATGAACGGGTTCCTGCTCGCCGGCTTCTTCGCGGCGGTATTCGGCGATGGCTTCGGAAGGCGGCACGCTGGGCGCCGGGATGAACAACTGCTTTTCGCGCTCTCCGATCTCCACCAAATCCTCCAGCACCTGGCTGCCGAACACCTGGTATACGCGTTCCTTCAACGTGGCCACGGGCGTGACGTGCAGCAGTTCGGAAGCGGCACTAGTGAGCAGGAAAGTCTTATCGGGATGTGCCAGGCTGTAGTGGGTGACCAGCGAGGCGACGTGCGCCAGTTCGGTCTGTTCCGTGCGCAGAAATTTGCGGCGCGCCGGCACGTTGTAGAACAGATCGCGCACGGTGATCACGGTGCCGCCGCCCAGCGCCGCTTCTTCGCAGCGCAGCATCTTGCCGCCGGCGATTTCGATGCGCGTGCCGGTGGTCTCTTCGGCCGAGCGCGTTTCCAGCAGCAGGCGCGAAACGCTGGCGATGGAGGGCAGCGCTTCGCCGCGGAATCCGAGCGTCGCTATGGAGAGCAGGTCCTTGACGTCGCGCAGTTTGCTGGTGGCGTGGCGTTCGAAGGCCAACAGGGCATCGTCGCGCAACATGCCGCAGCCGTCATCGACAATGCGAATCAGGCGGCGTCCGCCGGCTTCCACATCCACGCGAATTTCGGTGGCGCCCGCATCCAAGGAGTTTTCCAGAAGCTCCTTGACCACCGAAGCCGGCCGTTCCACCACTTCGCCGGCGGCGATTTTGTTGGCGACCTGGTCGGGAAGGATCCGGATGCGGCCCATGTGAATAGCTTACAGGGGTTGGGAGTGGGGGGTAGGTGGGTCCGAGGGTTTTCCCGATAAATAAGCGCGCAGTGCAGGAGACCATCGACCGGTACGGCGGATCTTTCATCTGGCGCAAGAGTGGGGCGATGTTACGACGTGGCTGCCCCGAGTGAGGCACGGAACTGGGTGACGCGCCAGCGCGACTACGATCTTGGAAATGCGTCGCTCCGAGGCCAAATCGAACGGGGTCTTCCCGCGTGCCACAAAGAGCGGGCATGTGGGGTCGGTAACCCTCAGGTAACAGCATGAGGCCGCGACAACCGCGGCCGGGCCAGGAGCCCAACCCACGGCTTCCGGGAGGCATACTCCAACTGCCTCATATTAAATGAATTAAATGGAGCTGGCGGAGGGGCTTGAACCCCCGACCCTCTGATTACAAATCAGATGCTCTACCAACTGAGCTACGCCAGCTTGCCGCTTCCTCACGTCGAGTATAACGCAAGGAGCGACAATTCCGCCGCGATATACTGGGCCATTCGGAGGGGAATCCGCTGCGCCAGACCGCGTCTTACGGCTATATCAGCGATGAAGCGTTGCTCTCGCTGGACTCCATGGAGGGGCTGCACGAACTACCGCTGGCCCCGGCGGCGAAACCCAAGCCCAGGGGTTCGATGCTGCGGCAGTGGTCCGAAGGGTATGTGCTGGCGCTGCTGGTGGCCGCGGTGTCTTACGCACTGCACTACCTGCCGTTTCCGCCCTTCCGCGTCATCAGCGCCAGCGGCGCGCGGTATCCGGTGAGCGCCGCCATCATCGCCATTCTGGCGGGTGTGGCGGTGCGCAACGCGGTGCCTCTGCCGGCCGCCAGCATACAAAGCGCCAAGGGACTGGCGCAGCGCCTCATCCCCATCATGATTGTGCTCAGCGGCGCGGGTTTGAACCTGATGCGTGTGGCGACGGTGGGTTACCGGGCCTTGCTCATTACGGTGGTTTGCATCGGGGTCTCGACGATTGCCAGCGTCTGGCTGGCGCGCCTGCTGGGCGTATGGCACCGGACGGGACTCTTGATCGGCGCCGGCACGGCCATCTGCGGCACCAGCGCGATTATAGCCGTGGCGCCGTTGATCGATGCGGAAGATCACGACCTGATGCTGTCCATCGGAACGGTGAACATTCTCGGCCTGGTGCTGATGTTCCTGCTACCGCCCCTGGGCGGCCTGCTGCACCTGAAGGACGATGCGTTCGGCGTGTGGGCCGGCACGTCGATACACGCGGTGCCGCAGGTAGTCGCAGCCGGTTTCGCTTATAGCGCCTCCTCCGGCGCACTGGCCACTCTGGTGAAACTGGTGCGCGTGACACTGCTGGCGCCGTTCCTGTTCGTGGTCGGTTTTTTGTATGCGCGCCGGCAGGGCTCGCGGGTTTCGATCCGGTACTCGCGGCTGGTACCCCCATTCGTATACGGCTTCCTGGCGTTATCGGTGCTGAACACTCTGGGGCTGCTGCCGGTGCTGCAATTCCGGTTCGGGTCGGCTCCCTTCGCGGACATCCTGACCAACCTGGGAGAATTGATGCTCACGCTTTCGATGGCGGCGATGGGGTTGGAGGTGAACATTCGCTTCCTGGCGCACACCGGCGGGCGGGCGGTGCTGACGGGCGTGGGGGCTTCGGTGGTGCTGTGCCTGGTAAGCCTGATGTTGATCCGGATGTTGCTGTAATCGGCGGTCTGTCTTACAGTCCGTACAGCCTCCTGGCATTCTCGCGGAGCACCATGCGGGCGAGTTCGGAGGCGCGGCTGCGCGTGATTTCCCGGTCGCGGAGCATTCCGGTGAGCGCGATGGCGAGGGCCTCGCGGCCGGTGCGAGCGGCGATCCAGCCGGATTCCTCCCAGCCCATTTCGGGAATATACGGGTAGGCGTCGGTGCCGAACATGACCTTTTCCGGCACAAACTCCAGCCACTCGCGGAGAATGCCGGCCAAGGTCGCGGGCGTTTCCGAGAGGTCCTGCGCCGAAAAATCCAGATAGGCCGTGGGCTTGGTGAGCAGGGCGCCAATCTCGCGGGTAAACGGCCATCCGCCATGCACCATCACGATATTGGTGTGGCGCAGTTCGGGATCGTTCAACACCGATTCGAGATGGAGCGGATTGGCGCCGGCCACGTCGAAGTAACTCCCGGCGCCGGCCATGGTGTGGAGATGGACGGCCATTCCCAGGCGGCCGCACTCGGCGGCGATGTAGCGGAACAGGAAATCCTGCAAGGGCTTGTACTCGGCTTGCGTGGGACCGGGCTTGCCGGCGAAGCGCTGATAGATGCGGCCGGCGTCGGCGCGGTCCACTTTGTCGAAAGCGAGGGAGCGCAGATAGGCCGCCTCGAATTTTTCGGCCACGGCGCCGCCTTGCCGCTGCCGTTCCAGAGTAGATGTCACCACGCGAGCCAGATACTCGTCCAGGGTAGCGGGCGGCCGGTCCATTCCCGCATCTTGCAGGTAATGCTGCCGCAGCAGGTCCTCCAGGGCGAAGAAACTCTTGCGGTCGGAGTTCTGCCGAGCCAGAGCCGAATTATCGAGCGGAAAGATGAGTGCGTCGGCGTACGGAACCCAGCGAAAGCGCGGAGGCTGGATGCTCTTCCCCATGGAAACGCGGTTGGCGAGCATTACCTCGACACCCATCCGGTCGAGCACCCACGCCGGGTAGTTGGCGCCTTGTTCGCGCTGGATGCGCTGCTTGCCGCCGGGTCCGCCATAGAGTGCCTGAGAGGCAGCGGCGATGGCCGGCGATTGCGGGCGCAGATTCACGGGGTCGCTCTGCGGCTCCATGTTGTCCACGGGGAGCGCGTCGAATCCGCGGTCGGGCGGTTCGCCCGCATCGGTGACACGCACCGGGTGGGCGTGATTATCGATGGCTTTAATCTGTCGAATTTCGGTCAGCAAACCAGGGTCGGCCGTGGATTGGGGAGGTAGGCCGCAGGAGGTGAGCAACAGGACAGCGGCGATGCAGGCGCAGGGGCGGTTCATGTCGAAAACAATACTACTATGTGACGTTGAGGGACGGAGTACTCTGGTATTCTGAAGGGCAACCGGTGCCGACCCGCCCTTCGAAAGAGCAACCTCCCGCCCGCGTCCGCGATTTTTTCGCGCAATTAGGGCCGGGCCTGATTACCGGCGCGGCGGACGACGACCCTTCGGGAATCGCCACGTACTCCGTAACGGGCGCGCAGTTCGGCTATGGCCCGCTGTGGACCGCTTTGTTTTCGTTCCCCCTCATGGTTGCCGTGCAGTTGATGTGCTCCCGCCTGGCCATGGTGACGGGACGGGGGTTGGCCGCGGTGGTCCGCCGGCGCTATCCGCGCTGGGTGCTGTGGAGCGCGTGCCTGCTGCTCCTTGTGGCCAACACGGTGAATATCGCCGCCGATCTGGGCGGTATGGCCGAAGCCACGCAGATGATCACGGGAATCAATTCGCTGATCTGGTTTCCGGTCTATACGGCCGTGATGATCGCGCTGCTGTTCTACAGTTCGTATCGAACCATCGCGCGGGTTTTCAAATGGCTCACGCTGGTGCTTTTCGCGTACGTGATTACCGCCTTCGTGGCCAAGCCGGATTGGGGACAGGTGTTGCGCGCGACTTTCATTCCGGATATTCAATGGTCGGGCGCGTTTCTTTCCGTGCTGGTGGGCATTTTGGGGACTACCATTTCGCCGTACCTCTTCTTTTGGCAGGCGGCCGAAGAGGTGGAGGAGGAACGCGCCATGGGCCGCGTCACAGTGGCGCAGCGCAAGGGCGCCACCGACAAGGAACTGCGCGGTGCGCGCAACGATATTGTGACCGGAATGTTCTTTTCCAATTTTGTGATGTTCTTCATCATTCTGACCACGGCGGCCACTCTGCATGCCCACGGCATCACGCACATCGCCACGGCGCGCGATGCCGCCGAGGCTTTGCGTCCGCTGGCCGGAGAAGGTGCGTACCTGTTGTTCACTCTCGGCCTGATGGGCACCGGCATGCTGGGCGTCCCGGTTCTGGCGGGGTCGAGCGCCTATGCGATTTCAGAGGCTATGGCCTGGAAGGGGTCGCTGGAGGCGAAGCCCATGGTGGCCCCCAAGTTTTACACTGTGGTTGCTCTTGCCATGCTGGTGGGACTGGCGCTGGACTATCTGGGCGTGGATGCGATAAAGATGCTTTTCTGGTCGGCTGTGGCCAACGGCATTCTGGCGCCGCCGCTGATTGTGCTGGTGGTGCTGCTGACCAGCGACCCCAGTGTGATGGGCGAGCTCGTGAATCCGCGATGGCTGCGCTGGATGGGATGGGTGGCCGCCGCGGTGATGGCCGGGGCGGCCGTTGCCATGTTCGTGGCAGGGTAAAATAATGGTCATCGCTTCCTCATGTCCAGAACCCACACAGAAGTTACCAATGCTTTGGCGCAGTACATGCGCGCCATTACGCTTCGCGAGCCCGCGGCGCTCCGCAAACTGCGCGAGGAAAGCGAGGACCATCCCCGCGCTTCCATGCAGACCGCGCCGGAGCAGGGCCAATTGCTCCACCTGCTGGCTCGCGTGACGGGCGCCCGCAAGACCCTGGAGGTGGGCGTCTTCATGGGGTACAGTTCCACCTGGGTGGCGCTGGCGCTGCCTCCGGGCGGTAAAGTGATCGCCTGCGATTTGAACGAAGAGTACACCGCGCGGGCCCGGCAAACATGGGCGGAAGCGGGGGTGACGGACCGCGTGGAACTGCGGCTGGCACCCGCGTTGCAATCCCTGGATGCCATGATCGCAGCCGGGGAATCCAGCACCTTCGATTTCGCCTTCATCGATGCGGACAAGGCCAACTATCCGAACTACTACGAGCGGGCGCTGACGCTGATCCGTACGGGCGGCTTGATCGTGGTGGACAACGTACTTTGGGACGGCGAGGTGGTGAACCCCGAAAATCACGATCCCGACACGGAGATCATCCGCGCATTCAACCAGAAACTTCACGCCGACGAGCGCGTGGCGCTGAGCCTGATTCCGCTCGGCGACGGTCTGACCCTGGCGTGCAAACTCTAATCCGCACCACCGTCTTTCCCTGCTACGCCCCGGAAGACCGAGCCACCGCCGCGGCTCTGGCCGAGTTCCTGGAGCGCGGCGCCGACGTGCAGGTAATGCGGGAAGAAGGCGAGATGCGGCCCGGCGAGGACCTGGTCTCCAAGGCTCGCGACGCGCGCACCGCCGACGTAGCGCTGGTGTTGTTTTCGCGCAATTCCATACCTCCGCGCTGGCCGCGGGCGCAGTGGGAGGATGCGCTGGTCAATGAGCCGAGAGAGGAAGGCGTGCGCATCGCCTTCGTGCGCTGCGACGATTGCAACCCGCCCGCCGTGCTGCAACCCCGCTTCGAACTTTCCGGCTTGCGCCGCGCGGGCCTGCGCGAGGTGAAGCGCTGGTTGCGCGCACGCGGGGCTTCCTGGACGCCTCCGGAGGAGCCGCGCGATCTGGACCACGCAGGGTATCTGGAGGACCTGGGAATCGCCCTCGCCGATCGCGCCGGCGTCAGCACGGCTGCCGGCGCCGGCTTGGCCTACGAGTTCGCCCGCGAGTATCGCGAAGATTTCGACGAGATCTTTCGCCTGGAGTGTGGGGGCAGGTCCATGGCGGCCCTGGCGGGCGATCTGGCTACGCAACTGGGCCTGCGCCTGGAGGGCGAGTTGGACTCAAACCTTACGCGACTGGCCGATTTCTGCGGGCCACGCCGCTTTCTATTCCTGTTGGAGGAAGGCGGCGCGGATTTTGTTTTCGGCGGCCGCTGTTCCACTCTCCTGGTAGAAGAGCCGGGTCCACCGGCGCAGGGCGAGATCCGCGCTGCGCAGTCCGCGCTGGCTCACGCGGATGCGGCCTCGGACTGGGACGAGATTTGCCATCAGGCGCGCACCGGCCGCAGGCTCCACGCGATGCCGGACGGTTAGCCGAGTGTTACGAACTGATGCAGCAATGGAACGAGTTGGCCCGGGAATGCGAGGATCCGGGCGCGATGGACGAATCGGCGCGCGAAATGGTGTGGATTCTGGAAGGCTGGGGCCGCTCGGACGAGGCCCGGACACTGGAGATCCGCCGCGCCGCCGAATTCGATGAGCAACTGCCATTGCAGTTTTTCTGATCCACCTTAGCCGGTGGGATTCAGGTTCAAAATCGCGGAGGCGCGGAGCCGCCGAGCAAAAACGCGGAGCAAAAAATCAAATCGGATCTCGTCCCGATTTTCTCCGCGTCTCTGCGTCTCCGCGATGAAGACACAGTACCCGGCCAGATATTCGCAAGCACTGGCTCGGCAAACATTTGACATAACTTGACCGGCGGCCGAGGATCTGTTCGAGCCGGTTGATCTGCTGGCTCAACGGCGGCTGGGCGATGCCCAGGCGCTCGGCCGCCTTACTATTCCAGCTATTGGACATCTGGCGGCCGGTGAGAGTAGCTTGGGGACATGGCACCAGAGAGGGAACTGGAGATTCGTGAGTTCAGGCCCGGAGACGAAATCGCCTTCCGCGAGCTCAATGAAGAATGGATCACCCGCCATTTTGCGCTCGAACCGAAGGACGTTGCCTCGCTGGCCGACCCGCAGGCGACCATTCTGGATAAGGGCGGCCGGATCTTTCTTGCTGTTCGAAATGGCCGGCCCATCGGATGTTGCGCGCTGCTGGCCATGGGGCCGGGAGAGTTCGAAGTTGCCAAAATGGCAGTCACCGAATCCTGCCAGGGCGCAGGCATCGGGCGGCGCCTGCTGGCTGCGACTATCGACGGCGCCCGCGCTTTGGGCGCTCGCCGGCTTTACCTGGAGACCAACCGGAAACTGGCGTCCGCGGTACACCTGTACGAATCTCTCGGCTTTCGCCACGTTCCACCCGAATGCGTGGTCCCATCCCCGTACGCCCGGGCGAACGTGCACATGGAAATGAATCTGCCGGACCTCCTATAATTGGAGGGTCGTGACCACACTGGTGGATAGCCCCGATTCCTGGTTTGGCGAGTGGCATTTTCGCATTTTCGGTATCCCCGTGCGGGTCACGCTCTGGTTCTGGCTGGTGATCCTGCTCATCGGCGGGGAACAGGGGCCGGGCCCGATGGCGGCGTGGATCACGGTCTGTTTCGTCTCCATTCTGCTGCACGAACTCGGCCATGTGTGCGCCTTTCGCCTGTTTCGGGAAAGGGCGGAGGTGGTGCTGTACGGGTGGGGCGGCCTGACGATTCCGCAGCGCGCCTTGTACGGCACATTGCCGCGTTTCGTGGTGGCGCTGGCAGGCCCGTTTACAGGTTTTCTTGTGGCGGGAGCCACTCTGCTGGCGGCAAACTGGTCAGGCGCATCGGTGCAGATTGGTTTTCATCTGTTCCTGCCGGTTCTGCGAGTCTTGCCGCGCACGCCTGCGTATTCGCTCTGGTACGTGCTGATAAACGATCTGTTATGGGTCAACGTCTACTGGGGATTGATCAACCTGCTGCCGGTGCATCCTTTGGACGGCGGGCACGCCGCGCGGGCCGTCTTCGAACAGGCCGATCCTGCCAACGGGCCGCGAAAGGCGCTGATCCTTTCGGCGATCGTTTCTGGAGGCGTGGCATTCTTCGCGGTGCTGGAACATAGTCTCTACCTGACCCTGATGTTCACCATCCTGGCGGTATCGAGCCTGCAACTGCTCGACAGCGGCGGCGCCCGGACGCAGGCGTATCGCTCACCGCGCCGTTGAGGCTCATCTCCCGGTGGGATTCGGCGATGCCCGCACGGCGCGCTCGAAGGCCCAACTGCGAATGTGGTTGATCTGCTCTTTCATGGTGCGGGAGAGCGGCACGATTTTGACGGAAACCTTGACCAGGTCGTCTTCGGTCAGGTCACGATCCGCCAGGCGCGCCTGCGTCATGGCGGAAACGACGCACTGTTCGATTTCCGCGCCGGTCCACCCGACGGTGAAGCTGACCAGCGTGGACAGGTTGAATTGCGAGGGATCCACACCGCGGCGCGCCAGGTGGATACGGAAGATTTCGATGCGCTCGTCATCGTGCGGCAGATCCACGAAAAACACTTCGTCGAAGCGTCCCTTGCGGATCATTTCGGCGGGCAGCAGGTCAATGCGGTTGGCGGTGGCGGCAACGAAAAGGCCGCGCGTTTTTTCCTGCATCCACGTGAGGAAGAACGCGAAGATACGGCCCTGCTCGCCGCCGGATTCGGTGCTGGTGACGCCCATTTCGATTTCGTCGAACCAGAGCACGGCGGGCGCCATCTCTTCCATCATCTTGCAGGCTTCCACGAACACGCCCTCCGGTTTGCCGTGGCGGCCGGAGAAGATTTCGATCATGTCCACGCGGTAGAGCGGAAGCTGGAAGCACGAAGCGATGGCCTTCACGCAAAGGCTTTTGCCGCAGCCGGGAATGCCCATCATAAGCAGCCCTTTAGGGACGATCTCATTGGTCAACTGATCGCGCATCTGAAACAGCTTTTGCCGTTCGATGAGCCACTTCTTGAGCCCTTCGAGTCCGCCGACCTCGCCCAGGTTGGTGCCGTCGGAAACATAGTCGATGACACCGCTGCGGCTCACCAGCACGCGCTTCTCTTCCAGCAGATACGGAACCGAGTCCGGCCCCAGGCGCGGGCTGGCCGAGAGCGCGCGGCGCAAAGCGTACCCGGCTTCATCCAGGGTGAGGCCGAGCAGCGCGCGCGCCAGTTGGTCTAACGTTACTTCAGTGACGCCGTCGAGGCTGTGGGGCGCGACCAGCGGCGCTTCCTCGCGGATCAGTTCCACCAATTCGACGATGTCGGGCGGGCGCAACTCCAGGAACATGATGCTGCGCTCGATCTCTTCGGGAATGAAGCGCACCGGCGAGGTGATGACAACGTACTTGCGCTGGTCGCGGCAGCTCTCGTAGATGTCGCGCAGGCGCCGCCGGATTTCGGGCGATTCGCGCAGGGGCTCGTGAAAATCCTTCAGGTGAAAAATGGCGGAGCCGGGGTGCTTGGCAATGAAATCCAGCACGGCGCGCGGGGATTCGGCACCGGCTTGAACGGTGGCGCCGTCGCAGCGCATGCCCTCGGTGAGGGTCCACTGCCACACGGGAGCGGGATCGGACAGTGTGGCGGATACCGCTCGTAGCAGTTTACCCACGCGGCGCTCTTCGGCGCTGCGAATGTAGGTGAGCGGTCTTCCGGATTCGAAGATTTCGCGGATGGTCCGGGCGGCCCGGCTGGTGGAATCGTTCGGCGTAATCGCCATCTCTCTTCATTATGACGAAGGGAGGGCGCGGATAGTCGGATTTCAGGCCGAATGCAGGCGGCGGGCGGCGTCGATTCGGGCGGCGCGCCAGGACGGGATGGCCGCGGCGGCCAAGGCGATGAGCATGACAGCCATGGCTGCGGCGGCCATGGTGGCGGGGCTTTGCGGCGGGATGCCGAAGACCAGACCAGCGAGGCCGCGCGCGGCTGCCCATCCCCCGAGGATGCCGAAGGCAAGGCCCACCAGGGCGAGACGCACGGCGTGAAGGCTGGTCCATCGCAGGATGGTGACCGGGCGCGCTCCCAGGGCGAGGCGAATGGCGATTTCGGGTTCGCGGCTGGTCACCCAATAGCTGAGCAGGCCGTAGATGCCGACGGCGGCCAGCAGCATGGCGAGAGCGGCGAACAGGGTGAGCAGCAGCGTGCTGAAGCGGCGGCGCGCGAGGCCCGCGCCCAGCGCTTCTTCCATGGTGCCGGGTTGCAGCAGGGGCAGGTTGCGGTCGCGGCCGCCAACCAGACGGCGGATGGACGGGGCCAGCGCGGCGGGATTCCCAGACGCGCGGACGAGAATGGTCATGGCGCTGCTGTTCTTTTGCGCGGACGGCTGGTAGATCTCGGGCATGGGTTGGGAGTCGAGACCGAACTGTTTGACATCTCCCGCCACACCGACGATCTCCAGCAGGTCACCTTTTTGGTAGGGTCCTCCGACTTTGATCTGATGGCCGACGGCGGGTTCGGTGGGCCACCATTCGCGCGCGAACGTCTCATTCACGATGGCGATTTTCGCTCCTGAGGCGCGGTCGGTATCGGCGAACTCGCGCCCCTGCCGAATGGGGATGCGCATCATACGGAAATAGCCCGGTTCGGCGATGTTGAAGAGCGAGAGGGGCAGGTCATTCTGCGCGGGCACCGGGCGGCCGGGGATGGAATAGAACCAGTCGCCGTTGTCGCCCGCGCCGGGCGGACTGTACACCGCGCTCGCGTCCACAACTCCAGGGATGCGGCGCACATCGGCCAGCAGACCGCCGTAGAAGTCGGTGACTGCCTGTTGCGTCCGGTAACTCCGCCCGGGCAACTGCAACCCGAACTTCCAAACGGCTTGTGGATCGAAGCCGGGGTTGCTCTGCTGTGCGGCGATCAGGCTGCGCAGCAGGAGTCCGGAGCCGAACGCCAGCACGAAGGTGAGGGCCACTTCGGCCACCACCAGCAGGTTGCGCAGCGCCTGCCGACGCTTGCCGGCGCCGGCCGGCCGCGAGCCTTCCTTGAGCGCACTGGTGAGGTCGATCCGTCCGACCATCAGGATAGGCGCCAGACCGGCGAGGACGCCGGCGAGCAGGGTGATGCCGCAGGCCACCGCCAGGACGGGAAGATCGATGGTGGTTTCCGCGAGGCGCGGAATTTCATGCGGCGCGAGGGCGATCAGCAGGCGGAGAGCGTAATGCGCGAAGACCACGCCGGTGAGTCCACCCGCGCTGGCGATCAGGATATTCTCGGTGAGCAACTGGC
>JARLGM010000156.1 GCA_031292755.1 Candidatus Sulfopaludibacter sp.
GCATTCTGTTCTACCAAATTCACGGCCTAATGTCCAGCATGAGAGCCACACCCGTTTTCAGTTTTCAGATGGCCCCCGGATTTTGTTAAGTATACATCCACCGGTGTCTGCTGGATCAACCCACCCCTGTCGATAAGAGGAGTGAAGACAAATATATATCCGATATTCGGATATGATCAGATAGGTTACGGCTTATCTGAGGAGGCCAACAATGGGTAAGAACGGCGCCACAAGCCCAGTGCCACGCGCGAAAAAGACGATTGCGCTGGCGCTTCGCGAAGGGCAGGGAAATGATGGCAAACAAAAGGTCTGCATGCTCAGCGGGAAAGGCGCGTACGAAAAAGAGCTGCGACGCTTGCAGGTGGAACTCGTGAAGTTGCAGGAATGGGTGCGGTCGCGCGGTTTGAAGGTGGTATGCCTGTTCGAGGGACGGGATGCCGCCGGCAAAGGCGGCGTCATCAAACGCATTTCGGAATGCTTAAATCCGCGTGTGTGCCGCGTGGAGGCGCTCCCCACACCCACCGAGAAGGAAAAAACGCAGTGGTATTTCCAGCGGTACGTCGCGCACCTGCCCTCCGCCGGCGAGATGGTCTTGTTCGATCGGAGCTGGTATAACCGCGCCGGCGTCGAGCGCGTGATGGGATTCTGCACGGAACCGGAATTGCTGGAGTTCATGCATTCCTGCCCGGAATTCGAGCGGATGCTCGTACGTTCCGGAATTGTTCTGATCAAGTATTGGTTTTCGGTGAGCGACGACGAGCAGGAGCGGCGGTTTCAAGCGCGTATCAAGAACCCTACCAAGCGCTGGAAACTCAGCCCGATGGACCTGGAGTCGCGCCGCCGCTGGGTGGATTATTCGCGAGCCAAGGACGAGATGTTTTCATACACCGACATCAAACAGGCTCCCTGGTACGTGGTGAACGCGGACAATAAAAAATGCGCCCGCCTGAACTGCATCCGGCATCTGCTCTCCATGATTCCTTACGAGGATCTCACCCCGGAGCCGATCAAACTGCCGAAGCTGGAAAAGAGCAGCTACGCGCGTCCACCGCTGTCGGACCAGACTTTTGTGCCTGCTGTCTACCGGACCTGACAGTTGAAGCGCCTCATCGCACAATCGTGGTGGCAGAAGCACGGGCAGGCTTGATTTCGCCGCGGTTCTGTTTGCTGGCGCACGCTTCCCCACCGGCGGGCGCGTGAAAATGGTCGTATGATCGGCTTCTGGCGTCTGGGCGGCCTGAGTGGGAAGGAACTGGCAGGCCGCGTCTGGCGCGAGATTCAGGTGGACGACGTATTCGGTTACGCCGCGGAACTGTCATTCTATTTCTTGCTGGCATTGTTCCCCCTTCTGCTTCTCCTCACCGACCTGTTCGGCTATTTCGCTCAGGGGCCGGAACTGCGCGCCAGCCTACTGGATTATTTCCAGCGTGTGCTCCCCGGTTCGGCCTATCGCCTGGTGGTGGATACCCTGAATCAGATCACTCTCGGCGCGGGCGGCGGCAAGCTTTCCATCGGCATTCTGGCAACGCTGTGGGCGGCATCGAATGGCATGTCGGCGGTTTGCGACGGCTTAAATGCGGCCTACGAGATCAAGGACGGCCGCCCCTGGTGGAAGGTGAAACTGCTGGCGATTGGGCTCACCCTCGCGTTCGCCATGTTCACGGTAGTGGCGCTGATTCTGGTACTGCTCGGCGATAAGATCGGCTGGCTGCTGGGATCCTGGTTGGGTTATCAGCACTCGTTTACTCTGGCGTGGAACCTGATCCGATGGCCGTTTGTAGTCCTCGCCGTGCTCTTCGCGATCAACCTTCTGTACCGCTTCGCGCCAGACCTGAAACAGTGGGAGTGGCAATGGATGACTCCCGGCGCTTTGATCGCCGTGACGCTGTGGATCCTGATGTCCCTTGGATTTCAGTTCTACCTCCGCTTCTTTAACACCTACAATGCGACCTACGGATCGCTGGGCGCGGTAATTATTCTGATGCTCTGGTTCTACATCACCGGGGCCGCCATTCTGATTGGAGCGGAGGTCAATTCGGAAATCGAGAATGCGGCGGCCCGGGCGGGCGACCTGAACGCGCGACTGCCCGGCGAAAAGCGGCCGCGCCAGAACAGAATCCTGGGGGGCCTCCCCTGGTTTCGCAAGCGGAGCCAGCCCGGCGCGGCCAGCCAGTGACCCGCGCTACTTGGCCCAATAAGCCGGATGCTCGTCAAAAGGGGCCTGCGCTCTAAAGTAATTCCAGAGCTGCCGGGTGACGGAATGCAAAGCCTCCTCCGCCGTTGGGCCATATCGGACGCACGCACGTGGGACGCGCTACGTCGTAGAAATCGACATCCACCCGGGTCGTCGGATTCTTTCGCGTGAACTCGGCATGGATCCCTAACGGCCCATCCAGGGTAGTGGCGGTGTAACTGCGTGTCGTCTTCACTGAGGTGTAACGGATAGTGGCGTTTTCCTGAAGATAGAACTGCCAGTCATTCCCCGTGCGAACCCCAAACACGCAGCCCCAGGGACGTACCTCCAGAAAACGGAACTGGTCTTTATTTGCCAGGTTGTTTTTCTTCAGCCACTTGAAATACGCTTCGGATCTGGCAGTGTTCTTCTGGCTTGCGTCCGCGGTCGGCGTATCCATGAGGTAATGAATCTTGTTCACTTCGCCGCCGACCACGCCTTGGGTCATATCCCCATGGGCCATAACCAGAGTTCGCCAGAATGCCGCGGCCTCGCTGGGATCCCGCACTGGCTTCTTAATTCCATCGACTTTCTTCATTTTCGGATTGGGACGGTAGTCCGGGTCTCCCCCACAGTGGTAAATCGTAGGGTTCTGCGCGGTTCCCTGGAAGAACACCGAGCATCCATTGATGGCGGCGGTAAAGAAAATATCCGGATCATGTCCGCCGGCGCCGACGCCCCTGGTTGGGATGGTCATATAAATCATCGCCTGTGGTTTCCAGGGCAGGAACCAGACGGGCACCCAATTGGCCTTAGCGGCGATGGAGGCTTTGCAGTCGATGGTGTCGCCGCCCTCCTTCAATTCCGCCGTTCCGGGTATGTAGTTGGCTCTACGCGGCGTCTTCTCGAGGTGTACCCAGGAAATCCGTTTGACGCCCGGCACGCTTCCGCTTTCGTATTGGCCCTTGTGGCTTGGATCGTTAATCTCAGCTGTGGCCACGGTATAGCCCTCGGGATTGTCGGCTGCGTGGACAGAATACTTCTGGAACAACTTCATGGTTTTGTTCTGAAGCATGTCATCGAAATAGTTGGCCGGGCGATCCTTCGCCCAGCGGTCGGTTACCTGCGGCATCATCGGCGTTTTCCCTCGAGTGTTTTCAAAATTTTCAATCGCGCGAATTCCGTTTCCAGCAATTCTATTACCGGGGGGATTGGCGCCGGCCGACAAACCTACGGCGGGAGAGTTGTGTTGCGTTAAAAAACAGACATTTCCCCGTGCGTCCGTTACAGAAGTTCGGGTTAAGGCGTGACCGGCACTACTTCGCCCAATACGCCGGATGGCCCACGTAGGTCTCGTTCTCCAGATTCGCCAGGATGGCGCGGCGGGCGGCCAGGATGTCGAGTTCGCCCTGCTCCTGATACAGCACCTTGCCTCCCGGCGCGATCACCATGGTGAACGGCACGCCCGCGTCCCAATGCGCGTCAAATGCGGCCTGCAAGGCGTAGGTATCGTCAGACCCGAATTGCAGATTGCGGCTGGACGCGTGCTGCTCCCGCAGGATCTTCATCACCCCGGCCTTCTCGTCGGGATAGTTGGTGGAGATCATGACCAGGTCGAAGTCTCTCCGCCGGAACATGCGGAAGGTGGTCTCCAGCGCCGGAAACTCGTTGATGCAGGGTCCGCACCAGGTAGCCCAGAAGTTGATCAGGAGCACCTTACCGGTGGGATTCGTGCGGAGTTTTTTCAGATCGTCCTCTGTCACCATCTCCACGTTGACCGGCTCGGCTTCGATCTTTTTCAGCTCCTGCATGTGGCTGTCGATCTTGCTCTTCCACTTGGTGGAGCAGCCGAACGAGGGTGTGTGCGGCACGGCGACGGGCTTCCCGGCCAGCACCGCATCGAGCGCCGCGCGGGCGTCCTGAATCTTCACCAGGGATTCGCGTTGCGCATTATCGATGCGTCCTTCGTAGCGCAGCTTGCGCTCGCGATCGAAGAGGAACACATGCGGCGTCGCCTGCGCCCCATAAGCCTGCGTCACGGCTTGCGTTTCGCCATCGTACAGGTAAGGGAAGTTGAAGTGCCGGTATTCGGCGCGAATCTTCATCTCGTCCAGGCTGTCGCTCACGTCGGTGTAGCCCAGTTCGGAAAGTTGGATCGCGTTGGGATCGTTCGGCTGGATGGCCACGAAGGCCACGCCCTTCTCGCGGTAGTCCTCCACCAGCTTTTTGATACGCCCCTCGTAGAGTTGTGAGGTGGGGCAATGATTGCAGATGAACATGACCATCAGCAGCGGACTGTCTCTGTAGTCACTGAGCTTGTGGACCTGCCCGTCGATTCCCGGCAGCGCGAAATCGGGCGCCGTCGAACCGGTGGCCAGGATGGGATGCGCCGGGGAAGTGTGCGGCGTAAGGCCCGGCTCCTGCCCCATGGCGCTGCCGCAAACCAAAATAGCCATCAAGGGTAAACGAACAAAATGCGCGATCACGGGCCCTCCCTGAACCACGAGTATACTCCCAAGCAGACTGCACTTTTGTTAGACTCGCAAGCGGGAGGAAGCACTCCGATGTTACGGATTTTTTTCTTTCTACTGGCCGCTGCCGCCCTCTTCGCAGCCGACGACGCCTGGACGAAGGTGCAGGCCCTCAGGAGCGGCACCGAGATCCGCGTTCTCAAAAAAGGCTCCACTCAGGCCTTGACCGGCAAGTTCGATGAGGCCAACGCCGAGCGGCTGCTCCTGGTGATAAAGAACCAACAAATCGCCATTCCGAAAGACCAGGTGGACCGGCTGGACTACCGGCCCACGGGCAGCCGCGTCTCCGTCACCGGCAAGACCGTGCAGGAGGATCCCTCCGCCGCGCGGGAGCCGCGAGCCGGCATGGGCCACGAGCCGGAAGGCGGTTCGACCACCACATCCACCAACGTCAACGTCGGCTCCAAGCCCGATTTCGAAATGCTGTACCGCAGACAGACCGGCGCTCCTAAGAAGTAAGCCCCGCCACGTCCAGGCGGAAAATATCGGGCCGCCCGTAGTGGCCGGCCACGTCCAGGTCGAACTTCCCCTCGGCGATCTGGCCCATGTCCAGGTCCGCCGTCAGAATGCACTCGCTGTCATAACAGGGTCCGGCCAGCACCGCACCCATCGGTCCCACAATCAGGCTGCCTCCGCGAATCGACTCGGTGTACTGGCAGGCCGAAAGCACGAAGCACCGCCCTTCCAGCGCGATGTGCCGCATGGTCACCGGCCATGTCTCGCGATCGTCCACCGTGGGCGCGCAGTATAGTTGTATGCCCTGCCGGTACATGGCGGCGCGCAGCAGCGGCATATAGTTTTCCCAGCAGATGACGGCGCCGGTGCGACCGAAGCCGGTCTCGATCACCGGCAGGGTGGTGCCGTCGCCGAAGCCCCAGATGATGCGCTCCATGGCGGTGGGCATCACCTTGCGATGCTTGCCCGCCAGCCTTCCATCGGGCGCAAAGAAGAGCACCGTGCAGTAGAGCGTGCCGCCGTCGCGTTCAATCGCTCCTATCGCCAGCCACACGCCGTGCTCCTGCGCGGCCCACGCCAGCCGCTCTGTGGCCGGCCCGGGCACGTCCACCGCGCCTTCGAAATAGCGGCGGAACAGCTTGCGGCCCTCCGGGGTGCGCGATCCCACGCGCGCGCCGAAATCTTCGCCCTTCGGATAGCCGCCCAGGAACGCCTCGGGAAACACCACCAGACGGGCGCCGCGCGCCGCCGCCTGCGCGACGAGTCCTTCGGCCTTGGTCACGCTCGCGTCGCTATCGAACAGTACCGCACCGGCTTGCACCACCGCTACTGTCACAGGCATTGCATGTTCGCTCCAGCCGCATTATAAACTGGAAGCAAGAGAGCTATGCCTGGGTTCGACCTATTGCCGGAAGGGGGCATTCCGCGGCGCGCTTTGCTGCTGATGCCCGCGGCATTCGCGGGCCTGCTGGCAGCCATGTACCGGAGGGAAAGAAAAATGCCAGACCCCAAAGCGGAAGGGGCGGGAGCGGAAGTGGAGATCGCGTTGGTCTCCGATAAGGGTGATCGCGAGCAGACCGTCCATGTCCACAAGACGGTGAAGAGCGATGCCGAATGGAAGGCCGAACTGGCGCCCGAGGAGTATGCTGTGGCGCGTAAGCAGGGCACTGAACGCGCTTTTACCGGCCGCTACTGGGACAATCACGAAGCAGGCATATTTCGCTGCGCCTGCTGCGGCACGGCGCTGTTCCGCTCCTCGGAGAAGTTCGAATCGGGCAGCGGATGGCCCAGTTTTTGGGAGCCCGCCGCACCGGAGAATGTCGAAGAGCGGAAGGACAATTCCCTGTTCATGGAGCGCGTGGAAGTTCTCTGCAAGAAGTGCGACGCGCACCTGGGCCACGTCTTCCCCGATGGGCCCGAACCCACCGGTCTGCGCTATTGCATCAACTCCGCCGCCCTGCGTTTTAACAAGGCCACATAAGAGACGCTCAAGGCGATGATGACCGATCCGACCGATTGCAATTGCAGCGTGTCACTCTCGCGCCGCCGCCTGCTGGCGTCTGCCCTGGCATGGCCGCTTCTCGCGGAATCCGGACCGGCGGTACTGAAGATCGTCGTGGCGGGCGGTCATCCCGGCGACCCGGAATGCGGCTGCGCCGGGACGATTGTTCGCCTGACGGACCTGGGGCACCAGGTGGCGATCCTGTATCTGAATCGTGGGGAAGGGTACTGCGGGGGCGCCTCCCTGGACCGCTGTGCCGCAATTCGCACCGCCGAGGCGCAAAGCGCCTGCCGGATCCTGAAAGCCCGCGCCGCTTTCGCCGGCCAGGTGGACGGCCGGGCCATCGTCGATGCCGCGCATTACGAAGCGTTCGCGCGCGTCCTGGCTGCCGAAAATCCCGACGTGGTATTTACCCAATGGCCCATCGACAGGCATCCCGACCACGGCGCCATTTCCTTGCTCACCACCAATGCCTGGCTGAAGAGCGGCCGCAAGTTCGCGCTTTACTACTACGAAGTGGCCGAAGATACTATGATGTTCACGCCCACCGGCTACGTCGATATCTCCGGGGTGGAATCGCGCCGCCGGGCCGCCTGCTACGCTCACGTCTCCCAGCAGCCGGATAAGTGGTACCCGAAACAGGTCGAAATCACATGCCGCCGGGGAGTGGAAAGCGGCGTGGCCCAGGCCGAAGGCTTCGCCCATCACCCGGAAAGCAGACGAGTTGCATTACCCTAACCTCCTTGGGGAACTTTCCACCGCCCGCTGCGTACAGCATAATGGTATAGCCAAGACCTATGACAGCCACAACCAGCCCTCAACTGGGCCAGATTCATGCGCTTCTGGCGGAGAGAGGTTACGACGTCTCCGAACCGGCAGCCGATATTCTGAAAATCACCGAGGTGCAAAGCGGTGTCAGCCTTCAGGCTGTCCTGCAGGGCGAAATCATGTTCTTTTCGCTCCCTTGCATCACCGTGCCGGAAGCGTCCATCACTCCTGAAATCATGGGTTTGATGCTGGCAGCCAACAACGGCATCTCCACCTCTTACTTCCAATTGCACGAAGCCGCGCCGGGCAGCATCACCATCACGCTGAACAATTTCTGCAAACTGCAGAACATGGGCCCCGACGATGAGGACGATATCCTCTCCTGCGTGCATTTTCTGATGGTGGATGTGATTTCGGCGAAGCAACTGCTGGCCGATCTGAAAGGATAACCGACATATGCCATTTTTAGGAGACATGTTCAGCCGCTTGGGGCGTGTGGCCCGCGGGCAGGCCAACCAGGGAGTGGGCGCCATTGAAGACGCCACTTTCGAGGCGACCGTCAACCAGACCGTTGCCGACATGCGGACCGAGTTGAATAACGTGGTCCGGGCTTCCGCCATGGCGATGAGCGAGTACAATCGCCTGGATGCCGAGTATCAGAAGTATGTCAAACAGTCGGAGGAGTGGAAAAACCGTGCCGGGATGGCGCTGGATGCCGGCAACGAAGACCTGGCCAAGAAAGCGCTCGCCAAGAAGGCCGAATCCGACCGTCAGGTGGCCAGCATGCAGACCGCGGTGCAGAGCGCCCAGGCCACCAGCGAAAAGCTGAAACAGCAGGTTGCCGACCTGAAGCGTAAGATCGACGAAGGCGAGCGTACCGCGACCACCCTGGTAGCCCGGAAAAACGCCGCTACCGCGCAGCGCAAAGTCTCTGAAGCCATGGCCGGAGTCGGCAATGCCGACAACGCGTTTTCCGCCCTGGGAAAATTCGAAGAATCCGTGGCGCGCGAAGAGGCCACGGCCAAGGCTTACGACCAACTGGCTTCCGCCGGCAAGGATGACGACCTGGAAGCGCAGTTTGCCCAACTGGGCGACCATGGCGTGGACGCTGAACTGGAAGCCATGAAGCGGGATCGGCAGAAGCCCGCGCCGCCCACGATTCCGAAGGAAATCGCCGCGCCCAGCGATGCCATCTCCACGGGCCAGAGGGCGGGAGAAAAGGCCCAGGCGTAGCGGAAACGCTCCGTCCGGTGTGGACTCATGCTCACCATAACGGTAGAGGCCATTCTGGGCGTGCTGCTGGTGATCGTTCTTATGAATCTGTTTAAGAAACACCCCACGCCCCCGGTTCCGGCAGGCCCGGTCGAAGACCTGGCCAACCTCAAGCCCACCGACGCACGCGCCGGAGATGCCATTTCGATCTCCGGCGTGGGCGACGAGATGACCGACCTGGATTTCACCGCGGATCGCTCCACCTGGTATCAGGCCGGCGCGCGCCAGTGGTTCGAAGTCGCCGGCCCATATCGCAACCGGCGCGTTTTCCTGCGCGTCGCCAATAACGAAGACATTGAAGTGAGCGTCCACACCGATCCTCGCAAGATCACTCTGGAAGACCTGGGAGTGAGCGAAGACGATCTGGCGCAAATGGACGAGCGGCAGAACACCGCCGACAACTTCGAATTCGATAACAAGCTGTGGATGTACGTGATCAGCCGCGAGGCGCAGTCCAAGCGCAGCGACCTGCCGCAGCCCGAAACGTTTTACTACTGGGAGTTCCGCGAACAGGACGGGCCCGGCACGCTGGCCATCCGCAAAGCCGAAGGCGAGCCTTTCGCCATTACGCTCTACGCGTCAATTCCCGCGGCGGATGTCACCGTCTACCGCGGCGGCCGGTCCTAGCGCCGGCCGCGAACCCTGAAGGGGGGCGCGAAACCCATGAATAAGTCCGCATCGAAGTTCCTTGCCATCCTGATTGGTGTGCTCATGATCGCAGTCCTGTTCTCGGGACTGGACGATCTGCCGCGCGCCGTGCGCGCCCAGGTCGATAGCGAACGCGCCTCACTCGCGTCCGCACAGAAGCAGGTCGAATCCGCCAAACAGGAAGTGATGGGCGAAGTCGCGGCCGATCCCGCCTTATTTGGAAGCGTGATGGCCAGCCGGCAATGGCCGGTGCAACTGGGCCAGGACTCGGCTGCTTTGCAATCCGCCGCGCGCGCCATGGACGAGTTGTCGCGCCTGGAGAAGGCCAACCGCCGGCAGGACCGCCAGCGCGTGGAAGCGCTGCTGCTCCAGGAGCGCAGTCTGCGCGAGCAGGCCCGGAATGACGCGACTTCCGTGCAGAAGGAAGCTGCCCATTGGGTCGATATGAAGAAGCGCCTGCCGGATACCCTGCGGGCCATGGACAGCGATTACCGCGCCATCCACAGCTTCGATTTCACCCCGGTCAACGGTACTGTCCAGAAGGCCGAAGGCGATTGGCCGCAGAAAAAGGCCGATCTGGATTCGCGCCTGAGCGCGATGAAGACCGCCGTTGCGCAGGATGACGAGTTGTGGAACTCCACGGCTGCATCGCGCAAAGCGGCCGCTGCCGGCGACTTCGCCCACGTGGAGTTCGGCCCGCTGATTGCGGCCGCCGACGCGCTGCACAATTCCGCCGCCGGCCTGCCCGCCAAAGCCACCGAAGTCCAGACCCTCAGCGGCCAGCTTTACCATGCCTGGGACAAAGTACTGGTCGATATGGAAACGCGCGGCATCGGCAGCGACAAATCCTACGACCAGAAGATTCGCACGGTCACCACGCACCTCGCCGATTCCACCGCCAAGACCGGCGAAATCACGTCCGATGAGAACTGGGTGGTGGTTCCGCAATCCACCTACAAAGCCGAGCAGAACGATCTCGGCATGGCCATCGAGCACAAATCGGCCGGCCTGTACGATGTGGAAGCCGAGCGCGTGGCGCAACCCGCGGGCTTCGCCTACGTCGCGCCGCCGTCGCAGGGTTCCAATCAGTACGGGTATTGGGATCATTCCGGCGGGCACGATTTCTGGGTCTTCTACGGCCAGTATGCGCTGCTGCGCGATCTGCTGTGGAACCACAACTACCGCCCGCTCGACCGTTACGAATGGGATGGGTATTCCAGCTCGCGAACCAGCGGCCACACCTACTACGGCCGCGACGATGCATCCGGCGGGTCGCGCTACGGCACCGCGGGTTCGGCCACACAGGAACGGTATTCCGGCAGTACTTTCGCCAAGAGCGGCGGATTCAAAGATTCGAAATTCGCCTCCAAGAGCGGCGGTTATCGCGATTCGCGATTCTCCTCGCCCAATGCCAGGGATCCCAACGCCAATCACGACGCCAAAACGTTCGGCAGCCACCCTTCGACACCGCGCGCCGCGCCGCCTTCGCGCAGTTACCGGCCCAGCACGCCGCGCCCGTCGTACAGACCGCCGAGTTCGGGACGAAGCTTCGGCCGCCGGCATTAGCTGCTCCATGCTGGTCCGCCTGATTTGCTGGAAGCAGGAGTTGGCCCGCGAGCATGTGGCGCGCCTCGAGGCTGCCGGCTTTCGCGTGAATGGCTCGCCGCCGCAGCCTGGCCGCATGGTGGGAACCGTCCGCGATCTCGCGCCCGGCGTGGTCCTGATCGATCTGGACCGGGCCCCTTCCCACGGTAGAGCCATCGCGTCGATCCTCCGCCAGAGTAAGTCGGTGTGCCGCATCCCTCTGGTGTTTGCCGGCGGCGCGCCGGAAAAAGTCGCGGACATCCAGCGCCAGTTCCCGGACGCGGTCTTCGCCGCCTGGGACAAAGTGGCCCCGGCATTGAAGAAGGCAGCCGCCCATCCGCCCGTCGCTCCGGTGCGGCCTCCGCCCATGATCGAGCGTTACAAAGGCGCGCCCCTGTTAAAGAAGTTGGATATCAAGTCCGGTCTGACCGTCGCGCTGGTGGCCGCTCCGGAGGGGTTCGAAGAGCTGTTGGGAGAGTTGCCCGACAATGTGACCCTGCAGACTCGCATGACCAAAGAGACTAGCCTGGCGATCTGGTTCCTCCGCTCGCGCCGGGAACTGGACGCCACCGCGGACTATTTGGGCGCGCGCCTGCAAGGCGGAGGCTCCGCCTGGGTGGTGTATCCCAAGCAGACGGGCAGCTACAAAGTGGATTTCAACTTGAACGATATTCGCGCCACCATGCTGGAAGCCGGCCTGGTCGACTACAAGATTTGCTCGGTAGACACCGACTGGACCGGCCTGAAATTCACGCGGAAGAAGTAGCCGATGAAATACTACAAGCGGCACCAGGTTCCGAGCTGTTCCCTACCGCTATAAAACGCGCGCAGCAGTGAGCCGTATTGGCGCTACCGCACGTCTTCCACTTCCCGGAGCCAGTCGGGACGCTTCAGCACCTCGCGCGGCTTGCTGCCGTCCGGCGCGCCGATGATGCCGTCCCGCTGCATCATGTCCAGAATGCGTGCCGCCCGGCCATAGCCCAGGCGCAAATGCCTTTGCAGGGTGGACGTGGATGCCTTCCCCATCTGCAGCACCAGCCGGACCGCCTCCTCGTACATGGGGTCCTGAGCCTCGTTGACGGGCTCTCCTTCTCCCCCGGCGTCGTCATCGGCGGGCGGCGCGATCAGGAAGCTCTGGTCGTATTCCGGCTTGGCCTGCTCCTTCCAGAAATCCACCACCCGGTTGATCTCCGTTTCGGTGACGAACGCCCCGTGCACGCGCGTCAGCCGCGAAGAGCCCGGCGGTAGGAACAGCATGTCGCCCTTGCCCAGCAGGTGCTCCGCGCCCATCACGTCCAGCACCGTGCGCGAATCCACGCGCGTAGCCACGCGAAAGCTGATGCGCGAAGGGAAGTTGGCTTTGATCAGTCCGGTGATTACGTCCACGCTGGGACGCTGCGTCGCCAGCACCAGGTGCATACCCACGGCACGCGCCATTTGCGCCAGCCGGGTGACGCTCTCTTCCACGTTCTTGCCCTCGATCATCATCAGATCGGCCAACTCGTCGATCAGAATCAGGATGTAAGGCAGCGACTTGACCTCATCCTGGGTCTGCTCCTGCTCGTCGAACAGGCTGCGCGGCACATCCTGGATCTTGCGAATCTTCTTGTTGAACTGGTCGATGTTGCGGCAGCCGTATTCGGCCAGCAGGCGCAGGCGCCGCTCCATCTCGAGCACGGCATTGCGCAGCGCGTTGGTGGCCTTCTTGGGGTCCGTGATCACCGGCGTCAACAGGTGGGGGATGCCTTCGTACATCCCCAATTCCACCCGCTTGGGGTCCACCATGATCATGCGCACTTCATCGGGCGTGGCCTTGTACATGATCGACATGATCATTGAATTGATCATGACGCTCTTGCCCGAGCCGGTCGATCCGGCAATCAGCAGGTGCGGCATGGTTTCGAGCGATGCCACGCGAATCCGGCCGTTAATGTCCTTGCCGAGCGGAATCGTCAGGTGCGAATGCGATTGGCCGAACTCGTCGGACTCCAGCATCTGCCGCAGCGCAATCAGTTCGCGCTTCGTATTGGGGACCTCGATGCCTACCGTCGGTTTGCCGGGGATGCGCTCGATCAGGATCGATTCCGCCTGCAGTCCCAGGCACAGATCTTCGGTGAGATTGATAATACGGCTGTACTTCATGCCGGCGTCGGGCTTGAATTCGAAGGTCGTGACCACCGGGCCCGGATTGATCTGCACTACGTTGCCGAGGACGTTGAACTCCTCGAACTTGCTCTTGATCTTCGCGGCGATATCTTTCAGTTCCTGCTCGTCGTAGGCGTTGCGTCCGGGGATCTCGTTCAGCAGTTCGGTCGCTGGCAACTGGAACAGGTGCGCGCGCTGGGGCGGCGGCGGCGCCGGAGCGGCTGCCGGGACCGGCACGGGTGGAGGCACCGGCGGCAGATCTTCCACCTGGCATATCGGAATTTCGTGGAGTTCGGCGAATTCGGTCTCAACCGGCTGTTCCCCGGTTTCCCACGGCGGCGTCTCGTCCACCGGCGCGGCGGATGCCGCCCGCACGGGCTCGCGCTCCAGTGCCGGAGTCGCGACGGTTTGATCTTTCTTCTTACTGCGCCTCGTAGCCTGAGCTTCGACCGCCGCCATGCGCTTCCGCTGGCGCTCGCGAGCCTTTTCCAGAGACCGCTCCCGCACCCGCTCACGCCATGTCTGCCAGGCGTCCCGCCGGCGTCCGAACCACGCCATCGGACCGGCGAACCATGCCGCCAGTTTCGCCAGAGTGAAAGTCGAAACCAGGTACACCGCCACAATCACGGTGGTCGCCGTCGCTACAATCGCTCCCGCGACGTTCAGCGAATTCACCAGCCAACTGGCCAGCACGTATCCCAGCGTGCCGCCCAGCCGGATATTACCCGCGAAAATCCGCCACGGCGCGAAAGACAGCGCGGCGCAAAGGCTCAACGTCAACAGCAGAGAGCCGGCCACCTTGACGCTGCCCGCCTCCACCTCTTCCGACCGGATCCACTTCCAGGCGAGCACGAATGTAAAAAACGGAAACAGCAGGGCGGCGGCGCCGAACACCTGGAAAGTGAGGTCGGCCAGATAAGAACCGGGGTACCCGATAAGATTCAGGGGGCGCGCGGAGGATGCCGTATCCCAGGAGGGATCCTGGACGTGATACGAGACGAGGCTCAACAGCATCACCAGGCCCAGCGAGAGTAGCAGGAAGCCGGTGACTTCGTTCAGCCGTCTGTGTTGTGTCGGCGATAAAAGCTTCATCACGCTGGCCGGCGGATGAAAGCCAGAGCAAGCACTATTATGCCAAAAATAATGCGATAGTACACAAACGGACGCAGGCCGCTCCGGCGCAAGTAATGCAGAAACCAGGCAATCACCGCCGTGCCCGTCACCGCGCTCACAGCCACGCCAACTATAAAACTAGTGGTCAGCATCTCGTGCAGCGTGTGTTGTTTGTGCATGTCCCACAGCGTCTTGGTGACGGCGCCGCCAATCGCCGGCGCCGAAAGCAGGAATGAAAACCGTGCGGCGGCCTGCCGGTCCAAATCGCGGAACAGGCCCGCGGAAATGGTGATTCCGCTTCGCGACGTGCCGGGAATAACCGCCAGGGCCTGCGACAACCCGATCGTCACTGCGTCGGGCATGTTCACCGATCCCAGGTCGCGGACCTTCCGGCCGGCATTCTCCGCCAGCCACATCAGCACGCCCACGGCGATCAGCATACCGCCCATCACCCACGGCGTACGCCACTGGCTCTCCGCCTGTTTATTGAACAGGTACCCGCACACGCCCACGGGCACAGTCGCGATGGCCATCAGCCACAGCAGCATGGGATTGCGCTTTAGCTCCGCGTCGTTTCCGATGCGCAGTCCGAACCCCTGTCCCAAAAGCTGCACCCAATCGGCGAAAAAGTACAGCAGGATGGCCAGTAGTGTTCCCAAATGGAGCATCACGTCAAAAGACAGTGATTCGGTCTGCCACCCCAGAAGCCAAGACGTCAGATAAAGGTGCGCGGTACTGCTGATGGGCAGAAATTCCGTAAGGCCTTGCACCACGGCCAGGACAACCACCTGAAAAATGGGCATTAAAGCTTAGCCTGAGCGATGAGCCCGAAGGATGTCAAGTTCAGAATGGCCCGGCACGTGCGAGAAATTGTTTCGGTGTACCCATGATTCATGAAGCAGCAGTGACCGTCTACACCGTGGCCGATCCGTTCGAAAGGGCTCTCCCGGCTGTGCGGGAAGCACTGGCCGCAGGGGGGCTGACCATATCCGGCGAAATCGACATCTCGGAGCGAATCCGTCGCCAGTTGGGGCTGGACTTCGGTCCCTGCCGGATTCTCCTGGTGGATTCTCCTTATCTGCTGGTTGAGGCCCTGGCATTAGACCGGTCGGCGGCGGCACTCCTTCCTCTCCATGTGGTGATTTCCGGCCGCGAGCCGGTAACCCACGTGCATTGGATCAGCCTGGCCGGGATGCGCCAGGCGCGCCTTCCGGCCGGAGCCGAAGCCCCTCTCGCCAAGCTGCATGCGGAGCTTCTGCGGGTATTCGATGGCATGGCCCGCAAGGACCACGATTGGCCGGTACCGGCCTCTCACGCTTCCTGATGATCGCGGCCGGCTGCTACCAGGCCGTATTTTTCCATGCGATAGATCAGGGTCCGGCGGCTGATATCCAGGTACCGCGCAGCCTGGCTCTGGTTCCAGTCGAACTTCATCAGGGAACGCAGGATCAATTCCTTCTCTACGCCCTCCAGGCTGATTCCCTGCGGCGGCAGGTCCAGGTGCAGAGCTTCCAGCACCGGCCGTTCGGCCCGTAAAAAATCCGGGAGGTCGGCCAGTTTCACCCGGTCGCCCGTGGTCAGTACGATCAACCGCTCCACCACGTTCTCCAGTTCGCGCACATTGCCTGGCCAGGAGTAATTGCAAAAATAGGGTAGAAGGGAGGAGTCCAGGCACAGGTCGTTGCGCTCCTGCCTGGCTTTGAGTTTGACGAACAGGTTCTGTACCAGCTCCGGAATATCGTCGGTGCGGTCGCGGAGCGGCGGCAGTTCCAACGTAATCACGGCCAGCCGGTAGTACAGATCCTGGCGGAAAGCCGCATCTTCAATCATGCTCTCCAGGTTGCGGTGCGTGGCCGCGATGATGCGTACATCCACATCTACCGTGTTAGTGGCTCCCACCTTGTCGATCTGCCCCTCCTGGATGAGGCGCAGCAGTTTCACCTGCAATTCCGTCGGCAACTCGCCGATCTCGTCCAGAAACAGCGTTCCGCGGTCGGCGATCTCCACCTTGCCGGGTTTATGCGCCAGGGCGCCGGTGAACGACCCTTTGCGATATCCGAACAGCTCGCTCTCCAGCAGATCCTTGGGAATGGCCCCGCAATTGATTGTGACGAAGGGCTTGTCCTTGCGCCGGCTGTTCCAATGGATGGCCTTGGCGAGCAGTTCCTTACCCGTTCCCGTCTCTCCGCGGATCAGGACAGTGGAATTACTCTGCGCGGCGCGCGCTGCCACATCCAGTACATGCAGCAGCTTGGGAGACTTGCCGATGATGCTTTCGAAGCCGTACTTGCGGTCCAGCGTGGCGCGCAAGTGGCGGACCTCCTCCACCAGTTCCTGATGCTCCAGGGCGCGATTCACCACGATGGCTAGCTGGCTGTAATCCAGCGGTTTGGTGAGGTAGTCGTAAGCCCCTTCGCGCATGGCGGCTACCGCCGATTCCACCGTGCCATACGCCGTGATCACCAGCACCGCGGTCTCCGGGTGCTCCTTGTGGATCCGGTGGAGCAGTTCCAGGCCGGACATGCCCGGCATCTTCAGGTCGGTCAGCACCACCGGCACAGCGCGGGACGCCAGCATCTCCAGGGCCTCCGGCCCAGAGGCGGCCGCCAGCACCTGGCAGCCGATCTCCTCCAACTGCATCTCCATGACGCGCCGCAGGCTTTGATCGTCGTCCACGATCAGAATCGTCCGGCGATTCATCGCAGGCCTCCTTGTCTGACCGGCAGCACCATCTGGAAGTTGGCGCCGCGAGGCGACAGGCATTTCGCGGTGATCAGCCCGCCGTGTTGTTGCACGATCTGGTGCACCACTGAAAGGCCCAGTCCCGTGCCGTCTGGCTTGGTTGTGTAAAAGGGGTCGAAGATTCGGTCCATGGCGTCCAGGTCTACTCCTACACCTTCATCTCTCACTTCAATACAGATGCGATCGTTCTCGCGGTATGCCGCGACCAGGATCTCGCCTGGGTCCGGTGAGGCATGGATGGCGTTCAACAGCAGGTTCAACACGGCCTGTTTGATCTGTTCCGGATCGCATTCCACCACCGCGGCCTGCTCGGGCAAGGTCAGATGGATATGAACGGCTTTCGCTCCGACGGCATGCGCCGCCAGTTCCACCACTGCCTCCAGCGCGCTTTGAATATCGACGGCCTGATAGTGCGGCGCGCGCGGCCGGGCGAAATCCAGGAATTGCGACAGCAGCCGGTTCAGCCGTTCGCATTCCTTCAGAATGATCTGGGCGCATTCGCCGCGCCGCTCATCGGAGGTTTGCGCGCGCCGCAGCAGACCGGCGGCACCGGCCAGGCTGGCCAGGGGATTGCGCAGTTCGTGTGCCAGGCCGGCCGAGAGTTGGCCTACCGCCGAGAGGCGCTCCGCTCGCTTCACCTGCTCAAAGCTGTCCTGTAACTCGCGATAGACTTCCGTGAGCCTCTCGGTGGTCCGTTCCATCGCCATGCGTTGCGCGCGCTCCCGTTGCGCCAGAATTCCGGTGAAAACTCCCGCGGCGCAGAAGACCACGATATCCAGAAGTTGGTCGCTGGCGTAGGACGGCACCACCCTCAGCAGGTGAAGGCTGTAGGGGAGACTGGAAATCCCCGCCAGGAGGCCCGCAAACAACCCGCCCCGCCAGCCGGAGTACATGCCCGCAAAAACAATGGGCAGATAGTACACGTGCTGCAGAATGTTGTGCCAGTGCGGCAGGGTGAGCGGTATTGCGATATGCAGCCCGCCACAGAATAGAATGGCCCCCAGGATGGCGATCCAGCGGGCATGCACCATCCGTCCGGGCTTGGCCCGCAGCCACAAAGAGGTCTTCAAGTCAGAAGCCACTACCAGTTTATCCGGAAGTG
>JARLGM010000157.1 GCA_031292755.1 Candidatus Sulfopaludibacter sp.
CGGCAGACGGCAAGGTGTGTCTTAACTGGTTGTCTCAGCCCAGGGGGCAGGTCCATTGGAGCGGAATCGTCTCTCCCGGAAAGTCCGGTCCTGCGAAGTGTTGTCCAACGACTTTGGTCGGATGACGCTACTCGTACAAAACTCGGACTTGGGCGACGCGGGTCCGAAGTCCCGTTGTGGGAGATGGAGTCATTTGCCGGAGAGACAAGGGCGTTCGGCAGGGTGGGCGTGCTAAGCTGTGGCTATGAAGCTCACGATTGAGCTTGATCGCGAAGTCGATGGACGCTGGATCGCCGAGGTGCCGGAACTGAACGTTCTCCTGTATGGCGACTCCAGGCAGGATGCAATTCAACGGGTGCAGTCGGCCGCGCGGGAGATTGTCCGGGACCGGATCGCCCATGGCGAATTGTCTCCTGATTCGGCTGATGCTGTGTTCGACATTGCCGCGTGAGTTCTTGGCCAGCGGCGGAGGTGCGCCGTGTTTTCGCCGCTTTGCAGCGGATTGGATGGCGTGACGCCCACACGCTGGGTTCTCACAAGATCATGAAAAGGACGGATGGGCCGACTATCCCCGGTCATGTCCCTCGGCGGCGGCCCAACGGAACAGTATCGCTCCTAACCCAGATCCGGTCCGTGTTGAGGCTTGACCCAACCTAAGTTGAAGGGCAGTTCCTTCATAGGCCCCTGCCACTGGAGTTCCTTATCGATATCGGGGTGCATGCGGTAGGCCTTCTTCACGTCCGCCACCTTGGCGCCGATCACGTCGATCTTGCTTTCGTTGAATTGGCCCAGGTGCATTTGGCCGCAGTATTTGACATAGCCGAGCCATTCCGGATCGATGCCCATGCATTGGGCGGCAATGCGGTCCGTGGCCACGAAATCCGCCGAGGCGATGGCCAGCCGGGAGGGCACCGGAGTTCCCGAATTGGGCCCGTTGCCTTCCATGCCCTCATAGCCGTCGATCACCGAAGCGCCCCAGCTTGACGCCAGGCGCTGCGCGGTGACCAGCATGTTGTAGTGGGTCTGGCGCAGTCCCACGTGATATTTACGCTTGTCGTTCCACCGCGTCGTCTCGTTGGGAGCGTAGTGCAGCGGCGCGCCCAACACCATATTCTTAATAGACAGCGACGCGATCACGGTGTTGTGCGTTTTCAGCATGGCCGCGGAGATCACGAACGCCTCCGGATCCATCAGCCGCGCCGCCAGACGCACCGGAGCGATGTGCAGATCCTGGTCCAGCAGCATGATCTGCTCGAACCGGGCTTCCGCGTTCAGGTCGATGAGTTTCACCTGCTGCTTTTTGTACTCCGAGGGCAGAGCGGTGTATTTGAAGTTCTCGTAGCCCTGCTGGGTATTGCCCGCCGACGATTCGGCAATCACCACCGGCCCGGAGAAGCGTTCGGAGAGGTAATCCAGGATGCCGCGCATGGCGTCCACATTGCTCGCCGCGAGCTGGTTCACCGTGTTGACGAAGTTCGGCTTGATGACCACGTATTTCCGGGTCTTGAGCTTGGGCTGAAGATCCTTATCCACGGCCATCAGGGCGTTGTAGATGTTCTTGCGGCGATCGTTGCCCTGGGTCAGCGCCACAGAGCTCCGCCGGTCCAACTCGGGGACCGGGTCGGTGCGGGTTGTCCGCGGCGCCTGCTGAGCGGACGCGATGCTGCTCCGCAGCAATGCCGCGGCTCCGGCCATTTGCAGCAGATTTCTGCGCGGAAAGCTTTTTCCCATGACGTAAACCTCCACCATGTGCTTAAAATAAGATGTTAGCATCGTTTTCTCTGTGGAGGCATTCATGAACGCTCCGTCTCGTCGCAATTTTTTGACGGCCGGTTTAGCCTTACCCGCCGTCGCTTCGGCATCCCGCCCCGCGGGTCCCGGACAATCGCAAGCTCAGGCGCCAGCCAAGCCGCTTTCCTCCGGAGGTCTGCAGTACCGGACGCTCGGAAAGACCGGCATGCGCGTCACCACCGTGGGTTATGGCTGCATGATCACGTCCGATCCGACCGTGATCACCCGGGCCGTCGATATGGGCATCAACTATTTCGACACCTCACGCAATTACCAGGGCGGCCAGAACGAGCGCATGGTGGGTGCGGCGCTCGGAGCCAAGCGGAAGGATATCTTCCTGGCGAGCAAGTGCGACACCAAAACGGGGCCAGGCATTCTGGCGGAACTGGACCGCAGCCTCACGGAACTCGGCACCGATCATCTGGACGTCTGGCATCTGCATGGCTTCAGCGACCCGGCACAGATTACCGATGAATTGATAGAGGCGCAGCGCAAGGCCAAACAGCAGGGCAAGATCCGGTTCACCGGGTTGAGCACGCACAATCTGCCGGCCATCGTCGATCGCGTAATCGAAGCGAAAATCGAAGTCATCCAGCCGCAGTACAACTTCGCTTCCGCTGCCAGTTACGGTCCTGCGATCGAGAAACTGGCGCAGGCGGGGATCGGCGTGATTGCCATGAAGGTGATGGCCCGAAGCGGCCGCGGACGGGGCGCCAGCCAGCCGCAGCGGCCCGCCATGTTCGCTCCGGCGGCGCTGAAGTGGACCATCAAGAATCCCGCTATCGCCACTACCGTGCCCAGCATGACCGATATCGATCAGCTCGAGCAGAACTTCAAGACCATGTCCGAGCGCTTCACGGAGGATGACGCCAAGGTTCTGGTAGCGCGCCTGGAAGAAATCAGTCCGTACTTCTGCCGTATGTGCGGGCAGTGCCAGGGCCAGTGCGTGAAGGGGTTGCCGGTGCCCGACATGGTGCGCTTCGTGATGTACGCCGATGGCTACGGCCAATTCCCGCTGGGCCGCGAGAATTTCCAGCGCATGTCCTTGGAGCATCAGAACGCGCGTTGCAGCGATTGCACCACGTGCTCGGTGCATTGCCCCAACGGCGTGGATGTTTCGGCTCGCCTGAGCCGGGCGCAGGAGCTCTTTGCATGCTGAAGCTCCTCCTGGGGCTAGGCCTGTGTGCGTTCGTATTGGCGGCCGCCGAAGATCAGGCGGTCGCCCCCTCGTGCAGCCTCGTACCCGGGTGGACCCAGGACGGCGGAGCGCGTTATTACACCACCGAAAATCTCTTCGAGTACATGGACGGGAACTCGGAAGGCTACTTTTCTTACGATTTCCAGAACATGCACGGCGTCACCTGCAAGCAGGGGGAGACCACCTTCATCATCGATATTTCCGATATGGGGTCTCCCGATAATGCCTACGGCTGGTTCAGTTCCACGCGCGATTTGCGGGAGCCGGCGTACCCGGCCGGCATGGGCGGGCAGATCGTGCCGCGCCGCCTGATCTTCGCCAAGGGCAAATACTATGTGGAGATCGCCGCCAATCCGGAAGGCGATTTCACGGCTGCGCTCAAGCAGTGGGCGGCTGCGCTGGATAAGCTCGTGCCGGGCAGCACTTCTCCACCCGCCGCGCTAGCCTGGTTTCCCACCGAGAAGCAGCAGACCCTGAAGCTGGCGCCGCAAAGCGTGCTCGGACTCCGCATCCTCAAGCGCGGATACGTGGCGCAGTACGATTACGGCAAGGCGTTTGTCGTGCTGGAAGAATCGCCGCAATCCGCCGGCGCGACCATGCAGAGCCTGCGCCAGCGATTCGGCGATACCAGCCCCGTCAAACTGGGCGAAGACGGCTTCCAGGCCACCGATAAATACCTGGGCCGGATGTGCTTCGTCCGCACCGGCCGGTACATCGCGGGCTACGCGATCTCGGCGGATGGCGTGGACCCTGTGGGACTGACCGCCGCACTGGTACAAAAGATCGGCCGCTAACCGAGGCCTGCTCTACCGCTGCGCCCAGTATTGATGGCGGGCCTGCACCGCGAGGCCCTTCTGCTTCGCCGTCAGTTGAATCTTGCGGAAGCCGGACAGGGTGACCGGCTTATCGGACACGTAACCCAGACTGTACTGGTTGCGGAGTTCTTCCTGCAGAATGTCGAACACCTCATCCACCGGATGCTTCTTAGACACCTCGAAGAAGCTGCCGCCGCTCTCTTCAGACAGGCGCTCGAGAATGCCCTTGCCCTCGGTGCCACCGTACAAGATCGAATAGATTAGCGTATCGGCACGCTGGGCGGTGTCGAGTGCATCCTGCAGGGTGTTTTCACTGCCGTAATCCACGCCGTCTGAGAGCACGATGAGCGCCTTCCGGCCGGTCTGCTTCCGCATGACGTCGTATGCCGCGCGGACGATCGCGTCATAGAGGAGCGTCCCGCCGCCTTCCCGCGCGCGCACCTGGCGCACTGTCTCTGTGTCCACATACGCCAGCGCATCATCCAGTTTGCCGATTGAGGAAGTGAGTTCCTGCCGCATCTGCACCACCGTATCGAACTGCATGATGAAGACCTTGTCCATCGGGCGGATCACGCGGTCCAGAAAGTGCAAACTGGCGCCGCGCTCGGCATCCAGCACGTGGCGCTGGCTGCCGCTGGTGTCCACCATCAGCCCGAGGGTCAGCGGCAGGTTGGTCTCGCGCGAGAAATAGCGGATAGTCTGCGGGCGCCCTTCCTCCGACAGCAGAAAGTCGTCCTTGCCCAGACTGCCTACCAGCGCGCCGGTCTTGTTCCGTACCGTCGCCAGCACGTTCACCACTTTCACGTCCGCGGAAAAGGTGGGCGTGTCCTGGGCGCGGGCGATGCCGCACAGGGCCGCCGCCATCCGTAGAGCATCTCGTCGGGAAAATAGGCCTGGCATGGAGAACCGCTTCGCTACCCATTAGTCTAGCGGCTTGTTACCTTGGAGAGTTATGCGTGTATCGAAGCTGCTTTTCCTGCTGGCGGCCGGCGTAGCTCCGGCCCTGTTTGCCGCGAGGCCGGTTCTCATGCCGATGCCGGTCAAAGTGCAGGCCGCAAATGGAATGCTGATGGTCGATGCGAATTTCGTGGTGGAGACGGTGGGCGGTGCGAATGCCCGGCTGGCGCCGGCTGTACACGCCTTCCTTGTGCGCGTCTCGCGCCAGACCGGCGTCGTGTATGCGCCGGTACCCCCGGCCGCCGAAGCGGCACACCGCCTGCTGATCGACTGCGCGGGCGGTCCCGAATCTCCCACGCTCGGCGAGGACGAATCGTACACCCTGGATGTCTCCGGCTCGGAGGGGCGTATCCACGCAGCCACCGCCGAAGGCGCGATTCATGCCCTGGCGACTCTCGCGCAATTGATTCAGCCGGGGCCCGATGGTTTCGGCGTCGCCGGCATTCACATCGAAGACCATCCGCGCTTCCCCTGGCGCGGGCTCATGCTGGACGTCTGCCGCCACTGGATGCCGGTGGATGTGATCAAGCGCAATCTGGACGCCATGGCGGCGGTGAAGCTCAACGTGCTGCACTGGCACCTTTCCGAAGACCAGGGCTTCCGGGTGGAGAGCAAACGGTTCCCGCGCCTGCACCAACTGGGATCGAACGGCGACTATTACACGCAGGACCAGGTCCGCGACATCATCGAGTATGCACGCGACCGCGGCATCCGGGTCATGCCCGAGTTCGACGTACCCGGCCACAGCGGAGCCTGGTTCGCCGGTTATCCCGAACTGGCCTCGACGCCCGGACCGTTCCCGCTGGGCGGCCGGGGCGGGTCGGAAATGGACCCGTCGAAGGAGAGCACCTACGCGTTCCTGGACGCGTTCATCGGTGAGATGGCGCAACTGTTCCCCGATCCCTACTATCACATCGGCGGCGATGAAGTGAATCCCAGGGCGTGGAACCAGTCGCCCACGATTCAGGCTTTCGCCAAAGAACACGGGCTGAAGGATGCGGCGGCGATCCAGGTGTATTTCAACCAGCGTCTGCTGAAGATCGTGCAGAAGTATGGCAAGACCATGGTCGGCTGGGACGAGATCCTGGTCCCGGGCCTGCCGACCGATGCGGTGATTCAATCGTGGCGCGGGCAGAAGTCGCTCTCCGAGGCGGCGGCCAAGGGGTACCGCGGAATTCTTTCGTGGGGCTACTATCTGGACCACCTGAGCCCGGCATCGTTCCACTACGGCGTGGATCCGCTCGGCGGGCCCGATGCGGCGGCGCTCACCGCGGAGCAGGCATCGCGCATCCTGGGCGGCGAAGCTTGCATGTGGGCCGAACTGGTGGGCCAGGAAACCGTGGATTCGCGCGTCTGGCCGCGCACGGCAGCCATCGCGGAACGGTTCTGGTCGCCCGCGGAGGTCAAAGATGTGGACTCCATGTATACGCGGCTGGAAGCGATCAGCCGCAATCTGGAATTCACCGGCGTGCTGCATCGCGCCAATTACGTTTCGAACCTGGACCGCATCGCCGGCAGCCAGCAGGTGGAACCGGTGCGCGTGCTGGCGGATGCAGTGGAGTCGCTCGGATTGGGTACGGGACGCGCCGGACGGCCCACCGGCGTGATGCCGGTAAATCGGTTTGTGGACGCGTGCCAGCCCGAAAGCGAAGTGGTGCGGAGCACCGAAATGGCGGCTAAGCGGTTTGTGGACAATCCCGCGAGCGACGCGAACGACCGGGCGATTCTGCGGCGCCAATTCGAAATCTGGGCCGCCAACGATGCCGTTTTCCAGACGCTGGCGCAGGGCAACATGCTGTTGGCCGAGGCGCTCCCGGTGTCGAAAGACCTTGCCGCGCTCGGAGAGGCCGGACTGAAACTGCTGGACTATCTGACGCCGGCGCCTGTCGCCGCCAAATCCAAAAAACTCAGCAGCAAGGACAAGAAGGCGGAAGCGGCGGCGCTGGCCGCGAAGCAGGAGTGGGTGGCGCAGGTGAATGTCCAACTCACGCGCCTGGCCCAACCCGCGCGCCGCGGGCAGCCTCTGCCGGCGGATGTGCGGCTGGCCGCCTACCGTCCCATCAAGGTGCTGGCGGATGCGATAAAGTAGGGCCATGAAGTTTCGAATCGCCCTGGCTTTGGCAATTGCCAGCTCCATTTGTGGCGCTCAAGACCGTCCCGATCCCGCTGCCTACCAGCAGTTGTTTCGGCAGGTTGTGGAGTTGAAATCCTTGGGCGGCCACCCCGCCGCACGAACGATGTGGGGCGGACTCCCCCTCAAGACCCCCAGGCTCCAGGAGGTAATCGGTCTGACCGATGCAGAGGTGGAGATCCTGAATGCCGCCGCGACTGATTGCATGGCCAAAATCGCCGTTTTCGAAAAGGCGATGGGACCACTGGTCTTCGAGTCGCGACTGGAGATCGCCGATACGGGCAAGAACTCGGACGAGCTGGCGCAAAAGCTGAAAGATCTCGACGATCAGCGGGACAAGATGATCCTGGCCCACGTCCAGGAGTTGAAATCTGCTCTTCCGTCCGGCGGCTTTGAGATATTGGATGCGTACGTTCGCGCGCCGGCGGACGCCAAAAAGAGCCTGCTGCCGGACGTGGACCCTCCGCCCGGTATGCCCAAAAAGCTCTTCTGATTCGCGACCAAACGGGACGTTCGCGCATCAAAACGTTATGGTGCGGCCATCAGAGGAAGCCCTATCCCGAGTTTCGCGGGCCATCTCTGAGTATCGCGATCCGCGGGAATTATTTCGCGTTCTGGCGGGCGAACTGCGCGGGGCCGTCAAGTTCGATTTTGTCGCGCTGTTTCTCTATGACGAGGCATCGCACAAGGTCCGCAATCCCATCCTGGAGACCGTGAATGGCCCGGGCTTCGCGATCCCGGAAGATTTCCCGCCGGAAGACACCATCACGTGGTGGATCCTGCAGCACGGCGAACCTGTCGTAATTCCGTCACGCGATGAAGAGACCCGCTTCCCGCACATGATGGAGGTCTACCGGACTTATGGGGTGCAGTCCGCCTGCATCCTGCCGCTCACCACGGCGCATCGCCGGCTGGGCAGCCTGAGCTTCGGATTGCAGGAACCCAATGGCTACTCGCCGGAGGATGTGCGCTACCTGACGCTGGTGGCGGACCACGTCGCTCTCGCGGTGGATAACGCCGTCCGCGAAGACGAACTGCGCAAGCAGAAGGCGCACTTTGAGAAACTGTTTGAACTGGCGCCCGAGGCCATCGTCCTGCGCGATATCGATAACCGGGTGCTGCGAGCGAACCGGGAATTTACCAGTCTTTTCGGTTTCACCCTGGAAGAATCGCTGGGGCGAAACATCAGCGACCTCATTGTCCCAGACGACGCGCGCGAGGAATCCGAGCGGCTCCGCGAAACATTGCGCCGCGGCGAGCGCGTGAATGCCGAGGTGATTCGTCAACGCAAGGATGGCACCCGGCTGAATGTATCGCTGGTGGCGGCGCCGGTTTCGGCCAATGGCGGGGCTCCTGAAATATACGGCATCTATCGCGATATTACGGAGCGCAAGCGCGCTGAAGACGCGCTTCGCCGCAGTGAAGCGTACCTGGCCGAAGGGCAGAGAATCAGCCACACCGGCAGTTGGGCGCGCAGTGTTTCCACCGGCGAGGTCTATATGAGCCAGGAGAGCTTCCGCATCTTCGGCCTGGACCCGCTGACCACCAGGCCCACGCTCGAAACGATTCTCAATCGCGTCCATCCCGAGGATCGGGATTCCGTCGCGCAGACCGTGCAAGCGGCCATTCATATGCGCAGCCACTTCGAGCGCGACTTCCGCCTCATCCTGGAAAACGGAACCATTCGACACATTCACGTGCTGGGTCATCCGGTGATCGACGCCAGCGGAGAGCTGGTCGAGTTCGTGGGTTCCCACATGGATATCACCGAACAGCATCAGTCCCGGATCGCGCTGGAACGGGCGTTCGAAGAGATCAAGACGCTGAAAGATCAGCTCTACCAGGAGAACGTAGCCCTGCGCCAGGAAATCGACGAGACCGCTATGTTCGAGGAGATCGTCGGTAAAAGCGATGTTCTACGCAACGTGTTGAAGCAGGTGGAGACCGTGGCGTCCACCGATTCCACCGTGATCATCTACGGCGAGACGGGCACCGGCAAGGAACTGATCGCGCGCGCCATCCACAATCTCAGCCCGCGGCGCAACAACGCGTTCGTCAAATTGAACTGCGCGTCCATCCCCACCGGACTACTGGAAAGCGAGCTGTTCGGCCACGAAAAAGGCGCGTTCACGGGAGCGATTGCGCAGCGAATCGGCCGTTTCGAACTGGCCAGCCGCGGCACCATCTTCCTCGACGAAATCGGCGAAGTGCCGCTGGAGTTGCAGCCCAAGCTGCTGCGCGTATTGCAGGAGCGGGAATTCGAGCGCCTGGGCAGTTCGCACACCCTGCGGACGGACGCACGGCTGATCGCCGCCACCAATCGCGATCTTTCGAAGATGGTGGAAGAGCAGAAGTTCCGCGCGGACCTGTTTTACCGTCTGAACGTGATTCCGATTCTGGTTCCCCCGTTGCGCGAGCGGCCCGAAGATGTGCCGCTACTGGTGCAGCATTTCGCGGAGCTGTTCAGCCGGCGCATCAACAAGGCTATCCGGACGATTCCCACCGAGACCATGAGCGCGCTGGTGCACTACTCATGGCCCGGCAACGTGCGCGAGTTACAGAATGTCATCGAGCGGGCAGTGATCCTTTCCACCGGCGGAGTTCTAAGAGTGCCGTCGTCGGATCTGAAAAACGTGCCGGCAACTGCCGCGGCCGCGCCACGCCGCCAGAAAAGCGACGCACCCGCGCCGGATCGCGACCAGGTGATGCAGGCGCTTCAGGCAAGCAGCGGACGAGTGGGCGGACCGGACGGCGCGGCGGCGCGCCTGGGCATGAAGCGGACCACGCTGATCGCCCATATGAAGCGTCTCGACATCAATCCCCGCACTGTCATTCATCACTTCTGACACTGTCATGACACGCCGTGACACTGTCACGGCCGGCCTAAACGCTTTCCCGCCAACATTCCAATCGTGGCCCGACGGGTGCACTCCGGAAGGGCAGGATGTTGCGAACCATGATCACCGAGGCGCCGTTCGAACAGCAGTGGACGCTGCAAGGGCGGTTGTGCGGCCAGTGGGCCGTGGACCTTAAAGCCATGTGGGAAGAAACGCGGAGTGCCCGCGCTGGCCGCAAATGCACGGTCAATCTGGAGGACGTGACTTCCGTTGACCGGACCGGCGAGAGCACTCTGCTCGAAATGGCGATGGAGGGCGCGCGGCTCATCGCCAGCCGTGCCTACATGAAATCCATCCTGGGAGGCCTGAAATGTGGATCATCAAAGTTGCCCTGAACCGGCCCTACACATTCATCGTTTTATCGCTGCTGATTCTGATCGTCGCGCCAGTGGTGATTTTCAGGACTCCCACGGACATCTTTCCGAATATCGATATTCCGGTGATCTCGGTTGCGTGGACCTACACAGGGCTCAATCCGGAGGAACTGGAAGGCCGCCTGACTACGCCGTACGAGAAGTCGCTCACCACCCTGGTGGACAACATCGAACATTTGGAATCGACAACGTATAACGGCGTGGTGGTGGTCAAGATGTTCCTGCAGCCGAATGCCAGTCTTACTACGGCCAATGCCCAGGTGACGGCGGCATCGCAATTCCTGCTGCGGCAGTTGCCGCCCGGAACGCAGCCGCCGCAGATCATCAACTTCAGCGCCTCTAGCGTTCCTATTCTGCAACTGGGAATCTCCGGCAGGGGTCTGGCGGAAGACGCGCTCAACGATCTCAGCATGAACTTCCTGCGGCCGCAGTTGGTGACGGTGCCCGGCGCGGTGGTTCCCTATCCCTATGGCGGCAAGCAGCGGCAGATCATGATCAACATGAACGCCGGACTGCTGCAATCGAAAGGCTTGTCACCGCAGGACTTGCTGAGCGCGGTAAACCTGCAGAGCCTGGTGCTGCCTTCCGGCACGGCGAAGATCGGCCCCACGGAATACGACGTGCGGTTGAATGACAGCCCGCGGAAAGTCGACGAGCTGGGCGGGCTGCCGATCAAGAGCGTCAACGGCACTACCATCTATGTACGCGATGTGGCGACTGTGGCGGAAGGGTTCGCGCCTCAGACCAGCATCGTCCGTCAGGATGGACGGCGTGCCGTCTTGTTGCCTATTATCAAATCCGGCACCGCTTCCACCCTGGATGTGGTCAAAGGCATTCGCACTCTGATTCCGCGAGTGGCCACCATCCTGCCGCCCGAACTGAAAATAGAACCGCTCAACGATCAATCCACGTTTGTGAGAGGCGCGGTGAGCGGAGTGATTCGCGAAGCCGTGATTGCCGCCGCGCTCACTGGCTTGATGATTCTCCTCTTTCTGGGAAGCTGGCGCAGCACTTTGATCATCGCCATTTCGATTCCTCTCTCGATCCTGGCGTCGGTGATCACGTTGGGCTTTCTGGGCGAGACGATCAATATTATGACGCTCGGCGGATTGGCGCTGGCGGTCGGCGTGCTCGTGGACGACGCCACCGTCACCATCGAAAACATCGAGCGTTTCCTCGAAGAGGGGTATGACCTGCGCGATGCGATTCTGGGCGGCGCGGGACAGATCGCCGTACCCGCGCTGGTTTCCACGCTATGCATCTGCATCGTGTTCCTGCCCATGTTCTTTCTGGGCGGCGTGGCGAAATATCTGTTCGTCCCTCTTGCCGAGGCCGTGGTGTTCGCCATGATCGCATCGTATATTCTTTCGCGAACCCTGGTTCCGACGCTGGCCATGTATCTGCTAAAAGCGAAGCACGCGACGGCGCGCTCCCGCAATCCGCTGGTGCTCTTTCAACGCGGCTTCGAGCAGGTCTTTGAGTCCATCCGCGAAAGCTACCGCACGGTGCTTGCGTATCTGTTGTCCGCACGCAGGTTTTTCGTGCCGGCGTTTCTACTGGCCTGCGCGAGCCTCCTCCTGCTGATTCCATTTTTGGGTCAGGACTTCTTCCCCAATACGGATAGCGGCCAGTTCATTCTTCACGTGCGCGCGAAAAGCGGCACGCGAATCGAAGAGACGGCGCGCCTTTGCGACCTGGTGGAGAATTCCATTCGCCGGACCGTCCCGCCCGCGGAGGTCCAGACCGTGATCGACAACATCGGCATGCCCTACAGCCAGTTGAACACCCAGCATATGACAAGCGGCACCATTGGCGCCGGCGATGCCGATGTGATGGTCTCTCTGAAAGCGACTCATCATCCGACCGCGGAATACGTCCGCCGGTTGCGGACCACATTGCCAGATGAATTTCCGGGCACCACGTTTTCCTTCCTGCCCGCCGACATCGTCACCCAGATTCTGAATTTCGGCCTGCCTGTTCCCATCGACGTGCAGGTGGAGGGCTCCGATGGAGTGGGCAACCGCCAAATCGCCGACCGCATGCTCCAGCAATTGTGCGGCGTTCCCGGACTGGTGGACCTGCGAATCCAACAGCCGGAGGACTACCCGGTTTTCGACGTGAAGGTGGACCGCACCAAAGCCGGGCAGGGCGGATACACCGAGCACGACGTGGCCACCAGCCTGCTGAACACCCTGAGCGGCAGCTTTCAGGTGCAGCCCATGTTCTTTCTGAATTATCAGAATGGCGTTAACTACAACCTGGTGGCGCAGACGCCGCAATACCAGATGCAGACGCTGCAAGACCTGAAGGGCATCCCCATCACCGCCGGCGGTATGTCGCGCCCCGAGATTCTGGCGGATGTGGCTTCGGTTTCGCGCTCCGATGAGATGGCCGTGATCTCGCACTACAATATTCGCCGCGTGCTGGATATCTACGGCGCCGTACAGGGCCGCGACCTGGGGGCCGTGGGCCGGGATGTGCAGAAGATTGTCAGCGCCAACGAGCGTTCCCTACCGCGCGGCAGCTTCATCCACGTTCGCGGACAGCTTCAGACCATGCATTCCTCGTATGTGGGGCTGCTGGCGGGGTTGGGCTTCGCCATCGTGCTGGTCTACCTGTTGATCGTAGTGAATTTTCAGTCGTGGCTGGATCCCTTCATCATCATTACGGCGCTGCCGGCGGCGCTCGGCGGCATCACGCTGTTCCTGTTCGTCACCCATACCACCTTGAGCGTGCCGGCCCTGATGGGCGCCATTATGTGCATGGGGGTCGCGACGGCGAACAGCATTCTGGTAATCTCGTTCGCCAAAGAGCGCCTGGAAGCGCATAATGACGCCGTGCATGCCGCGCTGGAAGCGGGAGCCGCGCGCTTCCGTCCGGTGCTGATGACCGCGCTCGCCATGATCATCGGCATGATTCCGATGGCTCTGGGCGCGGGCGACGGCGGCGAACAGAATGCACCGCTGGGCCGGGCCGTCATCGGCGGCCTGATGCTGGCGACGGTCGCGACGCTGGTATTTGTGCCCTCCGTATTTGCCCTGTTGCATGGCAGCCGCAAAGATCCGCCGGCCTATCGCGAATATGACGACGACCGGGAACCGGTACATGCCTGACAAGGAGAATCTCATGACCCAAGAAATCGAAACCGCCAATCCGACCGAGGCCGCGAACACACGAGGCCTGGTGAGGGCCTTGAGCGCGTTGTCCGGCGCTGTTGTTCTGGCCATCATCACGACGGTGGTCTTCGGCATCCGGGAACGCGCCGCCACCACCGAGGGCCTGGCGCAATCGGCCCATGCCGCGGCGGCATCGCGGGTATCGGTGGTCTATCCCAAGCCGGGTGGCAAGGCCGATGAACTGGTGCTGCCCGCGAACATTCAGGCTTACATCGACTCCCCCATTTATGCCCGCACCCACGGATACCTGAAGCGCTGGTATTTCGACATCGGCGCGCACGTGCAACAGGGCCAGCTTCTGGCGGAGATCGAGACTCCGGAAATCGACCAGCAACTGGAACAGGCGCGCGCCGACCTGAAGAGCGTGCAGGCTGCCTCCGCCCTGGCCCAGACTACCGCTACGCGCTGGCAGAGTCTGCTACAGAAACACGCCGTTTCCAAACAGGAGACGGACCAGGCGGTGAGCGACCTGGCATCGAAGCAGGCCACGGTGGACGCCAGCGCGGCCAACGTCCGGCGGCTGGAGCAATTGCAAAGTTTCGAAAGAGTGTACGCACCATTCGATGGAGTGATCACCGCGCGGCAGACCGACGTGGGCGCGCTCATCGACGCGGGCTCTTCGCCGAAAGAACTGTTCCATCTGGCGGCCATCGACAAGCTGCGCGTTTTCGTCCCGGTGCCGGAGGTGTCCGCCGCCTCCGTGCACGGCGGAGGGCGCGTGGCCATCACGAGCGACCAGTTCCCGAACCAGACGTTTCACGGCACGGTGGTGCGGGATTCCAGCGCGATCGATCCGGCATCGCGAACCCTCAACGTGGAAGTGGATGTGGACAATCCGTCCGGCCAGTTGCTGCCCGGGTCTTATGCATTCGTGCACATTCGCGCTCCGGCGGCCGGCGGGCTGGAGATTCCGGCGACCACGCTGCTGTTTCGGGCGCAGGGTTTGCAGGTTGGTGTGGTGCGCAACGGCCACGCGGAACTGGTTCCCATTGTGATTGGCCACGACTTCGGCGCCACCGTGCAGGTAACGGCCGGCCTGCGCAGAAGCGATGCGGTGATCCTTTCGCCCTCGGATTCGCTGATTGACGGAACGCCGGTGCAGGTGGAAACAGGAGGCCAAAAATGAAGCGCGTGCGTTTAGCGTTCGTGGGGATTGCGTGCCTGTGGTTGAGTGGCTGTATGGTGGGTCCCAAATACAGCCGCCCGGCGGTGCCGGTGACGCCCGCGTTCAAAGAACCGGGTCCGGCGAGTTTCAAGGAGATGGACGGCTGGAAAACGGCGCAGCCCAATGACCAGGCGATCCGCGGCGCGTGGTGGGAACTATTCGAAGACCCGCAACTCAACGCGCTCGAAACCCAGGTGGATACCGCCAACCAGACGTTGAAGCAGGCGGCCGCCAATTTCGCCGCCGCACGCGCCGCGATTCGCGTGAGCCGTGCCAATCGCGCCCCCACTGTCACAGCGGGACCTGCGGTGGGAGCGGTGCGCGATTCCAGCAATCAACCTTACTTCAATAAGGCTGTGTTGTCGAACGGCGGTACCGGCAACTTCGTGCTTCCTTTCGATCTGAATTATGAGGTGGACCTGTGGGGGCGCGTGCGCCGGTCTGTCACCTCCGCTATCGAGACGGCGCAGGCGGGCGCAGCGGACATGGAAACTGCCCGCTTAAGCCTGCACGCCGAACTCGCCGTGGATTACTTCAACCTGCGCAGCGCCGATACGCAAGAGTGGCTGTTAGCGCAAACCGTGAAGGCCTATTTGGATGCGCTGCAACTGACGCAGGACCGGTACGACGGCGGCGCGTCTCCGGAGTCCGATGTGACGCAGGCTCGTACACTGCTGCTCTCCGCGCAGGCAGCGATGACCGACGTCGCGGCGCAGCGCGCCGAATATGAACATGCCATTGCCGTACTGATTGGCAAGCCGCCCGCGGCCTTGACCCTGGCCGCCATACCGCTCACGGCCCATCCGCCTACACTGGCTGCCGTGCCCGGCGTTTTGCCTGCGCAGTTGCTGGAGCGAAGGCCCGATATCGCGGCCGAAGAGCGCCGTATGGCCGCGGCTAACGAGCAGATTGGAATTGCGCAGGCTGCGTTTTATCCCACGCTGAGCCTCTCCGCCGCCGTGGGCTTCGCGGGCACTTCGCCGTTGAACTGGCTGTCCTGGCCAAGCCGTCTCTGGGCCGTCGGCCCGACGCTGTCCCAGACGCTGTTCGACCACGGCTTGCGACAAGGCAACTCGGAAATCGCCCGAGCGAATTACGACGCTACCGTAGCGGCCTACCGCCAAGCCGCGCTGACGGCATTTCAAGAGGTGGAGGACAACCTGGCCGTCTTACGCGAACTCGAGACGGAGGCGCGGCAACAGCGCCAGGCCACCGAGTCCGCCGAGCAGTCGCTGGCTTTGTTCCAGACGCGCTATGAAGGCGGGGTCGATACCTACCTGCAAGTGATCACGTGGCAAACCGCCGCGCTGCAAAACGAGCGCAACGATATCGATCTGATGCGCCGCCGCCTGGAAGCGGACGTCCTGTTGATCAAAGCCCTGGGCGGGGGCTGGGACACTTCGAAACTACCGAGCGTGTAGCTCGAAGCTTACTTACTGGCGAGCCACGGAAACGCCGTGATGCGCAGTTTCGCCGCGCCATACGGAATCAGGGTGATCGCTTCGTCCGGCTGCCGGCTGGTTACGGGACTGACCGGCAGCGGTCCCGCCGAATCGTCCATCAGTTGCCAGGAGGTGAGCCGCCGGGCCTTCACGGTGAGTTCGACCGGAGATCCCTCTACGCTGAACGGCTGCTTTCCGACGGGAAGCTCTTTGACTTCGACCGATTTCGCGAGGTTGTTGCGATCGAGGTCCAGCGCGTAATTCCAAGGAGTAGTGGGATACACTTCCCAATCCGAGGACGGCCCGGCCTGTTTGATCTTGTGCCAGCTCTCGCCGATTTTTAGCGCGTAGACCAAGGGTCCGCGCTCCACCGCAATCGAGTTGTTGTACCACGTGGATGTGCGCACGGTCATGGGAAAACGGATGGCGACGCTGTCGCCGGTCTTCCACTGCCGTTCCATGCGAAAGAACGAGCCTGCCTTCACACCGCTTTCGGCCGTTCCGTTCACCGCGACCGTGGCGGCGGCCCACGCAGGAATGCGCAGCACGAGCGGAAACTGCGCCGGCCGCGCCGTCTTGACGGTGATGGTGACGGTGTCGCGAAACGGATACTCGGTGCTTTCGGTCAGCGTCACCGTAGTCCCGCCTTTCACTTGCGTGGTGACTTCGCTGGGTCCGTACACCATGGCGGCGAGGCCTTCATCCGGGGTGGCCATCCACAGATTCGCGGCCAGCTTCGGCCACCCCTGGTGCATGTTGGCCGTGCAGCATCCGAAGTTGGGTTCCAGGCCGAAAATGTTGGATGCCGGACCGTTCGAGGACCACCGCCGGTTGGCCAGCGAACACATTACCTGATTCGCCTGCTGATCGTATTGGTGCGCCCACAAGTCCGGGGACAGCGTGGCGGGCAGTGCGTTGTACGCGATTCGCTCCAGCCGGTCTCCCAAGGATGCATCGCCCAGAATGGCGGCGTCCATTTCCAGCGAGAACATGGCTTCCACCACGGTGCAGAGTTCGGTTCCCTGCGAAGGATCGCGGCCGCCATAGTGCTCGTCGGAGGCGAAGATGCCTTCCGGCTGTCCATGGTAGCGGTCCAACTGCTCCATCATCTTCGCCAGGCCGCCGCGGTCGCGCGGATCTCCGCTTACCAGCCACCATACCGGCGCGGCCTTCAGCGCCATTCCGTTATTGACGCCGTGCGAGGAGAGGTTGGTGTTCGCCTTGTCGACCTTGCCGGGGAATCGGAAATCGGCAAATTGCGCCTCCCAATCGTGGCCTTGCGAGCGCACCTTACGTGCCAGGTCCAACAGGCTGCGGTCGCCATTGTGATTGTAGAGCCACAGAATGCTGAGCACCTCATCCTGCCAGCGGAAGATGGCCCACTCTTTCAGCGGGTGCTGGTCCAGTTGCATTGCCTGGTACGCGAAATACTTCTGCATCAGCGGAATCACGCGCGGGTCGCCGCTGGCCTCCTGATACTGCGCCAGGGCTTTCAGCATGACGAAGTTCGGCCACCAGTCCTGCGGGTTCCGCGGATTGTGGGAATTCAGCGGCCCGATCCACCCATCCGGTTGCGGATGTTCCAGCGTCCAATCCATCCACTTCTTCACTTTGGCGATGAGCGCGGGGTTGCCCGTGAGATAAGCCAGGGGCACCAGGCCGTCGAGGAAATAGGGACCGCGCTCCCAGCTTTCGCCGGTGCCGCCCAGCCAGCCGCTGTTGCTTCCCAGGTCGGGCCAGAATTCGTCCAGATGCCCGCTCAGTCCATTGGCCTGGATCTGCAACTGCCGGAGCAGCCACCCGGTGGACTTCACCGAGCCGAGGGGCAGAGGATTGAAGGCATTCGCCTGGAGAGGCGCCCGGTTCGGCGCGGCCGCCGCACAGAGCACAAAG
>JARLGM010000158.1 GCA_031292755.1 Candidatus Sulfopaludibacter sp.
TCACCGTGTCCGCGGGCCTTGAATGTCAATGTCCAGTATGAGATCCACACCCAATGCCACCTGGATCTGGAATTCCCGCGCGCCTCTGGATTTCGGCGTCAGTGTCCGGCAACTGCGCGATCAGGGATACGGCATCCAGTACCAGACCGCCGCGACCACCCGCACCCTGGACCGTTACGACGGGAACGGAACGCACACCGGCGGCTATGTCCAACAATCGTTCCTGGGATGGCAAGGAAGACTGCATCTGTTCGCCGGCGTGCGCTGGGATCGCGAGAATGTCGACCGCGATTCCGCCGTCTCCCCGCAGGCGTCGGTTTCGCTGATGGTTACCTCGTCCACGCGCGTGCAACTGGGTTGGGGCCAATACGCACAATTTCCCGAGATTTCCGTGCTCACTTCCATCCTGGGCAGCCGGTACCTGCCTCCCAGCCGCTCTAACCAGGCGATCGCCGCGGTGGAGCAGCGCCTCGGGGCGCGCACTCGCCTGCGCGCGGAGTGGTACGACCGCAATGACCGCGACCTGGTGTTTCAGCCGCTGGCGCTGCCCCGCATGCTCTCACCGGGGAAGTACTTCACACCGCCCCTGAACCCCAGCTACGTGGACTCGCTCCGGGGATACGCCCGCGGCGCGGAATTCTTCTTGCAGCGGAGCAGCGCCAACAAGTTTACCGGCTGGCTCTCTTACGCCTTCGGCCGCACCAATTATCACGACACCGTGCTCGGCAACTGGTTCCCTTCCAACTACGACCAGCGGCACACCATGAATGCCTATGGCAGCTATCGCCTGAAGCCCACGGTCAACCTGAGCCTGCGCGTCAGCTATGGCAGCGCATTTCCGGTTCCCGGCTACCTATCCCAGGCAGGGGGAATCTATTCTCTTTCGGAATCGCTGAATCAGGTGCGCCTGCCGGCTTACCAGCGAGCCGATTTCCGCGTGAATAAAGCGTGGACGCGCGGCCAGTGGAAATGGACGCTCTACGGGGAAGTCATCAATCTGACCAACCGGACGAACTACCTGTTCGACAGCCTCAACGGCTACAACACCAAGTCCGGGGTGATTTCAGTCACCCTGGATAAGATGTTTCCCATTCTGCCCAGCGCGGGCATCGTCTTTGAGCGATAAACTAGGAAGGCCATGCGGTATCTTGCTCTTCTTCTGGCGCTGCATCTGCAGCCGGTGTCTCCCACGGAGCCGAATCGTCAGCCGCAATTCGCGGCGGCGAACGGCACGGTCGCGCTGGTATTCGGCAGCGGCGAAGCCATCTGGCTGGCGCGCTCCACCGATAACGGGGCCACGTTCACGGCGCCTGCCAAAGTCGCTGAACTGCCCAAAATGCTGCTGGGCCGCCATCGCGGTCCACGCGTCGTCATGACCGGCGGGACCATCCTGGTGACGGCGATCGCGGGCGACCTGTATTCCTGGCGATCCACCGATGGCGGGCGCTCCTGGTCGAAGCCCGCGGTGGTGAACGATCGATCGCAGGCCAGCCGCGAGGGCCTGCATGCCATGGCTGCGGACCCCGAGGGGCATGTCGCGCTGGTCTGGCTGGACGACCGTACGCCCGGCGGCAAGCGCCTGTACGGAGCGTTTTCCAACGATAGCGGCGCCACCTGGGGCAGGAACGTAATGCTCTACGAATCCCCCAGCGGAACGATTTGCCAGTGCTGCGCGCCGTCGCTGGTGGCGCTCGGCCACGGCGAATTCGCCGCCATGTGGCGCAACGCGGTGGATGGGTCGCGCGACCTGTACACCATGCGGATCCGCGACGGCCAGCCCGCGGGAGCGCCCGCCAAATCCGGGTCCGGCACCTGGAAACTGGATGCCTGTCCCATGGATGGCGGCGGCGTGGCTGCGGGCAACGGCGAACTGTATGCCGCGTGGCGGCGCGAACACGACGTGTACCTGGTGGAACCGGGCAAGAGCGAAGTGAAGGTGGGGACCGGCATGGACGTCGGTTTTGCGGTGAATGCCAAGGGCGCCTACGTCGTGTGGACCACGCCCCAGGGAATCGAGGCGCACGTGCCCGGGTCGGACGCGCCGGTGCGCCTTTCCAGGGCCGGAGCGTTCCCCGCCCTGGTGGCTCTTCCCGATGGCGGCATGTTGGCCGGATGGGAAGAGAACGGCGCCATTTCCTTCCACCGTTTCTGACGCCATGAGACCGCGCGCCCGCGACCTGGGCGTTTCGCTCGAAGGCACGCCGGGGCCGCTCAACGCCATCACCGATGTGCCCGGCGTGGAGGTGGGGCATCGCACCCTGATCTCCGGCGCCGGCGTGCGCACCGGTGTGACCGCTGTCTGGCCGCGCGGCAAGGGCGTCAGCGACCCGGTGTTCGGCGGCTTCTTTTCGCAAAACGGCAACGGCGATATGACCGGCACCCACTGGCTGGAAGAATCGGGCTTTCTGGATGGGCCCGTGCTGATCACCAACACCCACAGCGTAGGCGTGGTGCGGGATGCGTATCTGGCCTGGCTGGTGAACCACCGGCGCAAGCCGGGGACCAACGTTTTCGACGGCGGCTTCTACACCTACCCCATCGTGGCCGAGACTTACGATGGCTACCTGAACGACATCAACGGCTTTCACGTGAAGCCCGAGGATGCGTGGGCGGCGCTCGAAGCGGCGCGGTCCGGTCCCGTGGCGGAGGGTAACGTGGGCGGCGGCACCGGCATGGTCTGCTACGGTTTCAAGGGCGGGATCGGCACATCCTCGCGCCAGGCCGGGGCCTACACCGTAGGAGTCCTGGTGCAGTGCAATTGCGGCAGCCGTCGGCAGTTGCGCATCGGTGGGGCGATGGTGGGACAGCAGATCGCGGTGGCGTCGCTGGGGCCTAAGTATCGAGAGGATACTGGTTCCATCGTCATAGTCGTGGCGACCGATGCGCCGCTGCTGCCGCACCAGACCAAGCGGTTAGCCCGCCGCGCCACCATGGGGCTGGCGCGGACCGGTTCCACCTCGGGCAACGGGTCGGGCGACATATTCATTGCGTTCTCCACCGCCAACGCGCACGCCGCCGGCGCCACCCGGCCGGCGAACGTCGCCATGATGCCCAACGACGGTTTGAATCCCCTCTTCGAAGCCGCTGTTCAGGCCACCGAAGAGGCCATTATCAACGCCATGGTGGGGGCCGAAACCATGACCGGCATCGACGGTCACACCGTGACGGCCCTACCGCACGACCGGCTGCGGGAGTTGGTCAGAAGGTAGGGCTATATGAGGACTGTCAGCCGGTCCGGTGCCCGGAAGCCGGTTCTTCCCGCCGGCGGGGCGGTTCTTCCGCGTCCGGCTCCGTACCAACAAAAGCGCGCAAGCGCTCATAGGCCTCGCGGCGCAGCTCGGATTCCGACCCGAATCGAACTGCCCCGGTACCCTCGCCAACTCCACAAGCTTTTCTGGAGCGCGGGTTCTTCTTCGCCATACCGGTCATTATTTCATTTCATGCGTCCCAAGCGTATCGCGCGAACGAACGGCACGTATTACGCTGGTTTCATGCGGAGGATCTCGTTGAAGCCGCCTGATGAGTTCCTGGCCGAACTCAATCGCGAGGCCAAGGCGAGGCGCGTCACCAAATCGTCGTTGATTCGCGAAATCCTGCAGAAATCGCTCCGCCGTCCGTCGAAGGCGGGTGGAGTCTCATGTTACGACGTGGCTCGCGACTTGGCTGGTGTGGTGAAAGGGTTACCCGAGGATCTCGCCGATAACTCGGAATACATGGGCCGCTGGTGAGTTTTCTAGCTGCCGGTCTCCGGTATCATTCATCCTGGAGTGGATCGGTGGAAACGGCTCAGCCCGCCCTTGTCAACTAACCTCTGAGCCGGTCCTTACGGAGGCGGCCTTTCTCATGAAGAGGGACGGCCGATGTCACTGGCTGATGCCTGTCTGGTCCGGCTCTCGGAAATGCATCCCTCCGCCGAAGTATTCACGCTCGACTCCGATTTCCGCATTTACCGGCGCCACGGCAACAAGGTCATTCCTGTGCGCATACCCGATTAGTACCCCCCTTGCGCCGTGCGGTAAAATCGGGAATATCGCAATATCCGTACCCGAAGCGGTTTTTTGCGGTGTTTCCCCATGAAGACAGCTACCGGTAGCCGCGCCCAGGAATTTCGCGATCAATTGTCCCGTCGAGTCATCGTGGCGGATGGCGCCATGGGCACCATGCTCTACTCCCGCGGTGTCTTCATCAACCGCTGTTTCGATGAGCTGAACCTGTCGCAGCCGGACCTGGTGCGTCAGATTCACCAGGAGTACGTAAAAGCCGGCGCTGAGATCATCGAGACCAACACCTTCGGCGGCAGCCGGCCGCGCCTCGCGGCGTTCGGCATGGCGGAAAAGCTGAAGGCCATTAACCAGGCCGGCGTAAAGCTGGCGCGCGAGGCGGCCAAGGATTCCGCCTACGTGGCGGGAGCCGTGGGCCCGCTCGGGGTGCGCATCGAACCGCTCGGCCCCACTTCCTTCGCCGAAGCGCGCGCGGCCTTCCGGGAGCAGATCGAGGCGTTGGTCGAAGCCGAAGTGGATCTGCTGATCCTCGAAACGTTCGCCAATCTGGACGAACTGCGCGAAGCGGTTCTGGCGGCTCGCGAAGTAGCGGGCGACGAACTGACCATCGTCGCGCAGGTGACCATCGACGATTTCGGCCATCTGCCGGGCGGCACCGATCCGGAAACCTTCACCCGCATGATGGATTCCTGGCCCGTGGATGTCATCGGCCTGAATTGCTCGGTCGGTCCGAAAACTACGCTGGAAACCATCGAGCAGATGATGGCGTTCACCACCAAGCCCATCAGCGCCATGCCCAACGCCGGCCTGCCCATGCGCGTGGAAGGCCGGAATATTTACCTCTGCTCGCCCGAATACATGGCGCAATACGCGCGGCGGATGCTCTGGGCGGGCGTCAGGATCGTGGGTGGATGCTGCGGCACTACTCCCGATCACATCAAGCTGATCCGTTCCGAGACGCGCTCTTTGCAGCCCCTGCAAAAGAAGCTCAGCGTCACCGTGGATGAGCCCGAGGCTCGCTCGCAGGCGCTGCCGCCGGTGGGTATGGCGGCCAAGTCGAAGCTCGGGGCGAAACTGGCCGAGGGCAAGTTCGTTGCGTTCGTGGAGATTCTGCCCCCGCGCGGCGTGGACGCTTCCCGCGAAATCGAAGGCGCCCGCCGCTGCGCCGAGCATGGGATCGACTGCATCAACGTGCCCGACGGGCCTCGCGCCAGCGCACGTATGAGCGCCCAGGTGACCTGTCAGCTCATCCAGCAGGAGGCCGGAATCGAAGCGGTCAACCATTTCTGCTGCCGCGACCGCAACATTCTGGGTATCCAATCCGAGTTGCTCGGCACGCACAAAGTAGGGGTGCGCAACCTCATCTGCATTACCGGCGATCCGCCGCGCATGGGCGCGTATCCCGACGCCACCGCGGTGTTCGACGTGGATGCCATCGGTCTGGTCAACATCGTGCGCAACCTGAATCACGGGCTGGATATCGGCGGCAACCCCATGGGTTCGCAGACGGCGCTGCTCATCGGCGTAGGCGCCAACCCCGGCGCGCTCAACATGGACGAAGAAATCCGCCGCTTCGAATGGAAAGTCGAGGCAGGGGCCGAGTACGTAGTCACCCAGCCGGTGTTTGACTTGGAGCTCCTGGAAAAGTTCCTGCTCCGCATCGAACATGTCAAAATCCCGGCCATCTGCGGAATCTGGCCGCTCACCAGTTATCGCAACGCCGAATTCATGGTGAATGAGTTGCGCGTGCCGGTGCCGGAAGAGTTCATGGCCCGCATGCGCAGTGTGGACAGCGCCGATAAGGCGCGCGATGAAGGCGTGGCCATCGCCCGTGAGATGACCGCCCGTGTACGCCGGATGGTGCAGGGAGTACAATTAAGCGCGCCGTTTGGCCGCTATCAAATGGCCCTGGACGTGGCAGAGGCTATCGGACCGCGCTGATACCCCAATCACATGGCAACTGACCTGGTCGAGATCAATCAAGAGCAGCCCCAGCCGGAAGCGCTGGCGCGTGCCGCCGCCGCCGTGCGCCGGGGAAGCGTTGTCGCCATCCCCACCGACGCGCTGTACACGCTGGTGGCCGATCCGTTCAACCTGCGGGCGGTGACTCAGGTGTTCCAGGCCAAGGGGCGGGAGCCGCATCGGTCCCTGCCGATCCTGGTTTCCGGGGCGCTCATGGCGGAAGAACTGGCCGGCGAGTTGAACAACCGCTTCGCCATTCTGGCGCGCCGGTTCTGGCCCGGACCGCTCACCATTATCGTCCCCGCCTCCGCCAGGATTCCCCTCAAAGTCACCGGTAATACCGGGCGGCTGGCGCTGCGCCAATCGCGCTCCAACGTGGCCAACCAGCTCATCAACATGTTGAACGAGCCGCTGATCTCCACCAGCGCCAACATTTCCGGCAGCCCCACGTGCCGCAGCGGCATCGAAGTATTCGGCATGATGGACGGACGCGTAGATCTGGTTCTGGATGGCGGCGCGTGCGTGGGCCCGGGCGCTACCACGGTCGATATCACGGAACCGTTCTGGAAGATCATCAAAACCGGCGCCATCGAGGAGAAGGAAATCGCCGAATGCCTGGCCGGTTGACGTGAGGTATCTGCTGATTGTTCTGGGTGGCGGCGCCGGGTCGCTCTTGCGGTTTCTTGCGGGCACCGCCATCATGACGCGCTTCGGCCGGAGCTTTCCTTTGGGCACGCTGGCGATTAATGTGACCGGCTCGTTCCTGATCGGCCTGTTGATGACGCTGTTCACGGAGCGGTTCCAACCCCACACCAATCTGCGGCTCCTTCTGGTGGTGGGCTTTCTGGGCGGATACACCACGTTTTCCACTTTCGAATGGGAGACCTACGCCGCGGTTCGCGACGGCGCCTTCTGGCTGGGCCTGGCGAATATCGCCGGCAGCGTCACCTTCGGCTATCTGGCAGTCTGGCTGGGAGCGCTCCTGGCGCGGCGGTAAGACTTTCACTAACCCCCCATCCCCAACCCCCATCCCTAACCCCGGCGAGCGCAGCGAGCCACTCTCCTCTTCGTGTTACCCTGAAATCTCTACTGACAAGTCATGCGAAACGTGGTCATTATCGGCTCGGGCTGCGCCGGAAATACAGCGGCCATTTACACCGCGCGGGCCAATTTACAGCCGCTGGTGATCAGCGGGCATGAAGCCGGCGGGCAGCTTTCTCTCACCACCCTGGTGGAGAATTTCCCCGGATTTCCGGAAGGCATTATGGGACCGGAACTGGTGGAAAACATGAAAAAGCAGGCACAGAATTTCGGCGCCGAATACCTGCACGGCGCGGTGATCGATACCGAGTTGACCACCCGTCCCTTCCGCCTCAACGTCGAGGGCGAGTGGATCGAGACCCGCACGTTGATCATCGCCTCCGGAGCTTCGGCGCGCTGGCTGGGGCTGCCGAACGAACACAAGCTCATCGGACACGGGGTGAGCTCCTGCGCCACTTGCGACGGGTTCTTCTACCGCGGAAAAAAAATCATGGTGGTAGGCGGCGGCGATTCGGCCATGGAAGAGGCCAATTTCCTCACGCGCTTCGGCAGCGAAGTCAGCCTGGTGCATCGCCGCGAGGAGTTCCGCGCCTCCAAGATCATGCTCGACCGGGCGCGCCATAATCCCAAAATCAAGTTCGTCATGAATACTGTGGTGGAAGACGTATTCGACACCTCGCAGCAACTGGTCACCGGTGTTCGCCTGCGCAACCTGAAGACCGGGCGCATCTGGGAACAGGATGTGGACGGCTTCTTCGTGGCCATCGGGCACATCCCCAATACCAAAATGTTCAAGGGCCAGATTGAGACCGATCCGGACGGCTATATCCTGTCCAAAGGCGGCGCGCGCACCAACATCGCGGGCGTATTTCACGCCGGCGACGTGCAGGACCGGACCTACCGCCAGGCCATCACGGCATCGGGCGCGGGTTGCATGGCGGCCATTGAGGCCGAGCGTTACTTAGAAGAGGAAGGACACTAACTCATGATCGAGCGCTTGTCGCCTCCCGGCGTTGCCGCGCCGCGAGGTCCGTATTCGCCGGCCGTGCGCGCCGGAGATTTTATTTATGTATCCGGCCAGGTTCCGGTGGATCCGCTCACCAACCAGACCGTGCTGGGCGATATCCAGCAGGAGACACGGCAGGTGTTGCACAACATCACTCGCATTCTGGAAGGCTGCGGCGCCTCGCGCGCGGACGTGGTGAAGTGCCAGGTCTACCTGTCCGACGTGAAAGATTTCGCCGCCATGAACGAGGTGTACACGGAATTCTTCGGCGACGCCAAGCCGGCGCGTACCACCATCGGCGTCGCCGCGCTTCCCTTGCCCGGCGCGAAAGTGGAAATCGACGCCATCGCTTATAAGCCGCGGTAACTGGCCAGTAAGTTGGTATTGACTTTGGCTTTGACCGTGCGCCGGTCGAGTCCCAGGCGGCGCGCCGTTTCTTCATAGCTGCCGGTGCGGCTGTACACCAGGGTCACGTAACCGGAGAGCAGTTCGTCGGCGGTCAGGCGGCCGGCGCGTAGATCCAGTGTAAGTTCCTCCAGCGGGTCGGATGCGGTGCTGCCCGAAGGCCGGTAGTTGCGGCGGATCAGCACGTTTTTGACGCACTGCTCCAGTTCGCGGTAATTGCCGGGCCAAGCGTACTCGGGGCCCAGGTTCCCGTTGATCCATTCCAACACTTCCGGCGCCAGTTCCTCCGCCTCGCCGCCGGCCACGCGCCGCGCCATGTAGAACACCAGTTCGCGCAACACGCCCGGCGAATCGGCCAACTGCTCCGCTAGGGAAGGCGTCGTCACCTGGTCGGAACACAGCCGGTAATACAGGTCTTCCCGAAACTGGCCCTTCTGGATTAAGGCGGACAGATCGCGATTGGTAGCGGTGATCAGTTTGCCGCGGAATTGGCGGCCGGCGGTATCGCCCACCGGATGGAAGGTGCGCGTTTCGATCACCCGCAGAAGCTTCACCTGAATCGCCGGGTCCAGGTCGCCCAATTCGTCCAGGAACACCGACCCCAGTTCGGGACACATCTCCAGCCAGCCCTTGCGGTCCGCGACCGCGCCGGTGAATGATCCGCGGCGATGGCCGAACAGCTCCGATTCCACCAGTGTGGGCGAAAGCGCCGAGATGTTGATCGGGAAGAACGCGTCTTCATCGGCGAACGTCAGCCGCTGATCGTCGAACGGCACATAGCGCGATTGCGCGATGGCCCGGGCCACCAGTTCCTTGCCGGTGCCCGAAGGGCCGGTGATCAGGGTGGCGAATTCGCCCATGCGTGCGTAGAGCGTGCGCCGGTAGCGCCGCATATCGTGTGTGAAAATGGATTGCCAGATGGAAGCGCGGAGCCGCGCCGCGGGCAGCGAACCGCCGATGATGAAGCGGAATACCTGCTCAAAGGCGCGCTGGATCTGGCGGAAGCAGGCGAAGATGTGGCACGGGTCGTGCGCCGCCGGCAGGCCAAAGTGGTTCCAATCGGCGAGTAAGTCGTGATAGAACCGCCAGCGCGCGGGGTTGCCGGCCTGGTTCCCGAATCCGGCGGCGAAGAACTTCGGGTAGTAGCGCTGATACAGAAGGTGCAGCACCGCGTCCTCATAGAGCGGCATGTCCTGCTCGCGCAGGTCGGAACGCGCCAGCGCCACCACCGGCTCCAGCTTGGTGGCGATGCGCCACACGTTCTCGCGCGGCCGTTCCGGGTCGTCCACCTGCTGGCTCCACACCGGCTCCCCCTCCTGAAACTCCGCCCCCAGCACGGCCCGCTCCAGTTGCACCCGCTCCGGCAGGAACGGATTGCAGTAGGCCAGTTCGGAAACCGACCGAAGCAGCGCGCGCTGTTGCGTGGAAAGCGGCATGAAAAAGGCGGCGGACGATTTATTATGGACCGATTCGGCGGTGGAGATGGAGGTTTTCTTCCAGCCTCCATGCTTCAGAGCGAAGGTGCATCGGGACGATACGGCGAGTTCGAAGCGACCATCGACATCGGCACGCGGGATGTCCTCGAGGGGCGGTTGCCATGACACGTAGAGAAGAGGTGGGGACTGGCGGCTCTGCCGTGAAAAGACCCCGCCGTCGAATATCGAACCGCTGCCATGACTGGAGGCCTGCCGTGTATTGGGACGTCGTCGAAGTGATACCGGAATCGGACTACTGTCTTTTTTGTACGGTTCAAAGATGGATTGAAGGGCCGAGCGCGGTTGACTCGCGAAGATTTGACAGGCGCCCTTCGGAAGGGGACTTGGGACGTGCCGCTTCACTCGGAGTTGCCAACCTCATAGCGCCGATGCGCGGCTGACCATTCACCTGGTTCGGTTTCCACGTTAACCGATCAAAGAGCTGTATCCCTCAGATTTTCTTCAACTGATCCCGGAGCTAAAATGGCGGAGTCATCGGTTAGGAGTCTTGGCAGTTCGCCGGACGTGAGATTCAGGGTGAGTTTCCGGGAAGCGTGCGTGACGCCAGATAGGCGGTCCTGTTAAGTTCAGTCAGGCACCGGAGGCGCCTGATTGTGAACCGGAAAAGCGCACCGCGGATCCCTGAAGCAATTCTGCAATTGCAGCGCCAGTTGGATCAATTTCGCAGCACCCAGCCGCGACGGACAAAGCTGCCGGAGTCGCTATGGCAGACCGCGGTCGAACTGGCCCGGCAACACGGCATATATCCCGTCGCACATCCATTGCGGCTTGACTACATGGGGCTGAAGAAGCGGCTGGGGGGAGTCCCCATCGTCCGACGCAAGGCAAGCAAGCCGGCATTCGTCGAGCTGATTACGGGGCCTGCGACGCCGCCGGAGGAGTGTGTCATCGAGTTTGAGTCCTTCCGGGGCGGAAAGGTGCGGATCCAGTGGAAGGCATCGGCGCCGCCCGATTGGGGAAGCCTACTGCGCGCCTGGCGAGAATCCGAAGGATGATTCAGATCGCGCCGCAGATACGGATTCTGGTTGCGGTGGAAGCCATCGATGGGAGAAAAGGGATCGACGCCATCGCCCAGCTCTGTCGGGAGAAATTGAACGCCGATCCATTTTCCGGTTACCTGTTTATCTTCCGGACCCGGCGTGGCACGGCCATTCGGGTTTTGCAATATGACGGCCAGGGGTTTTGGCTGGCGACCAAACGGTTATCCAAGGGTCGTTTTCGGTGGTGGCCCACTGGCGCGGAGCCTTCGCGAACGCTACGCGCACATCAGGCGCAACTGCTGCTCGCGGCTGGTAATCCTGACGCGGAAGCGCCACCGGCATGGCGTCCCTTGCATCCATGAGAAAAATGCCCGAGAACCGAAAAAACACTTGCGTTCCGTTTTCGGCTCTGGCACACTGACGGCAGATGGCATCGGAGTGGAGATATCGAGGGCGGGTGCTTACAGCCGACGATGTCACTCTGATTCGCCAGTTGATCGCCGAGAACCCCAGTGCCAGCCGGCGCAGACTCTCCGAGAGGCTCTGCGAGGTCTGGCAGTGGAAACAGGCCAACGGTGCGTTGCGCGCTATGGTCTGCCGTGGCTTATTGCTCATGTTGCATCGGGCCGGTGAAATAGAATTACCGCCCATCCGCTTCAAAACTCTCAACCCGTTCGTGGTGCGGGCAACTCCCACACCGATGCTCATCGACACGACTCCCATCGCGGTTGCCCTTAAGGAACTCCGGCCCATCGAGTTGCAACAGGTTCGGCGTACGGGCGATGAGCCGCTGTTTAACAGCCTGATGGAGCAGCATCATTACTTAAAGTACGAACAACCAGTCGGAGAGCAGCTGAAGTATCTGGCTTGGGCGCAAGGCCGTCCCGTCGCATGCCTGGCATGGAGTTCAGCGCCGCGTCATCTCGGCAGTCGGGACCGCTACATCGGCTGGAGCGCGGAAGCACGGCGGCGCAACATCCGCTTCATCGCCTACAATACTCGTTTTCTGATTCTGCCCTGGGTGCGTGTTCCGCATCTGGCGTCGCACCTTCTCGGGCGTATGGCCGCCGTGCTTTCTGATGATTGGTACCGGATGTACAGCCACCCGATTTACTTTGCGGAGACCTTCATTGATCCCGGACGTTTTCGCGGAACCTGTTACCGGGCGGCCAACTGGCAACTGATGGGACTGACGACCGGGCGCGGCAAAAACGATCAGACCAACAAGCCGAACCGCCCGATCAAGGAAATTCTCGGCTTGCCCCTGACGCCGCGCTTCCGCGAGTATCTCAGCCAGTTATGACGAGCAGACGACGAGTCGACGTGAACCTGGACGAGTTGGATCAGATTATCGATCGCGGCCAGCGCGCGCCTCTTAGTGAATCGGAGGGCGAGAAGCTGAGGACCGCCCTCCATGCGATGGCAGAGAGACTGCTGCAGAAACGGAGCACCGAGAAAACCAGTGCTGTTCTCCCGCCGGATACAGCGCCGGCAGGTGAGCCGGATACAAGCGAATCGGTACCAGCCGGTCATGGGCGCAATCCTGCCGCTGCGTTTCGTGGTGCAAATAAGGTCGCTGTCACGCACCCTACGCTCCATTCCGGTGACACGTGCCCGGAGTGCCGCTGCGGAAAACTGTACCACCAGAAGGAGCCAGCCACACTGGTGAGGTTCGTGGGGCACGCGCCGCTGGAAGCGACCGTTTTCGAGATGGAGCGATTGCGCTGCAACGCCTGCGGGGAGGTTTTCACCGCTGACGCACCGGAGACGGCGGGAGCGGCGAAGTACGACGAGACGGCCGTCGCCATGATCGCCCTACTGAAGTACGGTACCGGAGTGCCATTTAACCGACTGGAAAGACTGCAAGGCCAACTGGGAATGCCCTTGCCCGCAACCACACAGTGGGAACTCATGGCGGCTGCCGCGAAACCACTCCGGCTGGCGCTGGAGGAGTTGATCCGGCAGGCGGCGCAGGGTCGCGTGATGCACAACGACGATACCAGCATGCGCATTCTGCGATTGGTCCGCGAGGCGGGCGACAAGCGGACAGGGACCTTCACCAGCGGCATCGTATCGTTGATGGGTGCATGGACCATCGCGCTATTCTTCACCGGAAGCAAGCACGCGGGCGAGAACCTTGCCGACGTTCTGAAAGAGCGGGCGCGCGAACTGCCGGTGCCCATCCAGATGTGCGATGCGCTGTCGCGCAACACACCGAAGGGCGTCGAAACCCTGATCGCAAACTGCCTCGCCCATGGAAGACGGCAGGTGGTGGAGGTGGTCGATCACTTTCCGGAAGAATGCCAGTATGTGCTGGAGACGCTCGGCGGCGTTTATCACAACGATGCAGTGTCACGGGAACGGGAACTATCGGCGGAAGACCGGTTGCACTTCCATCAGGAGCACAGCGGGCCCTTGATGAAAGGGCTGCATGAATGGATGGAAGCGCAGTTGGCGGAGCACAAGACGGAACCGAATTCCGGACTGGGTAAAGCGATCTCCTACTTACTGAATCACTGGACGAAGCTGACGCTTTTCCTGCGACAGCCGGGCTCGCCAATCGACAATAACATCGTCGAGCGTGCTCTGAAGAAAGCTATTCTGAACCGGAGGAATGCGCTCTTTTACAAGACGCTGAACGGCGCCGGAGTCGGCGATCTGTTCATGAGTCTGATCCATACTTGCGAACTGAACGGGGCCAATCCGTTCGATTATCTGACCGAGTTGCTGCGGCACGCCGAGGAGTTGAAGCGAAGCCCATCGGAGTGGATGCCGTGGAACTACCGCGAAACGCTGGCCCGGTAGCCACGCCCACAGCCGCGTAATATGATGAACCTTCCTGGCCGAAAAGGATCGACTGGCGCCGGTCGGAACGGTTTTCATCAAATACTCATGAAACGGGCCTCTAAAAAAGCAAAAGCCGGGTACGTTTTTGGCCACGCACCCAGACGGTGCAAGCGCCAGCCTGGCCCAGGTACCTTCCCGCCGAATACGGTCCGGCTTTGCGCCATTGTTTTTGCAGCAAGCATATCGTTTCTTCTTCCACCCCTCGCACGCGCGCAGAATCACCCCACCACATTGCCCCTCGATGGGCTATGGGTCACCACCGGGTATGGAGAGCTCGTTGAGATAAAAGGAAACGATCTGCGAGTTTATGAGATCACGACGCTGAGTTGCATCCCTTCGGAAAAGGCCAGCCGCAAAACTGAGGCGGGGACCGCCGATGAAATCGTGTTCGCGGCAGACGGCGATACGTTTCGAATCGTTCCTGGGCCGTCGAAGGATACGCTTTGGTTCCACGTGGACGGGACCATCTCAAACCTCCTCCTTCGGCGCACTAGCTCACAGCCGAAGCGCTGCGGCCAGCCTCTTGCAGATACGCCTCTCACGAACTATGAGGTATTTTGGCAGACCTTCGCTGAGCAATATGCCTTTTTCCCGCTGCGCAACGTGGACTGGCGCGCGATAGACAAAAAGGTTCGCCCACAGGTGATCCCGGACACGAAGCCCGAAGAGCTCTTCCGGATACTTAGCGGCATGGTCGAACCACTGCACGACAAGCACATATACATCGACGCCCCATCCATTCACAAGGGGTTTCGGGGTAGCCGCCCGCCAACTGACACCCTGCAGGACGGGGACAAACCTCGCGTCACCGAGATCATTGAAACTAAATACGTCCCTGGCAAATTGCGGGATTTCTGTAACGGACAACTGCAGCTTGGACGATTGCGCCCGCCGCAGGGTGCGATGACAACCGATTCGGAACGTAAGAGACAAGCCGATTTGATCGAGTATCTGCGGATCCACTCCTTCGCCCGCTACTCCAAGGACGACGACTTCGAGAAGCAACTCGCGGTCTTGCAGGCGGCTCTCGACGAAATCTTCGAAGATGCCTTCCACTGGAGCGGCCTAGTCATCGATATTCGCATCAACAGCGGCGGCTTCGACCAGTTTGGAGTCGCCATCGCCTCGCGCCTCGCCACTCTCGACTACTTCGCATGGGAGAAGGTCGCGCGCGACGACATCCGTGATCCGGATCATCACACACCACCCCAACCTATCATGGTCCACGCCAGCCAGAGGCCGGGCTTTCGAGGTCCCGTGGTCCTTCTGACGAGCGCGCACGCCCTCAGCGCCGCTGAAACGTTCACCATGGCGCTGCTCGGTCGTGATCCGCATATTACGCGGATCGGTGCGAACACTCAGGGCGTCTTCTCCGACGAACTCGATCGCGTACTGCCCAATGGATGGAGGTTCGGCCTTTCGAATGAAACCTACCTCACCAAGGATGGCAAGAGCTTTGAAGGGACGGGTGTGCCGCCGGACATCGAAGTACCGATCTTTCCGAAAGAAGACTTGGCCGAAGGCCGCGATTCCGCCCTCGACAAAGTGCTGGAAGTGTTAGCTCACAAAGCCAGGTAGATTATGTCCGGCAGTTCCCCCGCGCTTTTTTCCTGGGAGACCATTGGAACGGCCCAGACGTGAAGTGTCTTTCTCCCGGTCAAAACCCGCAAGTGTGAATGTTTCACTACCGGGCAGCGGGACGGCGACGACCGATTCGCAGGGCCGGTTTCGGTTCGGAGATATTGCGCCGGGACCGAAACGGCTTTGGGCATCGGACAGCGCACACGGGGCCAGTGGCGGCATTTCCGTGATGGTTCGCGCTGGCGAAGAGGCACCGGTGGAGATCCGCCTTCTGCCGAGGGGCTCCATCGGCGGACGGGTGGTGGATCACGCCGGACAGCCAGTGGCCCACGTGGCCGTGCTGCTTCTGCAGCGAAGGTATCGGTACGGCGACATCGTATATTCGCCGGACCATGTGGTAGCGACCAGCGAGAAGGGCGAATACCGGCTCGAGCGTGTGGCGGCTCAGCAGGGATTGCTGATTCTGGTCAAGCGGCCGTTGAAGGCGACCGCGTCCGATCAGGTCCCGCCGTACGACAACCGCGAGCGCGTGCTGCTGCCGACCTTCTACGGGAATTCGGCCGATATTTCAGGCGCGCAAACCATAGTGCTCGCGTCGGGGGAGCGGCGGGAGCGCGTCGATATCCGTGTGGCGGACGCACCGTCTTATTGCATTGCGGGCGCGGTGGACGACGCAGGCGCGGTCAAGGAGGTCTTCGTCAGTCTCATCGAGCAGCTCTCGTTCGATTCCGGCTGGTCGCTGACACCCGCGACGTTCAAGGCCGATGAGCAACGGACATTTCGCGCGTGCGGGCTCCATCCGGGGGAGTATCGGATGATGGCAACCAGCGCGCCGCCCGGAAGTGGATTAACCGAACGGATGACCGGCTGGGCAGCGACGGGGATTGCCTGGGGTGCCGCGCTCATCACCGACAAGGATGCGACCAACGTGAAGTTGTTGCCGAATGCGCCGGTGGCGATCGAAGGTGACGCCGCTTTCGATCCCGCGCCTCCCGAGAAGCCGGTTCGCATTCAGATGAGCCTGACCCGCTTTCTCAGCGACGGCGAGGGTTATGCAGATTCGGTGGAGAGGCCGCCGGCCTCACGTATGTCCGGGATGATCGGTGGCGGCGGTACTACGGCAGTTCCGGGGCCATTCAGTCTCGGCCGCTGACGTCCGGGCGAGTACCAACTGCGCGTCTCCAGGCAACCGGCCGGTTGCTATGTAAAGGAGGCCCAATATGGCCGGCAGGATCTGCTCCACGGATTGCTTCACGTGGGCGAGGGTGCGGGAGGGGAGCGAGTCCGGCTTGTGCTTGGGTGCGACGGCGGGTCCCTGACCGCGCGCGTGACGGATACCAGTGGCAAACCGGTTCCGGCCGCCGTTCTATACCTGTTCGACTCGAACGTGGAGAGTCCGGGCGCGCTGGCTGGAAGCTTGCGGCGGGCCGAGGTGATGGATGGTTGGAGCACTCCCTTAACAGCTCTGCGCCCGGGGAAGTATCTCGTTCTGGCCGGTGACCTGGATGTGGGCCTGCCCGGCGCTTCCGTGGACGATATCGAAAAGCTATGGCGCGCGAAGAGCGACGCCAGGGAAGTGGAGATCGGCTCGGGCGGCATGATCCAGGTGGCGATCGATTGCAGCGCCGTCAGTTCATCGGCACGGTAATCGGCGAATCGCTGAGGGACTGAACCAAGGCCGCTTCTGGGTGGTTTCAGACTCTGAAAAGTGAGCCCGTCCAGCGGAAAAAAGGCATCTTCACGCCGAAATGCGCTCGGAGCGTCTCAACCGGGGCAGCGACTGCAGCGATTTGCCGACTTTCTTCTGAGCCATCCGCAACTCGTAAAGGCTTTGGAGATTGAGCCAGAATTCCCCGCTGGTGCCGAAGAAATGCGCCAACCGCAATGCCGTGTCTCCTGTAATGGCGCGTTGACCATTTAGGATGCCCGTGATGCGGTTCGTCGGCACGCCCAGTTTGCGCCCTAGCTCAGCGGCACTCATACCCAGTTCGCGTAGTTCCTCGGCCAGGTGCTCTCCTGGATGGATCGGTGTCACAGCCATGGGTTTCTCCTAGTGATAATCGATAATCTCTACGTTGGAAGGGCCCGGTGCCCCGTCCCGCCATTCAAAACAAATTCGCCATTGATCGTTAATGCGGATGCTGAACTGGCCTTTTCGATCACCCGCCAATGCTTCCAAACGGTTGCCAGGGAGGCCGCCAAGATCTTTGAGACTCGTTGCGGCTTCGAGCCGGTCGAGTTTCAGGCGTGCCGCGCGCTCTAACCCGGAGAGCGCCTTCACCCGCTTGCCGGCCGAAAAATCCCTGGTCCTTTTATCCCGATAGCCGACGATCAAGTATCACACTATCTTTCATTATGCGTTACGTCAGGCATAACAGAATAACAGGACCCATCCCGCCACCGGGTGTGGCTCTCATCCTGGACAAATTGAGATGAATATTCCAGAATAGTC
>JARLGM010000159.1 GCA_031292755.1 Candidatus Sulfopaludibacter sp.
CCAGCGGCTCCAGGCCCTTGTCGCGGGCGATGGAGGCCTTGGTGCGGCGCTTGGGCTTGAACGGCAGGTACAGGTCTTCCAGTCCGGTTTTTTCCAGAGCGGCTTCAATGCGGGCTTTCAATTCCGGCGTCAGCTTACCCTGTTCTTCGATGGAGGCCAGCACCGTTTCGCGGCGGTCCTCCAATTCGCGAAAGTATTCCAGTTTCTCCTGCGCATCGCGAATCTGGACTTCATCCAGATTGCCGGTGGCCTCTTTGCGGTAGCGGGCAATGAAAGGGACGGTACCGCCTTCATCGAGTAGCGCGATGGTTGCGACCAGGCTCTTGAGCGAGATGTTCAGTTGCCGGGAAATGTGAAGCAATACGTGAGAAGGAAGGGCCTTGGGTTGAGTCATCCGAGTAGAACTTCATGATCCCACGAAAGGGCCGGGCGGCGGCCCTGCTGTCAGCCGATCATGCGTACCGCGTAATACAGCCCGCCGAAGCAAAGCCAGAACTATTTCATTCGCCGCTGCACAGACAAGATGAAACATCAGTTTCAGGAAATCGGCCATGAGGTCTTGACCATCTGATTGCAGGCGTTGGGCTGAGTTCTGCGCCCGCGTCTTGATGAGTTGAAGACTCTGTCGAAGCAAGTCACGCTGACGGAAGCGGAACGGGAACCAGAGCGGGGGCGTGGTGGGCGGACGCAGTGGCGCGGCAGCCCGACTGGGCGTGGCGCGCACTACGCTGCTCTACCGGATGCGCAAACTCGGGATGTCAAACTCGGGATCGTCGGACGGGAAGGCTTGCTGATATACTAGGCCGGCACGCAGCCGCGTGGAGGGTTTCGTATGCGCCGGACTGGTTCCCTGCTTTGTTTCGCCGCGGCGATCGGCGGACTCGCGATCGCCCAGCGGCCGGCAGCTTCCGACAGCAAGCCGTGGTGGCGAAACGCCGTGATTTACCAAATTTATCCGCGCAGCTTTGCGGATTCGAACGGCGATGGCGTCGGCGATCTCAATGGCATCACCAACCACCTGGATTACCTCCAGGATCTGGGTGTAGACGGCATCTGGATCACGCCGTTTTTCAAGTCCCCGCAAGTCGATTTCGGCTACGATATTTCCGACTATACGGACATCGATCCGCAATACGGCACGCTGGCCGATTTCGACCGTCTTCTGGCCGAGGCGAAGAAGCGGAACATCCGGGTGCTGCTGGATTTCGTGGTCAATCACACTTCCGACCGGCATCCCTGGTTCGTGGAGTCGCGCTCCTCGCGGACTAATGCGAAGGCGGATTGGTATGTGTGGCGCGATCCCCTGCCTGGAAGGCGTCCGCCCACGAACTGGATTTCCATCTTCGGTGGCTCCGCGTGGCAGTTCGAGCCGGCTCGCAAGCAGGATTACTATCACGCGTTCTACAAAGAGCAGCCGGACCTGAACTGGCGAAACCCGGACGTGCGGAAGGCCATGTACGACGTCATGCGTTTCTGGATGAAGCGCGGCGTGGCGGGCTTCCGCCTGGACGCCGTTCCGTCCCTGTTCGAAGATGCGCAACTGCGCGACGAGCCTGTCGCCAAGCCGGGCAAAAGCTCTTACGGCGACCCCATCCTGACGCGGCAGTACACCGACAATCTGCCGGAGTGCAACGACGTGCTGCGGGAAATGCGCAAGGTCGCCGATGAGTTCGCTGACGGCGTGCTGGTGGGCGAAGCCTATGTGCCGGCAGTGGAGGACCTGGCGAAGCTTTACGGCGCCAACGGTGACGAACTGCACCTGCCGATGGACACGATGTTCGGATTTGGCGCTCTTTCCGCCACGCGCTACCGGGCCAGGCTGCTGGAGGCCGAGACTCAGCTCAACGGCGGTACTCCGTTGCTGGTCTTCAACAATCACGACAACCCCCGGTCTGTGTCGCGGCTCGGGGACGGCCGGAATACGGCGGAACTGGCGCGCATGCTGGCTACCCTACTGCTGACGCCGCGCGCCTCGGTGCTCCTTTATTACGGCGAGGAACTCGGCATGGCGAACGATGATCCGAAGAGGAAAGAGGACGTGAAGGACATCATCGGCATCAAGGGCTGGCCGCAGGAAAAAGGGCGGGACGGAGAGCGCAAGCCGATGCAGTGGAACGCCGATACGAACGCGGGTTTCAGCACCGGAGCGACCACGTGGCTGCCGGTCGCCCCGGAGTACCGGACGGTGAATGTGGCCGCCGAGACTCGGGAGCGGGGTTCGGTTCTGAATTACTACAAAGCTTTGCTCCGGCTTCGCAAGATCAATGCGGCACTGCGCGACGGCGATTTCACTCTGGTGAATGGGGACGACCCCAACGTGCTTTCCTTCGTCCGGCGCGCGGAGGACGGGCCGGCGGCTCTCATCGTCCTGAATTGCACAGGGGCTCCGCAGACCGTTGCGATTCGAAGTATGGCGGACAAGCAGGGCGCTGTGCTGCTCAGTTCTTTCGCCGCGGAAGGCGATGCCGTGAATCCGGCTGCGATCCAAATGCCGGCCTACGGCGCGATGGTGGCAGGCTTCGAGAAGTAGACGCGCAAGCCGCCGGTTGGTGTAGACTCCCTTCCATGGGGGGTATATGAGGCCAGCAGCGCTTGGTCATTGGGGCATCCAGCTTTCAGCGGGTGATTTTGCGTGCGCGCTGGCGGCGCTCGGAGTTCTACAGCAGGAAGAGTGGACGGAGGCGTCCGATCCGTCGGCCGAGGAAGTTGCCGGCCGCCTGTGGGATATTCGCGTGCGAACCGAGGGTGCGCTGGCGTGGCAATGGTCGCCAGGGCGAGGCCGGTCTCTTCTACGGCCGGACGTACTGAAAGATGCGTGGAAGATCTTCCACGAGCGGCGAGGGCCGGCAATCGACCTGGAATTGCGAATCGAGTGGGAGCCTTGGGACCCGCTCTGGACGGTGAGCGAACTGTCCAGACCCGAAGTGGGCGCGCGTTCCGTGTATGTGGCGCAGCCGGAACGCCGGTCTCCGAACGCGCGATGGCACTGGCCGCTGCGGTTGGGCGTGCTTGGCGACGCTGCGCCGCTCCAAAGCGAGATGAAAGCCCAGGCGTGGCCGGAGGCCATCCTGTCCGTGGTGGACCTCGCGGCTACCGGAGGCCGCTGCGATCTTCTGCTTGTGCCGGGTACGGTTCGCACCGCACTGGCACGGGTGCTGAGCTTCGAAGGCGCCATCGAATCGCCGTGCGTTGTCGTGGCCGGCCCGATCGCGCCTTCCTCAGGCACGGTCCGTCTGGCAGGCACTCTGATCAACCAGACTCGGGCAAATGCCTTAGCGCTGGTGAATCCCACCGGCCGGCCGCTGGAGGGGTGGTTTCTCGACTTTGTGGCGCGAATCTCGCACAACGAGCGATTCGACGTTGCCCTGGCCGATTCGCTCGTGACCGACGAGGGCCGGCGGTTTTATCTCCTTCGGGCCAACCGCGAATGGATCGAGAGTGTCCGCCTTTCCGCCATCGCCGGCACGTTGCGGGAAAGGCTGGCGTCCCCTGAACTGGCGCATGAGATGCAGCATCCCATTCAGTTGCTGCAGCAGTTTAGCAACTGGGGCCGCGAATCCGGCGATGCCACCACGCTGGCGCTGCTGACCAACGCGGTGGCGCCCAAGCTGCGGGAGACTCGCCGGCAGACGGAGCGGCGATTTTTGCAAGCCTGGGTCCTGGATGCGCGGGATGGCGCGTCCGACACGCCACTGGCGGCTTTTCGCGCCGGAGCGCTGCACAGAATCGATGTACGCATCGGGCCGGCCGGTCCGGAGTGGCTCTCGTCCGCGCGATTCCGCCAGGAGGAGCTGCCGCCCTCCGCAAAAGGGCACTGGCTTACGGTGGTGGCCACCAATCCGTTCACCGCTCCGCAAGTGAGCCGCATGTTTCTACCTCCGGAAGGCCCCAGCACCATCTGTTCTTGCTATCTGGCGGTCGGCGAACATCAGGAGCGCGGCCAACTCCGGGTCAGCGTCTTATACAAGAATCGCGTGCTGCAGACTGCTATGCTCGATGGCCCGGTGGCGGAGGGGGGTTCGGAGGGGATTTCGTTCGATCCGGAAGTGGTGGTCGATGCGAGCATGGCGGACCTGGACAATCAAGCATCGTTCGGCGCCGCCATGGTCCTGAATCACACTGCCGCGGGCGATCCCCAGGTTTTGAAGATAGTGGATGATCACGCGGAACTCATCAATACCGGGCCACTGACGCCTTACGTCGACCTGATCGAAGACGAACTTCGCCGCTGCCCATGGGGCTCCCGGAATTTTCGCGCGCTCACGGCGCCCGGTACCGAGTCGCTCCTGCGTTTCCTGGCGGTCCATGGGTCCCTTCTCTATCGGGGCGTGGTCAAAGGGCAGTTTGCGGATGCCGCCATGGCGGCGGCGCAACGCATCCAGTTAATCGCCGCCCGTCCCGGGGTCCGGCTTCCGGTGGAGTATTTTTACGATCGCCCTTCGCCCGATGAAGATGCGGTCCTGTGCCCTTCCGCGGTCGAGGCTCTGAGCCGCGGCAAGTGCTCCGACCGGTGCTCCGCGCGCAGGAACAGCAGCAGGTACGTCTGCCCGCTGGGTTTCTGGGGACTGACGCGCGTTCTGGAATGGCATACTTTTCGCCGGGATGCGGCGCGTCAACTGGGGAACAGCGATTTTGCCTTGCAAGACGACAAGAACGCGTGCAGAAAACAGTTGCGCGTGCTGGAGCGCGCCATTGTCGCGGCCAGCGACCGGGCCGATGCCGAGGTGAAGAACAGCGTCCCCAGGTTGATCGCGGCGATCCAAAAGCTGGAGGTGCCATGCACGGTGTCCGCCACATGGCCGGAGTGGAAAAAGAACATCGCCACGCTGGGGCCGACTCTGCTGGTGCTGATTCCGCATACGGACATGCACCAGACGCTGCGAGTGCCGACGATGGAGATCGGAACGGCGCAGTGGCTCACGCTCGACCAAATTGATGACAGCTACGTTCACACCCGCAAGGTCCACCCCGTGGTGCTGCTGCTGGGCTGTGAAACGTCTCAGAACAACGTCCCGTTTGAGGATTTTGTTTCTACTTTTGCCCAGAACGGAGCCTCCATCGTCGTTGCCTCGCGCACTCTGATCCTGGGACGGCAGGCAACCGTTTTGGCGGCACAGTTCGTCGCCGTCCTAAAAAAGATGTCGGCGCAGAAGGGGGCAACATTCGGCGACGTTATGCTGGCCGTGCGCCGCGCGATGCTGCGGAAAGGGTACCCCATGGTGTTGTCCGTAAGTGCCGTGGGCGATGCCGACTGGCGGTTGTGATGTTCCGGATAAGGATGCTGCCGGCGGAGTATGGGGATTGCCTGTGGGTGGAGTACGGCTCTGCACGGGCAACGTACCGGATCCTGATCGATGCGGGTACGCTGCCCGCATACAAGGGCGTGCGAGCCGCCATCGAAGAATTGAAGGAGGGTGAGCGGCGCTTCCACCTGTTCCTGGTGACCCATATCGATCTCGATCACATCGATGCGGCGGTGCGTCTGCTCCAGAGTCCTTCACTGAACCTGCGGCTCGACAGGATCTGGTTCAACGGGTGGACCCAGTTGCTCGACAAAGACGTGCTCGGCCCGCAACAGGGAGAGTATCTTTCGGCATTGATCGGCGAACAGAAGATCCCGTGGAACCGGTCCTTCCAAGGAGGGGCGGTTTTTGCCAGGGCGTCTGGCCGGCTGCGCCGCATCAGGTTGCCGGGCGGAATGATGCTGACCGTGCTGGCTCCGGGCCCGGTGGAACTCAGCGATCTGCGTGCGCAATGGAAAAAGATCATGGGCAAACAGGCCGGCGACGCCAAAGCAGCCCTGCGTAAGTTGGCCGCAGCGGCCAGATATCGCGACGTGCTCGGCGCTCCCAATGCCCTGGATGTCCGGGCTCTCGCCGATTCCGCCACGACCAACGACAAGTCGGTGCCGAACGGCTCGAGCATTGTGGTTCTGGCGGAGTATGACGATAAGCGGTGTCTGTTCGCGGCGGATTCGCGTCCGGATATTCTGGAGAGCGCGGTAGACCGGCTGTTGCGGACCACGAAACAGGACAGGCTCCAATTGGATGCCTGCAAAGTTCCGCACCACGGCAGTAAGCATAACAACACGACTGCGCTGATTCAGAAGTTGAATTGCCGCAAATTTCTGATCTCTACCAATGGAAGGAAGTTCGATCATCCACACCCCGAGGCCATTGCGCGAATCATCCGGTACGGCGGCCCGCGCGCCGAACTCTATTTCAATTACGACACCGACCAGACGCGCCAGTGGAAGGACCCGGTTCTCCAGCGCAAATTCCGGTACAGCGTGACCATACGCCCGGACTCGGCACGGTCCCTGGACATAGAGCTTTAGGATGATCCTGCGAATCATTCAGGGACGCACCCGGCAGGGTGTCACGCCGGTTCGCGCGGTGCTGCTGGCGGATTCGGGTCGCGTGCTCCGGCAGGCTAAAGCGACTGCGGTTTCCATGCCGGATGACGAGTTGATGCGCCAGTGGTATCTGGAAGCATACCGTCATCAGCCCCAAGAGACGGAGTCCGGTCCCGCGCTTTTGATTCGCCAGAGGATGGCCGCGGCGGGAGTCGCGCTTTTTGAGAGCGTCTGGCAAGCGAGTGACGAAGGGCGCCGCGTGTGGCGCACGGTGGCGGCGAAAATGGCCGCCACCCGCGTCGAGATCCACGGCCGGGGATTCGCGCTGCCCTGGGAACAGGTGCGCGCGGACGCCGCTGCGAAGCCGCTTGGGCTGGCCGCCCGCTCGTTCGTTTACCGGCTGGGAAATGCGTCGGAGACGACACTCGGAACGGGAGTCCTGCGGATTTTGTTTGCGATCTGCCGGCCGGGCTTGTCGGCCGATATCGATTTCCGGGCCGTGGCGCGACTGCTGATCGATAATCCCGCGATTGCGGCATCGCCCCGCCTGCAGTTCGAGGTGCTCAGGCCGCCGACTCTGAAGCGCCTGGGGGAAGTGCTACGAACCGCGGCTGATAAAGGGCACCCGTACCACGTGGTGCATTTCGATGGTCACGGCGTTCCCGGCTTTCTCCTGTTTGAGACTCCCGACCTGGGCTGGGCGCCGCAACGTGTTAGTGGGACGCAACTGGCTCGCGTGCTCCGCCGGGGCTCCGTCGCGGTCCTGATCATGAATGCCTGCCGTTCGGCCTATGCGCCGGTGGAGCGGCCGGGCGGTGAGTCCGTGGCCTACGAGATCGCGAAGCGGGGCGCTGTCGCGGTGGTGGCCATGCGCTATAACGTCGACGTGCTAACGGCCGCTTCGTTCATGGCCTGCCTGTACGAGTTTCTGGGGAGCAGCAGGGATACGGGTGAGGCGTTCACGCGCGCGCTGCGCCGGCTGGATGCGATGTCCGCCGATTTGCGGATCCCCGAAGCATGGCAACTTCCGGTGCTGGTGGAACGATCCAGCGTGCGGTTCCGCTTTACCCGGACGCCCGCGGCGGACACGGCGCCCGCGATCATGGAAGATGGGCTACGGACTGCGCCTCCGGCCGGCGTCCTGGGACAGGATCTTGCGCTGATGCTGCTGGACCGGTTTTTGAGCGCGAGTTCCGCGGCTGCGATCCTGGGCATTCCGGCATCGGGAAAGACGGCGGTGGCTTGCGAGTTTGCGCGCTGGTTCGCCAGGAGCGGCGGGCTGGCCCGCCGGCTGCTGGTCTACCGCGATCTGGCGGAATTCAGCTCGCTGTCCGGGATCGAAATTGAGGGTATCCGCACGGCGCTCGTCATCCTCGACAATGCATCGGAGATGTATGCGGCGGGCGGCCTGAAGGAATTGGTGCAACGCCTGGTGGGCCGCGGGTGCAAGGTTCTGCTGGTGCAGCGCCGCGCCGAGGGAGCCCTGCTGAAATTCGAAGGGATCCGGATTCTGGATTTGCGACGCTTGGACGCGGCGCCGTGCATGGAGCTTGTCAACGTCCTCCTGGCGGATGAGGAAAGAGAGTGCCGGCCTCTCCTCCCCAGGCTGATTCAGTCCTGCGGACGGCTGCCCGGGGTTATCCTGCCGGTGCTCGACGCCGCCCGAACAATGGCTCGCGGCCACGGAGCGCCGTTAGGGGCCGCACTATATGAATTGCTGGATCGATTCGACCGAACCGGACAGTTTGGAATCGACCTGCGCGTGCCTCCCGAATGGGCCGGCATCGACGAGGATTTCACCGCCGACGAGCGCGAACTCCTGGCGCCGGTGGCCCTGTTTCGCGGCTTCGTACAGGCGATGGTGCTCGCGCGCACGAACGAGATCGTTCGGAAGATGGCGATTTCTGACGGCACGGGCGAATTTGCGGAGCATATCGAGAGCCTGCTTCAGCGGCTTGCGGCGCGCTCTTTGCTGCAATCGCTGGGTGCGGGGGGATTCGCCATTCACCCGCTCGCCCGCGCGGTCTTCGCGCGGTGGCTGCGGCCTCAGGGAGGATTTCCAGCTATGCCCGGCGAAGAACCGCGAGGCAAATTACTCCGGCAGGCGTTCTGCCGGGCAAACGCCGATCTCGCCAGCCAGTACCGGCAGAGCGTCAGGGAGGCAGCGGACCGCGAGGCGCTCAGCCGGCTACAGTTCGAAAGCGACAATCTGGCGGAAGCACGGCGTTACGCACTGACGCTCATGGATTTCAGCCTGGTGGTGCGGCTGACCGAAGGTATCCATCTCATCGCGCAGGCTATTGGCCAGAGCGGTCTGGAGGCAGTCGACTTCCTGAATGTGGACGGCGGGCTGACGATGTGGCTTCGGGGCCGGCCCGCGGGTGTGTCTCCGGATGCGCTGGCGAGTTGGCTGGAGATGAAGATCGTAGCGGCACAGAATTTCAATGCGCAGCTCGCCGATGCCGCACGCCAGGAGCTGTACCAAGTGTGCAAAGAATGGGCCGGCCCGGCGCTCAAGGAATCAGCCGGCACGTGGTCGCGGGAAACCCGTCACGCGGTCCGGCACTACGCCGGCGCCATGCTGGACCTTCCAATCCACCTGGATCCGCACGCTTTTCGCAGTGAACTGGACCGGCTCGAAAAAGCACTTCATCTGGCCAGGCTGTCGGATACGCCACAGCTTCAGGGCGAAGCGCTGCTTCGTTTGGCGGAACTCTCTTATGGTTCGCCGCCCCACGAAGACGCGTTGGATGGCGATCTGGAGAAAGCCGAGGAGCAGACGAACGCGGCATTGATGCTAGTGGCCGTGGGAGCCAATCCGCTGCTCCGCTGCCGGTGTTTCAAGCAACTGGCGGCCATCGAGACAAAGCGATTCTATCGCAGCGAACGCGAGAGTTCCCCCGATGCGCGCGCCGGCTTCCTCGAAAGCGCGCGGACGTGGCTGGAACTGGCGTTGCAGGAATGCCAGGCAAGCCTCAGCATGATGAGCCACGGCGATTTGTCCGACATCTACGACGAACTGGGCTTTGTGGCTCGCATGTTGAAGAACCGCGAGGCGGCAGAAGAGAATTTCCGGCTGGCCATACAGCATGCGGCGCGGGCCGGTCAGCCGGTCCGCGTGGCGCAGATCAAAAGGAACCTCGGCGTGGCACTGGTCCAGCTCGGCCTGAGAGATTTGGGAGGCGAGTACATCCGATCGGCCATCACCGACTTCCGCATTCATAACAACCCGGACGCGGAACGAGAAATCGCGTTTTCAAACTCGCTCCTGGAAGAATATGTGAGGCGAGTTTAGGGCACTCGAACAGTCGCCACCGGCAGGCAGCCATCCGGCAACTGGAGACCATCGGCGTATGCCCCATTCCGCCGTTGAAATACCGACTCGTGGATCAACGAATTGCGCGGGATGGTGCGCCTGCGGCCGCGGTTGGCGCGTTTTACGGTCTCGCCGGTGGCGAAATCGTAATGCGGCTTTTCGATAACCTCCGCGAGTTTCCACCAGCCCTTCAGCGATTCGTGCATGGGCCCATCCGGATCGGGCCCTTGATACTTCGAGCCAGGCGATTCTCCCAGAATTTCCCTCTGGCGGCCCGGGTTGACGCGGAGGCCGGCCGCCCTGGCTTCTTCCAGCATCCATTCCAGCGGAATCTTGGAGAGGGCGCTCTCGTCTTCGGGGTAGCCGCCGCCGACGTCGCAATGCACGCCGGGGAACCACACCTGTTTGACATCCCTGGGGCCATGCTCGGCGAGTTCGCGCGAAGGAACCCACCGGTTGGTTCGGAAAAAGGCGCGCTTTTCATCGATGGCGATGGCGTGGCGTCCATAACGGATCGAAGGATTGTCGGCTGAATAGGGGATCTTCACCGGATCGGCGACCCATCCCACTGAGCTGACGGTGTCCCATACGCCCACAAAATACGGATTGCAGCCCTCGCGGCCCATGCTGCGTTTGAAATCTTCGGCCAGCTGAAAATACCCGGCCACCGCATCGTCCTCCTGCGGCGTGGAGCTTCCGCGGCGTTCCTTGAGCTTGCGGGCCCTATCGATCGCCAGCATCATGCGGACGGCATACGGCACCAGCGGATCGTTGCCTGGGCGGATGAGGCCGTACATGGTGAGCAGCGAGCATACGGCGCGCGCCGTGTAGGCGCCGCGGCTGAAGCCGAACAAGTAAACGAAATCGTCGTCCTGGTAATTGTTCATCAGGAAGGTGTACGCGCCGCCGATATCGCTGGAAAGTCCATAGCCCATCGCCATGCCGAGCCCGCGCGTAATGTAACGCGCCGGCGGCGTGAGCGCGCCTGCCGGCTCCATGGTTCCAAGACCCGGATGATAGAACGCAATCTGCGCCGCCGTATCGTGTTCCAGAGCGTAGTACAGCTTGACCACGTTGGTGCGGTCGCGTGCGAACTCGTTGGCCGTACCATCGCAACAGATCACGATATTCTTAGGCATCGGGGAACTTGCAAATATTTTAGTTCCTTTTTGTTCTATGGGTATTCTGTCGATCGTTGCGACTGCGGCGGCAATCTGGGCGTCGCTCCTGGCCGGGGCTGCGGTGCGAGAGCGCCCATTGCACGCACTCATCTCACCGGTCAAACGATACCTGAAAAACGGCGTGAACTTTACTGTCAGTCTTGCTCAGGCCCCGATCAGCCGGCGCGCCAGCGCCACCGCATTCGCCGCGCCTTCTCCGTAGCCATCGGCGCCGATCGCGTCGGCGTACTCGCGCGTGACCGGCGCGCCTCCCACCATGATCTTCACCTTATCGCGCAGGCCCGCGGCGCGGAAGGCGTCGATGGTCGCTGGGATCGAAGGCATGGTCACGGTGAGCAGAGCGGAGAGCGCCACCAACTCCGCATTGGATTCCTGGGCTGCCATAATGAAGCGCTCCGGCGCCACGTCTGCTCCCAGGTCGATCACTTCGAAGCCGCCGCCTTCCAGCATCGAGGCCACCAGATTCTTGCCGATATCGTGCAAGTCGCCCTTCACCGTTCCGATCACCACGCGCCCGATGGGCTGGGCGCCGGCCTTGGCCAACAGGGGACGGACAATCTCCATGGCCGCTTTCATGGCGCGCGCCGAGAGCAGCATGTCGGGCACGAAGTACTCTTCGCATTCGAACCGCCGGCCCACTTCGTTCATTGCCGGAATCAGGCACCCGGACGTAATTTCAAGGGGCGCGGCGCCTGCCGCGATGGCTGCGCGAGTCGCCGCGGCGGCCGCCTTCCAGTCGCCTTCGATTACCGCCGCGCGCAGTTTTTCCAGGTCAGACATGCGAAACTCCGTTGAACTCGTGCACCGCATTCAACATGGCGGCGATGTTCGCCACCGGGGTGCCGGCCTGTAGATTGTGAATGGCGTTGAAGACGAAGCCGCCGCCGGGCGCGAAGATCTCGCAGCGACGAAGCACCTGTTCCCGAACTTCCCGGGGATTGCCGAACGGCAGAGTATTCTGCGTATCCACGCCTCCTCCCCAAAACACCAGGCGGGAGCCGTATTTCCGCTTCAACTCCACAGGGTCCATGCCGGCGGCGGAACACTGCACCGGATTGATAATGTCGAACCCGGCTTCGATGAAGCTCTCGAAGAACCGCTCGACGCTGCCGCAGGAATGTTTGAAACATTTCCAGCCGGTGTGGGAGTGCACCCAGTCGTTGACCCGGCGGTAATAGGGGAACCACAGTTCGCGAAAGGTGGCCACCGAGCAGAACGCGGAGGTCTGCGTGCCGAAATCGGTGCCACAGACATACATGACATCCACCGCGTCGCCGATTCGCGAATGAATCCGTTCCAGGTTCTCGAGGGCGATCTCCGACTGGCGCTCGAAGACGCGATGGATGTAGCCGCGGCGGGTGCGCGTCGAAATGTACCACTCGGAGACATCGCGAATACCCTTTGGATATTTCAGGGCAGGCGCGGGCACATTGGCGATATCGCCGAAACTGGTTCCGCCGAAGCCTGCCGCCACACCGCAACCGGTGGCACACGCCGCGCGCGCGGACCGCTCCAGATGTTCCAGGTCGGCTTCGGTAACGGGGCCGAACTCCTCCAGGTTGTCAGCCGGATCGAGTTTCTCGTCGTCGATCTCCGGCTGCCGGATAATCACGTCGAAGAACGCGCTACCTACCGGCATGCGTCCGCTCGGGGGCGCCGCGGTGTCCCCCTGCGGAAAGACCAGAATGTCGCCATTGGCTTCGGTCCTGGTTTGGAAATTCCCGGGCACGAATAGAGGGAGGCCACGGAAATTCCACTCTTTCCAATCCGCGGTGGGGATGCCGAATTTGCTGCTGCGCGGGAACACGCCGGTGACGTCGATTCCCATGGCCGCCCGCAAGTCGTCTTCCACCAGGCCCAGCATCTGGAAGGGTTCCTGCAAATTTACCGGCCGCCGTTCCAGGCCGAAATGGTCGCGCAGCGCGGCAACGCAACTGACGTGGATGCCGGTTACCGTGGTGCTTCCGAAATCCAGCGGAATCCGATCCGGTTCGCGATGACCCAGGGCGGCGCGCAACCTGTCCCGCGATGAGACGCTGGCTTCGCTCAACAGGCGATTTATAGCACGATGCCGCCCCGGACGCACGGGCAACGCTTGTTTCCGGGGGTGATGGATGAGAACATACCGGCGATGAGAAAGATTGCATGGAACGCCGCGATTCTCTTGCTTCTCGCGGTTCCCCTATTCGCGGAGACCCCGTTGATCAGGCCCGGAGAAGTGTGGCCGGATAACCGGGGCCAGCACGTCCAGGCACATGGCGGCGGGATCATCCTGGTGCATGGCACCTATTACTGGTTCGGCGAAGACCGCTCGCAGGGGCAGGACCGCAGCAAACGGTATGTGGCTTGCTATTCCTCGAAAGACCTGGCCCACTGGACTTTCCGCAACCAGCCGATCAAACTCAGCGACCCGGAAAATTTCGGGCCAACCTGGGTGCTGGAACGGCCCAAGGTCTTCTACAACGCGAAAACCAAAAAGTATGTGATGTACATGCACATCGATGGGCCATCCCCCGGGCACACGGGCGGCTACGATCTCGCGCGTGTCGGCGTGGCGGTGTCGGACACGGTGGACGGCGATTACCGGTATCTCCGCAGTTTTCGCCCGCTCGATCATCAGAGCCGCGATATTGGCCAGTTCATCGATGACGACGGGACGCCCTACCTGATTTTCGAAGACCGGCCTTTCGGTTTCCGGATCGCCACGCTGTCCGGCGATTATCTGAATGTCGAAAAGGAGGTATGCCTCATCCCTCTCCACCTGGAAGGCGGCGCGGTGGTGCACCTCGACGGGCTATACTATGCCATCGGGTCGGCCTTGACGGGGTGGAACCCGAATCCCAATAAGTACGCGACGGCGAAGTCGCTGGCAGGGCCGTGGTCCGAATTCAAAGACATTGCGCCGCCGGAGACGAAAACGTACGGGTCGCAATCCACCATGCTGTTGAAGATTGTCGGAAAAAAGGCCACCACAGTGATTTTCATGGGCGATATCTGGAAGCCACGGACACAGTGGGACTCGCGGTACCTTTGGATGCCACTCGAAATCGGCAATGGCAAATTGTGGCTCCCGGAGCCGAAGCCCTGGAGTCTGGATGTGAAGTCCGGCGTAGCCACAATATTGAAGTGAGAGTCCCGCCGGGAAGCGAATGTCCGGACATCTTTTGACGAGTGCTTGGCTACGTAGTGGCGGGATTCGGAAATAAGCAGACGGCCGATCGTATCCGCGCGGTTTCATACCTAAAATTGGTTGTTCCGTTATCCGTAGCACCCCGCGCGCGCGATTCCTCTGCGAGCATGGTAAGCAGGAGGGAAAGAATAGGAATGCGCTCGGGGAAGAAGGATGATTGAGGGCCTGCGTCGCGTGCACCCCACGCGCTGGATTCTGTCGACTTGTGTGTTCGCCGTTCCTGTTTTCGGCCAGGGTAGGATCGATCCATCGCTTCCTCCCGCGCCGGTGGGCTACACGCGCACTCTGCTCCTGTTCCCCGGCGTCGACACGGTTAAGGATCCTCACGCCGTACTACCCCCGTTAACGGCCAGACAGAAGTACCAGATTTTTTGGCGCCGGACTTTCGATATTTCGCTGCCGGTGGAGGCCCTGATGTTCGGAGGGGCCTCGCAGGCAGTTCACTACTCGCCGCATTACGGCAGCGGCCCGGAGGCATTTGCCGAGAGATTCGGCTCTTACGCCGGGAGCATCGTCAGCGCCAGTTTTTTCACCGATGCATTCTTTCCCTCGATACTTCACCAGGATCCGCGCTACTTCCGCAAGGGCCGCGGCTCCATACCATCGCGCGTGTGGTATGCGATCAAGTCCGATTTCGTCACGCGCAGCGATGCCGGCGCCATGCAGGTCAACGCGTCGGGCTTGCTCGGATTCGGAGTCTCTACCGCCCTGACCAATGCCTGGTATCCCCGGAATGCCGTGACGTTCGGAAATACCATGGAGCGATTCGGAATCAAGGTCGCTATCAGCGCGACCTTGAATCTCGTACGTGAATTCGGCGGTACGCGGGACAAGCCGTCGCCGCAACCCTAGCTTTCTGAATGTCAGCGAACCGTGCGGAAAGATTTTTCTTCGCCGTAGATGGTGATCAACGGGTGGCGGACACGGGCCCGATATTCATAGGTTCGATTGGATGCCAGGCCCGTCAGCGAATACTGAAATTGGCCGGGAGCGGACTGCGGAGAAGCAGGAAGATCGGTCCAGGGCCCGGTCCTCTCCGAGAGGTCGGTGCCGCCTTTGTTTTCCCGGTATTGGAACCCCACTTCGACGCGGTCCGCCTTGCCGAGGTCCAGCAGCCGGCCCTGTAGCACCGCTGCGCCGGCTTGGGCGTCCCACCGGGCATCTACCGTCGACACCTCCGGCGGCGCCAGCCCGGGTTCCACGTTGGAGATCTTCAGCACCAGGGCGTTCGGCCAGCGCCGGTCCGTATACAGACGCTGGGCGCGATACGCCGTGATGTGCAGACCCTGTCATCCTGCTTCCACGTGGTCCTGGGCACGAGGCCGGGACGGTACTCCACCAGTTCGCCGGATTGTCCCAGGACCGTTACCTGGGTAGCCGCCGTCGCTTTGACCGAGCGCAAGGTGACCGTCTTCGCATCGCCCAGTTTCCACGGATTCATGCGCGTCAGAAACGCGTAGACCACGTTCTCCTTCGCGCTCTTCGTAAACCAGATGTTGTTCTCGTTGGTGATGATCCAGGGCCGGACATTCTTGATGGCTTCGCCGTTCACGAAATTCCACAAGGCGATTTCGCGGAGCCGCGATTCCTGTTCGATGGCGATCTCGCCATCAGGTTTCGGCCCGGTATTCAGGAGAAGATTGCCTCCCTTGGCGCGGGTTTCGATGAGCGTGTCGATGAGTTGCGTTCCGGACTTGTACTCTTCATTGGTGGCTTTCCAGGGCCATTCCGTGCCCATGGTCAAATTGCCTTCCCAGGCTCCTTTCAGAGCCACTCCCGGCGTGTACTGCTCGGGCGTCTCCATGGCGCCGCGAGTAATTACCAGTTTGGGCTGTAGCTGCCACGCGTAATCGGTCAGACCGGCAGCCGGGCCGTCGAAGAAGAAGTAATCGATAGGTCCGTAATTGGTCAGGAGTTCCTTAAGCTGCTGCCGGGTGTAAGTCATGAATTCGGGGATTTCAAACGGGTAAACGCCCTTGACCTCTCGATTGATGACGATGCCGTGGCGATGCAGCCAGCCAAAATCGTCCGGGGAGAAGTAGAACCCGATGGCGATTCCCTGCTTGCGGAAAGCGTCCACCAATTGCCGCGTCACGTCCCTGCCGTAGGGCGTGTGCATCACGCCGAAATCCGTGGTAGCCGTGTCCCACATACAAAACCCGGCATGGTGCTTGGTCGTGAACATCACGTATTCGAAGCCTGCCAGTTTGGCCAGGGATGCCCACTTCGCAGGATCGTACTGTTGCGGATTGAAGTAATCGGGCAGAATGCGGAAGAATCGCTCGACGTAATCCGGGGACGCGCCTACCAGCGAATGGGAAATCACGCCGCCCAACGGGCCATCGACTCCCCAGTGGATGAACAGGCCAAAACCGCGGTCGCGGAACCTCTCCACCTGTGCGGGATCGTTCCTGTTCGCGGAGAGCGATCCCTGCGCCGAAGCGGATGCCGCCAGCAGCAGGGGCACCAGCAGAATGCGGGTAAGCATCACGAAACGATTATACAGAGACGCCGGTTCAATTCACGACCACGTTATCGACCAGCCACCCTTTGAAGCTGTTGGCGTACTGGTCCACCGTGTTGAAGGTGAATTGAATCTGAATGGTCTGTCCGGCGAACTGCGCCAGCGAGATCCCCGTCACTGTGTGCCAGGACGTATCGTTGGTGGTCAGAGTCTGCAACGTGGTAGGCACTCCACCTGCGATCACGTAGACGGTGGCCGTATCGTATCCCGGCGTTCCTTCCGTCCCCAGATAGTAGCTGAAACCCAACGTGGATTGCGCCGTTATACCCGTGATCGAAGGTGAGGTCAGCGTGCCAGTGTTCGGCGAGTTGCCCGTCGCGTAGTCGCACGTCGCGTCCTGCCCGTAGTAGAACGCATGCGTCGGAGACGAATACCCCAGCGCGGGAGCGACACAGCCCGAGTTGTTTACCAGATGCCAGAGACCGGTTGCCGTCCATCCGACCGCGCCGGTTTCGAAGTTCTCGTTGAGCCCGCCCCCGCCGCCCGAAGGATTGATTGTGGTGGGATTGCTCGCCGAATCGTTGCTGGTGTTGGTCTCCCCGCCGCCCGCAACCGTGGCCGTGTTGGTCAGGTTAGTGGCATTGGCAGCCACCGTCACCGTCAGAGTGATCGGCAAATAGCTGTTACCTGCCGCCAGCGCGTCGCTACGATTGCAACTTACCGGCGCGGGCGTCACCGTGCAGGTCCACCCGGATCCGGAAGCCGCTGTGGCCGTCAGCCCTGTTGGCACCGGATCGGTAACTGTCACCGTACCGCTGGTCGAGCCGGTCCCCGAATTGGTGACGGTAATGGTATAGGTGGCTCCGACCTGCCCTTGCGTGAAATTGCCAGCATGGGTCTTGGCAATCGTCAGGTCCGGCACGGCAGGCGGATTGATCGTGGTGGGGTTGCTCGCCGAATCGTTGCTGGTGTTGGTCTCCCCGCCGCCCGCCACCGTGGCCGTGTTGGTCAGGTTGGTGGCGTTGGCAGCCACCGTCACCG
>JARLGM010000015.1 GCA_031292755.1 Candidatus Sulfopaludibacter sp.
TGGTTTGCCGGAATCACGGAGAAACGGATTCGCCGCGGATCGTTCACCAGCGTGCCGCAACTGGAAAAGGCGATCCAAGAATACCTGGACCACAACAATCAAAACCCAAAGCCGTTTGTATGGACAGCGGATGCGGATCTGATCCTGGGAAAGATCCAAAGACTTTGTGAACGGATTTCTAACTCACCCAATGCCGTGCCAGCCAGCAAGACTTCATAAACGGATCTCTAATTCAGGACACTAGTGTACTGTTCAACAAATAACCAGACAAATTTAGAAATCCGATTTTTCCTTGGGCATGGGCCAGTCATTGCAGTTGTCGGCGGCGGAACGCCAGCGGCGGTTGATTCCTTGTAACAGAAGCTGGATAATGGTGCCCTGTTCGCAGGGAGGAATATGTCTCGTATCGTCAGGTGTTCGCTCATTCAGGCCTCCAACGCCGCGCCTCCGGATGCCTCCCTTGCAGTCACCAAACAGGCGATGATCGAGAAACACCTGGAGTATATCCGCCAGGCCGCCGATGCCGGGGCACAAATCGTGTGCCTGCAAGAGATTTTCTATGGCCCCTATTTCTGTGCCGAGCAGACCATTAAGTGGTACGACACCACCGAAGCCGTGCCTGATGGACCTACCATCCGGCTCATGCAGGACTTGGCCCGCAAGCATCGCATCGTCCTGATTGTCCCGGTCTACGAGGTGGAACAGGAAGGCGTCTACTACAACACCGCCGCCGTGATCCATAACGACGGGACCTTTCTGGGCAAGTACCGCAAGACACACATCCCGCACGTGGCTCCGGGCTTCTGGGAGAAGTTCTATTTCCGGCCAGGCAACCTCGGCTACCCCGTTTTCGACGTGGGCTTTGCCAAGATCGGAGTCTATATCTGCTACGACCGCCACTTTCCCGAAGGCGCCCGCGCGCTGGGGCTGAACGGCGCCGAGATTGTCTTCAATCCCTCGGCCACCGTCGCCGGCCTCAGTGAATATCTTTGGAAGCTGGAACAGCCGGCCCACGCCGTGGCCAACGGCTATTTTGTGGGCGCCATCAATCGCGTGGGCACCGAAGCGCCGTGGAATATCGGCGAATTTTACGGATCCAGCTATTTCTGCGATCCGCGCGGGCAGATCATCGCGCAGGCGTCGCGCGACAAAGACGAAGTGCTGACCGCCGACCTGGACCTGGCCCAAATCGCCGAGGTCCGCAAGACCTGGCAGTTCTACCGGGACCGGCGGCCGGACATGTACCAGGCATTAGTAAAGGCATAATCATGACCAAAGACGAGATCATCCTTGCCAATAAGGAGTTCCTGTTTCCAGCGGTGTTCCATTACTTCAAGGAACCGCTGGTGGTGTCGCACGCGAAAAACCAATATGTCTGGGATGCCGACGGCAACCAGTACCTGGATTTCTTCGGCGGGATCGTCACCGTGAGCGTGGGCCACTGCAATGACCGTGTGAACGCCAGGATCCACCAGCAGTTCGACACGCTGCAACATGTTTCCACCGTGTTCGCCAATGAGCCGCAGGCCGCGCTGGCGAAGAAGATCGCGTCCATCACGCCGGGCGGGAAACTCACCAAGAGCTTCTTCACCAACAGCGGCACGGAGGCCAACGAGACCGCCATCCTCGCCGCCCGCTGCTACACCGGCAACACCGAAATCGTCGCCCTGCGGCACTCCTATCACGGCCGCAGCGCCATGGGGATGACGCTCAGCGGAGTGGGCACCTGGCGTCTGGGACCGGCGCAGGCCGGCATCGTCCATGCCCACAACGCCTACTGCTACCGCTGTCCGTTCGGCCTGGAATACCCCAGTTGCGAGGTCCGCTGTGCGCAGGATATGGAAGAGTTGATCCGCACCACCACTACCGGCCGCATCGCCGGCTTCATCGGTGAGCCGATCCAGGGCGTGGGCGGATTCGTCACGCCGCCCAAGGAGTACTTTCAGATCGTGGAGAAGATCGTGCGCAATCACGGCGGCATCTTCATCAGCGACGAAGTGCAGACGGGCTGGGGGCGCACCGGCGGCAAGTGGTTCGGCATCGAGCAATGGGGCGTCACTCCGGACATCATGACCAGCGCCAAGGGCCTCGGCAACGGCAGTCCCATCGGGCTGACCGTGGCACGGCCGGAAGTGGCCGATTCGGTCAAGGGCCTCACCATTTCCACGTTCGGCGGAAACCCGGTCACTACCACCGCGGCCAAGGCCGTCATCGATTTCATCGAAGAGCAGAACCTCATGGCTAATTGCGCCGAAACCGGCGCTTATCTGCGCGGCCATCTGGAAGAGTTGAAGAGTAAGCATCCGCTCATTGGCGATGTGCGCGGCATGGGACTCATGCAGGCCCTGGAACTGGTGGAAGACCGCACCACCAAAGCTCCCGCCACGGCTCAGACCGCGATGCTGATGGAAACGGCGCGCGAGAATCGCCTGCTCATCGGCAAGGGCGGCATGTATGGCAACGTGATCCGCCTTTCGCCGCCCATGAACATTACGCGCAGCGACGTGGATCAGTTTATCGGACTGCTGGGCAAGAGCCTGGCGGCCTGCGGCGCGGCGGTGGCGGGGGCGCGATGAGCTCTGCCGCGCTGCACGTAGAGCGCAACCTGGAGCAGTTCCCGGATCTCCATCCGGCGTTCGATTCGCAAGCCGCGCTCGCCGAGGCCAATCGCTGTCTTTTCTGTTTCGATGCGCCCTGCATGGGCGCCTGTCCCACCCACATCGATGTGCCGCGCTTCATCAAAAAGATCGCGAGCGGCAATCTGCGCGGGTCCGCGGTGACCATTCTGGACGCCAATATTCTCGGTCTGAGCTGCTCCCGTGTCTGTCCGGTGGATGTGCTCTGCGAAGGCGCTTGCGTGATGCATCGCTACAACAAGCTGCCGATCGAGATCGGCCGCCTGCAGCGCTTCGCCATGGATACGTTTTACGCCAAAGGCGCGCACCTGCCGCCGGTGGCGCAGACCGGCTCGCAACGGATCGCCTGCGTGGGCGGCGGTCCGGCATCGCTCAGTTGCGCCGCGGAGCTGCGAAGGCGCGGAGTTGCCGTTACCGTGTTCGACAACCGGCCGCTGCCCGGCGGCCTCAACACGTACGGCGTGGCTGAGTACAAGCTGCGCCCCGCCGATAGTCTCCGCGAGGTCGCCATGGTGCGATCTCTGGGCGTGGAATTTCGACAGGCGGAAGTGGGCGGCGCCACGCCGTTGGACGAACTGGAAGGCGAATACGCTTTCCTCTTCCTGGGGATGGGGCTCGGCGCTATGGAGCGCATGGGCATTCCCGGTGAGCAGGCGCTCGGCGTAATCGATGCGCTGCGCTTCATCGAGCGCTACAAGACGCTGCCGGATTTCTCCGTGGGTAAAACGGTCGTCGTGATCGGCGGTGGCAACACTGCCATCGATGCCGCCAATGCGGCCCGCCGCCTGGGCGCGCAGGATGTACATCTTTTCTATCGCCGTACCGAAACCGAGATGCCGGCATTTTCCTTCGAGTACGACCGCTCCAAAGTGGAAGGCGTGCAGTTCCACTGGCTGGCGCAGCCGGTGGCGATCCTCGAACAGGAAGGGCGCGCCGCAGCCGTGAAATTTGTGCGCACGGCGCTCGGCCAGCCGGATGCCAGCGGACGGCGCAAGGCCGAACCGGTGCCAGAATCGGAATTCGAATTCCCCTGCGACCTGGTGATTCCGGCGCTGGGACAATCGCGTCTTACCAGCCTGCTGGAAAGCACGCGCGGTGTCGAACTGAAGGGCGGCTCCATTGTGGTGGACCGCGCCACCGGGCGCACCGCCAACCCCCGTTATTATGGCGGCGGCGATTGCGTGAACGGCGGGCGGGAAGTGGTGGACGCCGTCGCCGATGGCAAGCGTGCCGCTCTCGCGATGGTGGCGCAGCTACAGGTGAACCATGGCTGACCTGACCACCAACTTCGCCGGCATCCGCTGCCCCAACCCCTTCTGGCTGGCCTCCGGTCCACCCACCAATTGCGGCGACCAGGTGATGCGCGCCTTCGATGCCGGCTGGGGCGGCGCCGTCTGGAAGACCATCGGAGAACCCATCGTCAACGTCTCCTCGCGCTACTCCTCGGTCGATTGGAATGGCCAGCGCATGATGGGGCTCAACAACATCGAGCTCATCAGCGACCGGCCCATCGAAACCAACCTGCGCGAAATCGCCGAAGTGAAGAAGCGCTATCCCAAACATGCAGTCATCGCCAGCCTGATGGTGGATTCCAAACGCGACGTCTGGCACGACATCGTCAAGCGGTCCGAAGACGCCGGCGCCGATGGGCTGGAGCTGAACTTCGGCTGTCCGCACGGCATGAGCGAGCGCGGCATGGGCAGCGCCGTGGGGCAGGTCCCCGAATATTCGTGCATGATCACCGAGTGGGTGAAGGAGGTAGCGCGTACTCCGGTGCTCATCAAGCTGACGCCCAATATCACCGATATCCGCACGGTGGCGCGCGCAGCCCGGCGCGGCGGCGCCGATGCCCTCTCCGCAATCAACACCATCAACTCCATTACGGGAATCGATCTCGATACTTTCACTCCGCGGCCTTACGTGGGCGGCTCGTCCTCGCACGGCGGCTATTGCGGCCCCGCGGTGAAACCTATCGCGCTCCACCTGGTGCAGCAGATCGCCTCCGATACGGAAGTGGGCATCCCCATCTCCGGCATCGGCGGCATTGCCGGCTGGCGGGAAGCCGCGGAATTCATGCTGCTGGGCTGCGGCACTGTGCAGGTCTGCACCGCGGCCATGCATTACGGCTACCGCATCGTGGAAGATATGATCGATGGCCTGAGCAATTGGATGGACGAAAAAGGCTTCCGCACACTCGACGATTTCCGCGGCCTGTCCGTCCCCAAAGTCACCGAGTGGAAGCACCTCGACCTGAACTACAAGATTGTCGCCCGCATCGATCGGGATACATGCATCGGCTGCGACCTGTGCTACATCGCCTGCTGGGACGGTGCGCACCAGTGCATCCATATCGATGGCCACAGCCGGCCCGAATCGCTGGAAGCGGCCAGCCATGCGCGCCTTACCGTGACCCCTATCGCGAAGCTCGACGCCCTGCAAGCCGCCAACGGAAAGAAAACGCCGCCGGAGCGCATCCCCAAAGTGGACGAGGCCGAATGCGTGGGGTGCAACCTCTGCTGGCTGGTCTGCCCGGTAGCGAACTGCATCACCATGGAACAGGTGGATACGGGGCGGCCCGCGCAATCCTGGGAGCAACGATGCCAACAACACTGATTCGCAACGGCACGGTAGTAACCGCAACCGAAACCAAGGCTGCGGACGTTTTGATCGAAGGCGCGCGCATCCGGGAAGTGCGCAGCGCCATCCCGCCGGAATCGGCGGAGAAGACCATCGACGCCACCGGAATGTACGTGATCCCCGGCGGCATCGACGCCCACACGCATCTCGATATGCCGTTCGGCGGCACCACCAGCGCCGACGATTTCCTAACCGGAACGCGCGCTGCCGCGTTCGGCGGCACCACCAGCATCGTGGACTTCGCCATTCAGGGCCGCGGCACGAAGATGCGCGACGCCCTCGACACCTGGTGGAAAAAGGCCGAAGGCCGCGCCGTTATCGATTACGGCCTGCACATGATCGTCACGGACCTGGGGACCTCGGGCCTGGAAGACATGGACGAAATGGTGGACGAAGGCGTGGCCAGTTTCAAGCTGTTTATGGCCTACCCCAACGTCCTGATGGTGGACGATGCCACCATCTTCAAAGCTCTCTCCCGCACCGCCAAAAACGGCGCGCTCATCTGCATGCATGCGGAAAACGGCAGCGTCATCGACGTGATCATTGCCAAGGCGTTGGCCGAAGGCAAGACCGCGCCCATCTACCACGCGCTCACGCGCCCCACGCGGGCCGAAGCCGAGGCCGTGCACCGCGCCATCGCCATGGCGGAGATCGCCGGCGTCCCGGTGTACATAGTCCACCTCTCGTCGGAAGACGCACTCCACGAAGTGCGTGAAGCACGCGACCGCGGCGTTCCCGCCTTCGCCGAAACCTGCCCGCAATACCTGCTGCTCTCCATCGAAGAACTGGAGCGCCCCAATTTCGAAGGCGCGAAATACGTTTTCACCCCGCCCCTGCGCACCAAAGAGAACCTGCCCAAACTGTGGGACGGCCTGAAGCACGATCATCTCCAGGTGGTCTCTACCGACCATTGCCCCTTCTGCTTTGAAGACCAGAAGATTCTCGGCAAGGACGACTTCACCAAGATTCCCAATGGCGGCCCGGGCATCGAAAACCGCATGCAGCTCATCTATCACCACGGCGTCAACGCGGGGAAGTTGTCGCTCAATCGCTTCGTCGAAATCACCTCCACCACGCCCGCGCGCATCTTCGGCATGTATCCGCGGAAGGGCGAGATTGCCGCGGGCAGCGACGCCGATATCGTTATCTGGGACCCGAAAGCGCCGTACACGATCAGCTCCAAGACCCATCACATGCGCGTCGATTATTCCATGTTCGAGGGCTACCAGGTGCAGGGTAACGCCCGCACGGTGATCTCGCGCGGTGAGGTGATTGTGGATGGCGGCGAGTTCCTCGGCAAGCCCGGCCGCGGCGAATACCTCCGCCGCCAGGCCCGCGGAGGCGCATGGAGGTAGACCCCTCTCTCTACAACAAAGACCTCGCGCCTATTCCGCTGGAGCGCCGCACTTGGGGCACCTATAACTACGCCTCCCTCTGGGTGGCCATGTCCGTCTGCATCCCTACTTATATGCTGGCCTCCGGCCTGATCGCCGGCGGCATGAGCTGGTGGCAGGCGATTCTGACCATCCTGCTGGGCAACCTCATCGTACTCGTCCCCATGCTGTTGAACGCCCATGCCGGCGCGAAGTACGGCATCCCGTTTCCCGTGCTCGTACGCGCATCGTTTGGCGTGCGCGGCGCCAACGTTCCGGCCGTTCTGCGCGCGCTTGTCGCCTGCGGATGGTTCGGCATCCAGACCTGGATCGGCGGGCAGGCCATCTACTCCATGCTCAAGATCATCTGGCCGGGCGTGGCCGGCATGGCGGCCGGCATCTGGATCTGCTTCTTCGCATTCTGGGCACTGAACATCGCGGTCATCTGGCGCGGCATCGAAACCATCAAATTCCTGGAAGGCATCGGCGCGCCGTTCATGCTGGGTATCGGTTTGCTGCTGCTGTGGTGGATCACCGGCAAGGCCGGCGGCTTCGGCCCGGTCCTCAGTGCGCCCAGCAAATTCCACACCCCGGCCGAGTTCTTCCGCTTCTTCATCCCCTCGCTCACCGGCATGGTGGGCTTCTGGGCCACCGTCGCGCTCAACATCCCCGACTTCACCCGCTATGCAAAATCGCAAAAGGCGCAGGCCCTGGGCCAGGCGCTGGGACTGCCCACCGCCATGACGCTCTATTCCTTCATCGGCGTGGCCGTCACGTCTGCCTCGGTGGTGCTGTTCGGCGAAGCGATATGGGATCCGGTGATGCTGCTTGGCAAATTCAACCAGCCCGTAGTCGCGTTCATCGCCCTCATCGCATTGCTCATCGCTACGCTTAACACCAACGTCGCGGCCAACGTCGTCTCGCCCTCCAACGATTTTTCCAATCTGAATCCGCGCCTGATTTCGTTTCGCACCGGCGGCCTGATCACCGGCGTGATCGGCGTGCTCCTGATGCCGTGGAAACTGATGACCGATTTCAGCTCGTACATTTTCGGCTGGCTGGTGGGATACTCGGGCCTGCTCGGGCCCATCGCCGGAGTGATGATCGTCGACTATTTCGTGGTCCGCCGCTCGCGCCTGCGCGTGGACGATCTGTACCGCCGCAATGGCGCGTACGAATACGATAACGGCTTCAATCCGCGCGCCATCGTGGCGCTCGCCATCGGAATCGCCGTCGCGCTCCTGGGACTGTTCGTCCCCGCGGTACGGCTGCTCTACGACTATGCCTGGTTCGTTGGCTTCGGAGTCTCCGGAGCCGTTTACGTCTTACTCATGCAGCGCGCTCCGGTCGACGCCATTCTGCCGGAGTGGGAGAATGAATAAATGATTGCCACTGGATCTGCCGTAGGAACTGTGTCGTTCTATGTCAACGGCGCATGGGAAAAGCCCGAAGGACGCACCATGGGCGCCGTCACCAACCCTGCCACCGGCGAGACGATCGCCGAAGTGCCATACGCCAACGAAGCCGATATCGATCGCGCCGTGCGCTCCGCCCACGAGGCATTCCTCAAATGGCGCGAAGTGCCCGTGGTCGATCGCGTGCAAGTGCTTTACCGCTACAAAGCGCTGCTGGACAAACACGCCGATGAAATCGCCGCGACCCTGACGCGCGAAAACGGCAAGACTCTCGACGACGCCAGGGCTGAAGTGCGCCGTTTGATCCAGATGGTGGAAGTGGCCTGCGGCATGCCCAGCCTCATGATGGGCGATTCGCTCAACGACGTGGCCGCGGGCATTGACTGCAAGACCATACGCCAGCCCATCGGCGTCTGCGCCGGCATCACCCCCTTCAACTTTCCGGCCATGGTGCCCGCCTGGATGTACCCGTTCGCCATCGCCTGCGGCAATACGTTTGTCCTGAAGCCCTCGGAAAAAGTGCCGCTCACGCCGACCCGCGCAATCGAACTGCTGCACGATGCCGGACTGCCGCCCGGCGTGCTGAACCTGGTGCACGGAACCCGGGACGCGGTCAACGGCCTGCTGCATCATCCGCTGGTCAAGGCCGTCTCGTTCGTCGGCTCCACGCCCGTGGCCAAATACATCTACACCACCGCCGCCGCCGAGGGCAAACGCGTACAAGCGCTGGGCGGCGCCAAGAATCACCTGGTGGTCATGGCCGATGCCGACATGCCCAAGACCGTGGAAGCCATCATCGGCTCGGCCTTCGGCGCCGCGGGCGAGCGTTGTCTGGCCGGCAGCGTGCTGGTGCCGGTGGGCGATGCCGCCGGCCCTTTGCTCGACCTGCTGGTCAAGCGCACGCAATCGCTGGCCGTGGGCGATGGCTCCCAGAGCGGCGTGGAAATGGGGCCGCTGGTCACCGGCGAGCATTGCGCCAAGGTCGCCGGCTATGTCGAGAAGGGCGTGGCCGAAGGGGCGACTCCCCTGGTGGATGGCCGTGCCGCCAAGCCGGACGGCGGCGGATTCTATCTGGGGCCGACCATTTTCGATCGCGTGACGCCGGACATGACCATCGCCAAAGAAGAGATCTTCGGCCCGGTATTATCGGTGATGCGCGTCAACACGCTGGACGATGCCATCAATCTGGTCAACCGCTCTCCGTTCGGCAACGCCACCGCCATTTTCACGAGCAACGGAAAATCCGCGCGCGAATACTCCTCACGCATCGAAGTCGGCATGGTGGGAGTAAACGTCGGGGTCGCCGCGCCGATGGCCTTTTTCCCCTTCGCCGGCTGGAAGAATTCGTTTTTCGGAGACCTCCACGCCCACGGCAAAGACGCCGTCTCGTTCTACACCGAGCAGAAGGTGATCATGAGCCGGTGGTTTTAGTTAAACTCGTTTTAGGTAGGGGCGCGTAGCTCAGGTGGATAGAGCATCAGCCTTCTAAGCTGAGGGTCGCTGGTTCGAGTCCAGCCGCGCCTACCAGTTCTTTCAATATCCTTCCTGCCGGTTTGCTCCAGATATCAGCGGCGCCTGCTCGTTTCGAGCCTGCTACCTGCTAATATCTCAGAGAATAGTATCCTGTAGGATTCCGTCAACGGAAAGACAACTTTCGTTTATGGGTTGCTTGAATGTCAACAATCATTAGAGTTCCTGATTCGCCTTCGGAAGGGCGGACGCCGGGCCAGATCGAGCCGGCGCCGCCTAACCCTTCCAAATCGAAACGCGGTCTGCTTTGGGTGCTTTTCCTGCTGATCATCGCCGGGATCACCGGGTACGCGGTCTGGCACGCCGGCGACCCGAGCACCGCGCCCAAAACACAGAGTGGCGGTGGTGGCGGCGGCAGAGGCCGCGGTGCGAGCATGGGCCCCGTTCCGGTGGTCGTAGCGAAGGTAGCGCGTTCCAGCATCCCGGTAGTTCTGAACGGGTTAGGCAACGTGAGTCCCTTCTACACGGTGACGGTCAAATCCCGTGTGGACGGCCAGTTGATGAAGGTCGGCTTCAACGAGGGCGATCTGGTTCACGAGGGTCAGGTCCTGGCCGAAATCGACCCCCGGCCATTTCAGGTGCAACTCGATATGGCGCAAGCCACGCTCGCCAAAGACCAGGCCCTGTTGAACAACGCGAAGGTGGATCTGGTCCGCTACCAGGAACTGGTGAAGACGAAAGCAATTCCGACCCAGCAACTGGATACGCAGACGGCGCTGGTCGAGCAGTACGAAGCCACGATCAAGCAGGATCTCGCCAACATCGAGAATGCCAACTTGCAGTTGGTCTATTCCAAGGTCACCGCTCCCATCACCGGTGTTCTGGGTCTGCGCCTGGTGGACCCCGGCAATATCGTACACGCCAGCGATTCCAACGGCATGGTCACGATCACGCAATTGCAGCCCATCGCCGTGTTGTTTACCATCCCCGAAGACAACCTTCCTCAGGTGACGCAGAAGCTGCGATTGGGCGTGCAGCTTCCGGTGGACGCGTACAACCGGGACAGTTCCAAAAAGCTGGCGTCCGGCATGCTGGTGACCCTGGATAACCAGATCGATAGCAGCACCGGCACTTCGAAGATGAAAGCGGTCTTCGACAACAAGGATTTCGCGCTCTTTCCTCAGCAATTCGTCAACATCAACGTGCGCGTGGACACCCTGGCCAACCAGCTCGTGGTTCCGAGCGTGGCCGTGCAGAGCGGCCAGCAGGGCACCTTCGTTTACCTGGTGGACGAGGATTCCCGGGTGCACCTGAGACCGGTACAAGTGGGCATCACAACGGCGGATTCGGCCGACATTCTGGGTGGCATCTCCGATGGCGACCGCGTAGTCGTGGACGGCACCGACAGGCTGGTGGATGGAGCGGTGGTCCGGGTGCGGAAGCCCGGGGAGTTGGATAATCCTGCCGGTTACGACTCGTCTGGAGCGGGGCGTGGCGGCCGAGGCGGGTCCAAAAAGGGCGACCGGCAGGGCAAGAAGGGCGATGGCAAATCCAAACCGGGTGGGAGCGGAGGCGCTGGGCGGTGAGTCCCTCCCGCATATTCATCCTCAGGCCGGTGGCCACGTCGTTGATGATGGCGGGTGTTGTGCTCGTCGGCGTTACGGCTTTCCGGCAGTTGCCGGTTTCGGCATTGCCGCAAGTTGACTATCCAACTATCCAGATCCAGACATTCTATCCGGGAGCGAGCCCGGAGGTGGTGACGTCCTCGATCACTGCGCCGCTGGAGAAGCAGTTCGGCCAAGTGCCTGGACTGACCCAGATGACGTCGATCAGTTCCTTCAACAGTTCGCTGATCACGCTGCAGTTCTCGCTCGATCTCAGCATCGACGTAGCCGAGCAGGAAGTGCAGGCCGCCATCAATGCCGCCTCGACGTTTCTTCCCAATAATCTTCCGTTCCCTCCCCTTTACAGCAAGACGAATCCCGCCGACGCGCCGATTCTCACTCTGGCTGTGACGTCAACGACGGTGCCGCTGCCGAGAATCGAAGAGCTGGCGGAGACGCGCATGGCACAGCGGATCTCGCAACTCAGAGGCGTGGGCCTGGTGAGCATCAGCGGGGGGCAGCGTCCGGCCGTCCGGGTGCAGGCGAATCCCACGGCACTGGCGTCCTACGGCTTGAGTCTGGAGGCGTTGCGGACGGCACTGAGCAGCGCCAACGTGAACATGGCCAAAGGCAGCTTCGATGGACCGGACCAGGCGTGGACCATCAACGACAATGACCAGTTGAGCACGGGCGCGCAGTACGGGCCGATCATTCTGGCCTACCGCAATGGGGCGCCTGTCCGCGTCCGGGATGTAGCCACCGTCATCGACGGCGCCGAGAACACCAAACTGGCCGCATGGGTGAACGCCGACCGTGCCATCGTCCTCAACATTCAGCGGCAGCCCGGAACCAACATCATCAGCGTAGTCGATACGGTCCAGGCGATCCTTCCTCAAATCCAGGCGTCCCTTCCGGAAGGAATCCAGGTGCGGGTCATCAGCGACCGTACCACTACCATCCGGGCATCGGTCGAGGACGTCGAATTCGAACTGCTGCTGACGACTGCCCTGGTGGTGATGGTGATCTTCCTGTTCCTGCGCAGCGCATCGGCCACCATCATCCCCGGCATCGCCGTGCCTTTGTCGCTGGTGGGCACCTTCGCCGTCATGTACCTGCTGGGCTACAGCCTGGACAACCTTTCGTTGATGGCGCTCACCATCTCCACCGGCTTCGTGGTGGACGACGCCATCGTGATGATCGAAAACATCTCGCGGTATATCGAGCGGGGAGACTCGGCGATGGAGGCCGCGCTCAAGGGGTCGGCCGAGATCGGATTCACCATCGTATCCCTGACCGTATCGCTGATCGCCGTGCTGATTCCCCTGCTGTTCATGGCGGACATCGTGGGCCGGCTGTTCCGGGAATTCGCGGTGACTCTGGCGGTCACCATCATGTTTTCGGCATTTGTCTCCCTGACTCTGACGCCCATGATGGCGGCGCGCATTCTAAGGCACCATCCCGAATCCGAGCAGGGCACTCTGTACCGCTGGTCGGAGCTGTGCTTCACCAAGGCCATCGAGGGGTACGGCGCCATGGTCAGGGTGGTGCTGCGTCATCAGCCGTTAACCATGCTGGTAGCCGTGGGCACGCTCGGGCTGACGCTTTACCTGTACATGATCGTCCCCAAAGGGTTCTTCCCGGTGCAGGATACCGGCGCGGTGCTGGGAATTTCACAAGCACCGGAGACGGTTTCATTTACGGCGATGTCGAAACGGCAGCAGGAACTGGCCCACGTAATCCGCCAGGACCCGGCAGTGGAGAATCTCACCTCGTTTATCGGCGCCGACGGTGTGAACACCACGATGAACAGCGGCCGTATCCAGATCACGTTGAAGCCCCTCGAAGAACGCAAAGGCGTTTCGGCGGTGGACGTGATCCGGCGTCTGGATTCGAAGCTCCAACAGGTGTCGGGCATCCAGCTTTACATGCAACCGGTGCAGGATCTGACAGTGGAAGACCGCATCAGCCGGACACAATACCAGTACGCGCTGGATGCGCCCGACAAGGCGCTGCTGGATCAATGGGTTCCCCGCCTTCTGGAGCGAATGAAAGGTTTGCCGGAACTGCGCGACGTGGCGAGCGATCAGCAGAACAACGGCCTGGGGTTGCTCGTCGATATCGATCGCGACACCGCCGGCCGCCTGGGCATCACGCCCCAGAATATTGACGATACGCTATACGATTCCTTCGGCCAGAGGCAGGTATCGACGATTTACACGCAGACCAATCAGTTCCACGTGATCCTCGAGGTGGCGCCTCACTACCAATTGGACGCGTCGGCACTGGGGAACCTGTATGTGCCGATCGGATCGGCGTCGGCCAATCTGGCTACTACGATTGCACTGGCGGGGACGAATACCGCCCTCACCGGTGCGGCGGCTTTGGCGCCGGCGCCGCTGCGCTCGCTCATACGGGCAACCGCCATTCCGGCTCCGATCACGATCAACCACCAGAGCCAGTTTCCGGTGGTTACGCTTTCCTTCAATCTGGCGCCGGGCGCATCGCTCGGCGGCGCGGTTCAGCACATCAAGCAGGTGACTCAGCAACTCGGAATGCCGGCCAGCATCGAACCCAGCTTCCAGGGAACGGCTCGCGCCTTCGAATCGTCGCTGGCTAACGAATCCATCCTGATTTTAGCGGCCATGGTCACGGTTTACCTGGTTCTCGGCATTTTGTACGAGAGCTTCATCCACCCGATCACGATTCTTTCCACGCTGCCTTCGGCCGGAGTGGGGGCGATTCTGGCCCTGATTCTGTTCAAAAAGGACCTGGATGTGATTGCTCTGATCGGCATCATTCTCCTGATCGGCATTGTGAAGAAGAACGCCATCATGATGATCGACTTTGCGCTGGAAGCGGAGCGCAACGAAGGGAAGCCGCCGGAGGAAGCGATTTACCAGGCGTGCCTGCTGCGCTTCCGTCCCATCATGATGACCACCATGGCCGCGTTGCTCGGCGCGGTTCCGCTCGCCTTCGGCAGCGGTGTGGGTTCCGAGCTGCGAAAGCCGCTGGGCATCTGCATCATCGGCGGACTGCTGCTGAGCCAGGTGCTGACGCTTTTCACGACTCCGGTCATTTACTTGTATTTCGGTAGAGCGGCGGCCTGGGTTGCCCGCCTTCGCGGCGTCCGCCCGGCTGAAGAGTTGACCGTATGAGCATCTCGACGCCATTCATACACAGACCGGTGGCCACCACACTGCTTCTGGTGGCATTGACCCTGGCCGGCGCGATCGCCTACACGCTACTGCCGGTGGCGGCGTTGCCCGAGGTGGACTTTCCCACTATTATGGTGAGCGCCAGCCTGCCGGGCGCCAGCCCCGATGTAATGGCCGCCTCGGTGGCGACTCCGCTCGAAAAGCAGTTCACCCACATCGCAGGCGTCACGGAAATGACGTCCAGGAGTTCAGTGGGCTCCTGCTCCATTGTTCTTCAATTCGATCTGACGCGGGACATCAACGGAGCAGCCCGCGAAGTCCAGGCAGCCATCAATTCCGCGGCGGGATATCTTCCCGCGAATCTTCCCTCCGCCCCCAGGTACCGGAAAATCAATCCGGCCGACCAGCCGATTCTGTTGATGACGCTGGAATCCGACGTAGTGCCGCGGCCCCAGTTATACGACATCGCTTCCTCGGTTTTTGCACAGCGGCTGGCGCAGGTGGAAGGAGTCGGTCAGGTCAGTGTGGGTGGGAGCTCGCTTCCCGCGGTTCGCGTGGAAGTGAATCCGCAGCCGCTATCCCGCTATAACGTAGGTCTCGACCAGGTGGGCTCGTTCCTGCAAAGCGCGAATGCGAACCGGCCCAAGGGCTCGCTGTCGAACTCCGAGCAGGAGATCCCGATCTACACCACAGACCAGCTTTTCCTGGCGAAAGAGTACAAGGATCTGGTGGTCGTCTACCGCAAAGGCGCGCCGGTTCGCCTGTCGGACCTGGGGCGCGTGGTCGACGCGAACGAAGATGTGCGGAACTTCGGTGTGATCAACGGCAACCCGATGGTCCAAATCCAGGTGACCCGGCAGCCGGGCGCGAACATCGTGGAAACGGTGGCGCGGATCAGGGAATTGATGCCGCAGTTTCAGGCCCAGCTTCCCCCCACGGTCCGTTTCAAGATCGCCAGCGACCGCACCACCACCACCCGGGAATCGCTGCGGGACGCGCAGCGCAACGTCATCGTCTCGATCGCGCTGGTGGTGCTGGTGGTTTTCATGTTTCTCCGCAGCGCCTGGTCCACCTTCATTCCCAGCATTTCGGTGCCGGTATCCATCATCGCCACGTTCGGAGCGATGTACCTGTTGGGATACACCCTGGACAACCTGTCGCTGATGGCTCTGACGATCGCGACCGGGTTTGTGGTGGACGATGCCATCGTGGTCATCGAAAACATTACCCGCCACATCGAAGACGGCATGAAGCCGATGCAGGCCGCTCTGAAAGGCGCGGAAGAGATCGGATTCACGGTTCTCTCAATGAGCGTGTCATTGATTGCTGTCTTCATTCCCATCCTGATGATGAGCGGTGTGGTAGGGCGATTGTTCCGCGAGTTTGCGGTGATTCTCTCGGCGTCCATCTTCATCTCGATGGTGGTTTCGCTGACCGTGGTCCCCACCATGTGCGCGCACTTTCTGAAGGCAGACCAGGGCCACGGATTCTTCTACAATCAGACCGAAAAAGTCTACCGGTGGGTGCTTTCCACGTACGCGTCGGCGCTCGATTTCGTGCTGAGGTACCCGGCATTCGTCCTGGTCACCGTGTTGGTTACCCTGGCCATCAACGTCTACATGTATGACAAGGTTCCCAAGGGATTTTTCCCGCAGCAGGACACCGGACGCCTGCAAGGCAACGTGATGGGCCAGCAGCACATCTCCTACCAGTCTCTCCTGACCAAAGCCATGTGGTTCGAGGAGAAGATCCGGGTGGATCCGGACGTGGAAGCGGTCACCATGACGGTGGGCTCGAGCGGTGGCGGATACGGCGGTGGAAACTCGGCAGGGATCAACGTCCAACTCAAACCGGTGGGAGTTCGCCAATCGACTTCGGACCAGGTGATCGCGCGTCTGCGCCGCCAGACGTCCGGAGTACCAGGTGCGGTCCTCTACCTGCAAAACGCCCAGGACGTGCGCGTGGGCGGCCGGCAGAGCAATGCGCAATACCAGTACACGCTGCAGGCGCCGGACTTCGACACGCTGGCCCTATGGGGACCGAAAGTTTTGGACAAACTCTCCACGTTGCCGGAGATTGCGGACCTCAGTTCAGACCAGCAGAACTCCGGATTATCGGCCAATGTGGTGATCGACCGCGATACGGCTTCGCGCCTGGGACTGACGGCCCAGGCGGTGGACTCGGCACTCTATGACGCTTTCGGCCAGAGACAGGTGTCGGTCATGTACAAGTCGATCAATCAGTATCACGTGGTTCTCGCCCTCCGGCAGCAATGGTGGGCGGACCCGGATTTCCTGAACACGATTTACGTACAGACACCGAGGGGCTCCAACGTGCCTCTGGCGGCTTTCACGCACTTCTCCGAAGGTATTACTCCCATCTCTCTTCCCCATCAGGGCCAGTTCCCGGCCACTACTCTTTCGTTCAACCTGGCGGAAGGTGTCGCGCTGAGCGACGCCGTGGCGGCCGTCAAACGCGCGGAGGTAGATATCGGCCTGCCGATCAGTATCACGGGTAAGTTCGCCGGAACTGCGCGGGCGTATCAGGAAGCGCTTCAGAATCAGCCTGTCCTGATCCTGACGGCGCTCATTGCGGTTTACATCGTGCTGGGGATTTTGTACGAAAGCCTGATCCATCCCCTGACGATCATCTCGACGCTGCCCTCGGCCGGAGTGGGAGCGCTGGTGGCCATCGTCCTGTTTAAGAGCAGCCTGGATATTGTGGCGATGATCGGAATTATCCTGCTGATCGGCATCGTGAAAAAGAACGCCATCATGATGATCGATTTCGCGCTGGCCGCCGAACGCAACGACGGGATGAACTCGCGCGACGCCATCTTCCAGGCATGTCTTTTGAGGTTCCGGCCGATCATGATGACGACGTGCTGCGCCCTGCTGGGTGGATTGCCGATGGCGCTCGGTTGGGGCGCGGGAGCGGAACTCCGGAAGCCTCTCGGCATTGCGATTGTGGGCGGTCTGGTGGTCAGCCAGATGCTGACGCTGTTTACCACGCCCGTGATTTACCTGTACTTCGACCGGCTTCGGAAGCGATTCAGCGGGCGGCAACCGAGTTACCGGAATCGTCCCGGATTTCTTATTCCCGGGGGCAGTGCGGAGAGCGCCGACTAATTCCCAGGCCGAGACCCGCGCCAACCGAGGAAATGCGGTTGAAACCCCACATTGCCGGCAATCGACCCGACGCATGTTAGTGAAACCTGACAGTACCGAGGCGCCTGCACCCCAGTGCGCCTTCGGACCTTCATGCTGCCTGGTTTACTCGATGTAGCGATAAGCTTCCAGCGTAAGGAAATCGGACAGATGGTTGCTGGTCATCATCCGCTCGAAGATTTCCGCGGCCAGTGGGAATTTGCCGGCGGCGTACCGCACCTTTCCCGCTGTCTCCTGTATGTGGCCCAGTTGCATGGCGATGGTCTGGCGGATCAGGTCCGCCGTTACGGTGCGGCCATCCTGGAGAGTCACACCGTGATGCAGCCATTGCCAAACCTGTGTGCGCGAGATCTCGGCGGTGGCGGCGTCTTCCATCAGGTTGTAGATTGGCACGCAGCCATTGCCCAGGAGCCACGATTCCAGGTACTGTATGCCGACGTCGATATTCAGCTTCAACCCCTCTTCGGTGACGGCGCCTTCCGGTACGGCTAACAGATCGGCGGCAGTCACGTTGACGTCTTCCCGCTTTCGCGCGATCTGGTTCGGCGTCTTCATGTGCTCGTCGAAGATCGCTTTTGCGATGGGCACGAGCCCGGGATGCGCCACCCAGGTGCCGTCGTGGCCGGCCGTCACTTCCCGAAGTTTATCCTGCCGCACCTTCTCCAGCGCTCCCTCATTAGCTGCCGGATTGTTCTTGATGGGAATCTGCGCCGCCATGCCACCCATCGCGTGAATGCCCCGGCGATGGCAGGTGCGGATCAACAGGTCCACGTAGGACTTCAGAAAATGGCGGGTCATCGTGACGTCGGCCCGGTCCGGCAGCACGAATTTCGGATGATTGCGGAAGACCTTGATGAAGCTGAAGATGTAGTCCCACCGTCCGCAGTTGAGTCCGGCGGAATGATCGCGGAGCTCGTGCAGAATTTCGTCCATCTCGAAAGCGCCCAGGATGGTCTCGATCAGAACCGTGGCGCGGATGGTTCCCCGGGGAACTCCGATGTAGTCCTGGGCGAAGACGAAGACGTCGTTCCAGAGGCGCGCCTCCAGGTGACTCTGCATCTTGGGCAGGTAGAAATACGGCCCCGTGCCTTTGGCGATCAGTGCCTTGGCGTTGTGGAAGAAGTAGAGTCCGAAATCGAAGAGCGAGGCGGAAACAGGCTCTCCCGCGACCGTGACGTGCTTCTCCACCAGGTGCCAGCCGCGCGGGCGCACCATCAGAACCGCGGTCCTGGGCGCCAGCGCGTATACCTTGCCCTCGGGACTGGTGAACGAAATCGTGCCGGCCACTGCGTCGCGAAGGTTGATCTGGCCCAGAATGTTGTTCGCCCAGGTCGGTGAGTTGGAATCCTCAAAGTCCGCCATGAACACGCTGGCTCCGGAGTTGAGCGCGTTGATCACCATTTTTCGCTCGACCGGGCCGGTGATCTCGACGCGGCGGTCGGCGAGATCGGCTGGAATCGGGGCGACCGTCCACTCGGCGGCGCGGATGTCGCTGGTCTCGGGCAGGAAGCCGGGTAAGCGGCCTGCATCGATCGCCTCCTGACGCTGCATTCTCTGCTCGAGGAGCGCGCGGCGCGGTGCGCCGAAAGCACGTTCGAGTGCGGCGATGAAGGCCATGGCCTCCGGGGTAAGGACAGCGGCGCGGTCCGGGCCGGCCGGCGCGCTAATGGTCACTTCAGGCATACTATGGAACTTAGTTTCGCAAAATGTCGCATCCACCAGATACACCCGGAGAGCCTGCCGTGTCAAGCAATCCGGGCGGGCTCGGCGGGCTCCGTAACACTTTCACTCCTGTTGACTTTCAACATATACAGGCGTACCATCCCTGTTGATGGACAACAGATCAGAAGTCCCCTACGGTACGCTCGACCTGATGGTGCTCAAGACCTTGGACACCCTCAGTCCCCTGCACGGGTACGGCATCGCCCGCCGCATCGAACAGGTGGCGCAGGGGTCGCTCGAACTCAACCAGGGCACGATCTATCCCGCCCTTCTCCGTCTGGAACAGCGCGCCTGGATTGCCAGCAAGTGGGGCGTCAGCGATAACAACCGCCGCGCGCGCTTCTATTCCATCACCGCCGCCGGACGCCGCCAATTGGCGGCGGAGGCCAAAAACTGGTCGCGTACTGTCGCCATGGTTAACCGGCTCCTGGAGGGCGAATCATGACCGCCCTGCGTGTCCTGATTTCCCGCCTGGGCGGCCTGTTCGCCACCTCCGCGCGCCTGGACGAAGAGATCGCCGCCCACCTCGACATGCTCGCCGGCGAGCTGGAGCGCCGCGGCCTCTCCCCCGCCGCCGCCCGCGCCCAGGCCCGCCGCGATTTCGGCGCCATCACGCCAATGCGCGAAGTTCATCGCGACCAGCGCCGCCTGCCTTTCTTCGATACCCTGGCGCAGGACCTCCGCTACGCTCTGCGTCAACTGCGCCGGAGTCCCGGCTTCGCCGCCGCCGCCATCCTCACTCTCGCGCTCGGCATCGGCGCCAACGCCGCCATTTACCAGGTGCTGGACGCGGTGGTCTTCCGCGCCCTGCCTGTTCCGCATCCCGAACAACTCGTGCTGATGCAACTGGTGCGGAATGGCAAGCCGCTCACGTTCAGCTATCCGCTTTACCGCGAGATGGCCGCGCGGCAGAGGGTATTAGCGGGAACGTTTGCCGCCAGTACGGAGTCCGTCGTCTTGCGCGGCCGAAGGGGTATCGAAACTGTCCATACGTCCCTCGTCACCGGCAATTACTTCCAGGTGCTCGGCGTGTCAGCCCGCCGCGGCCGCTGTTTTACCGGCGCCGACGATCGCGCCGCTGCGCCCGTCGCGGTGATCAGCCACGCTTTCTGGCAGCGTGAGTTTGCCGGCGCCACCGCCCTCGGGGCCAACCTCCAGCTCAATCGAGCGATGGTGACCGTCATCGGCATCATGCCGCCCGCTTTCTTTGGAGAATCCGCGGGCGATGTGCCTGACATCTGGCTGCCGATCGGTATGCAGCCTCTGCTCTCGCCCTCGGACTGGCTGGACGCACCCGCTTTCTCCTGGCTGAAAGTGACGGCGCGCCTCAAGCCCGATGTTTCCCCAACCCAGGCTGCTACCGCGCTCACCGCCCTCTACCGGCAACTGCCCGGCCTGGGTTCTCCGGATTACCAGGTGCAACTCCAGCCTGCTAACCAGATCCTGGCGGAACTGAACGCCCAGACGGCGCATCCGCTCTACATCCTGATCGGCATCACCGCCGCGGTCCTGCTGATTGCCTGCTGCAACCTCGCCAACCTTCTTCTGGGCAGGGCGGCCGCGCGGACGCACGAGATCGGCGTCCGGCTGGCCATCGGGGCCGGCCGCGCACGCATCGTTCGCCATCTGCTTACTGAAAGTTTCCTGCTATCCACGCTTGGCACGCTGGCCGCCGGCGCGCTTGCCTGGTGGGGCTCACGCGCGCTCATCCAGGCGCAAGCGTGGCATCTCGCCGTAAACCCCACCTGGCGCGCGCTCGGTTTCACCGCCGGAATCGCCATTCTGGCCACGCTGCTCTTCGGCCTCGTGCCCGCGCTTTCGGCCACGCACTTCGACCTGCTCCCCGCTCTCGCCGCCAATCGCCGCACGCACAGCGGCGGACGCTCGGGGCAGTGGCTGGGAAAACTCCTGATTGTCGTCCAGATCTCGACATCCCTGCTGCTCCTCAGCGGCGCGGCTCTGTTGGGCCTGACGCTCTGGAACCTGCGGCACCAGGATTTCGGATTCTCCCGCGGCAACGTTCTCATGGTAGACCTTCCGGTGGAGTTCGGACCGAATATGGCGAGCCGCAGTAATGCCGTTCGCCCCGTGCTTTACGACCGTCTGCAAACCCTGCCGGGCGTGCGCTCCGCGGCATTCTCCGCCTGTGGGCTGATGAGCGCCTGGCAGAACACCGGCCCTATCTCCAGCGCGGAGCGGCCCGCGCGGAAGACCGACTACACGCGATTTACGGTGGTCACTCCCCATTATTTCGAGACGCTGGGGATTCCCCTCATTGCCGGCCGCGCCATCGATGAGCGCGACCGGGATGGCGCGCCCCAGGTGGCCGTGCTCAGCGAAACGGCCGCACACACGCTGTTCGGCGGGACGAATCCGATCGGCCGCATGGTCTCCGGTTCGTACACCTTCGAGGCCGGGAAGGCGTTCGAAGTGGTGGGAGTTGCGCACGACGTCCGCTTCAGCCCGCGCGATCCGTACGCCTTCCAGATCTATCGTCCGTTTTCGAAATCCGGCTTTCCCATCACGGAAGTGGTGGTGCGGACCGCGGGAGACCCCGCTTCTTTGGTGGGACCGGTGCGCGCCGCGATCCAGGATTTGGACCCCAGCCTGGCCGTCGGCGATGTCTCCACCCTTCAGCAGAAGATCGATTCCGGCCTGGTCCATGAACGTATGATGGCCCTGCTCTCCGGTTGCTTTGGGCTGCTCGCGCTGATCCTCACCAGCGTCGGCGTTTATGGCGTCATCGCCTACGCGGTGGCGCGGCGCACCCGGGAAATCGGCATCCGTCTCGCCCTCGGCGCCGCCCGCGGCCAAGTCGCCGCCATGCTGCTGCGCGAACTCGGCCCGTTGGTGCTGGCCAGCCTCGTACTGGGCGCGGGCGCTACGCTCGCCGCCACACGCGTCATCCGCACACAGCTCTATGGAGTGGCGGCCGGCGACCTCACCACGCTGGGCGCCGCAGCTTGTGCAATTGCCCTGGTAGCCGCGCTGGCCGCCTGGCTCCCCGCCCGCCGTGCCTCCCGCCTCGACCCCATGGACGCCCTGCGGCAGCAATAGCGGCTCCTCAACCGGACGGTTCCCTGTGGAAGCGCGCGATGGCTTCGAGGTTACTCGGGCTTGGCCGCGGCAGCCATCAGGTTGGCCAGCATCCGGCCGTGGGCGCCTCCGGGCAGAAGGAAGAAGCGGACCTTTCCGGCCAGGATGCGCTGCGTTTCCAGCACATCGAACAGCGCCTCGGCGACAGCCGGTTCGCGGGCGATCTCCTGGAACGCCAGCCCCAGGGTGCCGGGGCGAATGGCCGCCGCTTTGGCGAATTCCACCGCGGCTTCGCGTTCCGCCGAACTGGTGATGACGCTCACCTGGTTGGCGCCGGTCTGTTTGATGGCGCCGGTCACCTGGCGCAGGCGGTTCACCACTTTTTCTTCGATCTGCTTGATCATGCCGATATCGCGGAAATGGACTTTGCGGATGTACACCGAGCCCAACTGATAGCCCCATTCGCGCGATTTTCCGGTGACTTCGGCGCGCACCGTCTGGCTCATGTTGTGACGGGTCTGGAGCATTTCGGCCAGCGGCATATTGCTGAGGCAGCGCACCGTGGCATTGCTGACGTTGGCGCGCAGGGAGCCGCGCGGGTCGGTGTTCTTAAACAGGAAGGCCACCGGATCGTCGATCCACATCTCGTACCAGATGCCGATTCCCATGGGGGCGCCTTCTTCGGAATTGACGGGCTGGCTGCGCAGGTACTCCTGGTCCAGGCGGAGATCGAGCACGTGGCAGGAGCCCAGGAAGTTGGCGATAAATGCGGACGCGCCGAGCGTGGCGGGCAGGAAGTGGAGGCCGGGCTCATCCAGTACGCCCACCACGCGGCCAAACAGCACGTACACGCGGCAGGTCCGCTCCCGCACTACGGCGAAGATGCCGAAGATGCGGGTCAGTCCGAGCAGCACCGGCTCGGCAAGGAATGCGGCCACAAACACGATTAGCGCAGCCGTCAGGAAACTGGTAATCGGCGAATCGATCACTTGGATACCTCCAGATAGATCTGCGCGGCCTTGTCATACAGGGCCAGCCGCACGTTCCGCAAATATGCTCCCAGCACCGCCGGTCCTCCGCGATGCAACTCCGCGAGTTCGGCGGCCAGGGATTTGATGGGTTCCACTTCGGCTTGCGCCCGCAGGGTTTCGATTTCGACGGCGCGCCGGGATTGCACCACGCGCTGATCCGCACCGGCCTGCGCCAGGCTGATATCGCTGGAAACCTGGTTATGGGCGGTGTTGATGGCAGCCAGCGCCGATTCGACTTCGTCGGGCGGGTCGATGCCGGTGATCAGCGAAGCATCGAAGATCACGCCGTAGCGCGCGGGGGTAGCGCGGCATTCGGCATCCATGTACTCGTTGAGGTCCCGCAGATTCTTGCGCAGGTCGTTGATGGAGATGCCGGTCATTTCCGCTCCGGCCATGGGGATGATATCGGCGGCGCCGCCCACGCCCGCCTCCGCGGCGGCCACGGGGGTCTTGGCTTCGAAGTTGGCGATGCGCTGGCGCAGCACCGAAACGAAGTACGCCATCACATGGACGAAGGGCTTCTTGATACCAAACAGGAAGGCGTACAGATTGGATTCGCTCACGCGGTACCGGATCTGGCCGGTGAGTCCGGTATTGAGCTGATCCTTGGTGACGGCCTCCAGGCGCGTGCCGCGTTCGTTGGCCGTGGGGTCTTCCAGATCGAGCGCCATGTTGATGGTCATGGTAGCGATGGAAACTTTGTGGATCTGCTCCCAGGGCATTTTGAAATACGGGCCGCCCGGTGGAATCACGCGCACCTGCGGATAGTTGTAGCGCTCTCTTTCTTCCGGCCGCAGGGCTTCGGCCATAGGGTCATCCAGCGTGGTCTTGCCCGGCACCCGGACAGCGCGGCCGAAGCTTGTCTTCACGGCCCTTTCGTTCTGATCCACGGTGTACAGCCCCATCACCAGGAAGCGCAGCACGAACCACGCGAGCAGTCCGATGGCGGCTCCAATCAGTATCTGCATCAGCTCACCTCTCCCCGTAGTATACGGGTTCCAGATGTGGGCATCCTATTACCTGTTGGGAGTGCGGGCGTGCTTACCGCGGGGGTCGGCGGCAAGAGCAATCATCCACGGATCGCACGGCGAAAGCGTGTACCATACTGGCAAGTGAAGCACTCGATCCGCATCTTCCTCAAGAGCCCCGGGTTCACCCTGACGGCGCTAGCTGCGCTGGCGGTGGGAATTGGCGGGACCACGGCCATCTTTTCCATCGTCAATACGGTGCTGCTGCGGCCACTGCCGGTGCCCGATCCCGAGCGCCTGGTGGTGCTGGCCACCACATCGGGCGATGGCAGCGCCGCTTCTCCGGCGAAGTTCATCCACTGGCGGGCGGAACGGGGCGTGTTCCAGGATGTCTCCGCGTATATGGGCGGCGTGACCAACTACACCGGCGGCGGCGTGGCGGAAGAGTGGCGGTACACTCGGGCCTCGGCGGATACGTTCCGGTGCTACGGCATTCCGGTATTGCGCGGGCGCACCTTTACGGCGGCCGAGGATTCCCCCGGCGCTGCGCCCGTGGCCGTGATTGGCGAGGGTCTGTGGAGGCGCCGTTTCGGCGGCAACCCCCAGATGCTGGGCCAGACGATTTCGTTGAACGGCGAGGCTCACACCGTGGTCGGCATCGTGGCGGACTTTTCAGCCGTGCGCGAATCCGGGCCGTTCTCCGATGTGTACGTGCCGATGCAGATCGACCCGCACACCGAGGATCAGGGCGACCTGTTCGAGGTGGCGGCACGCCTCAAACCGGGAGTCTCCCTGGAGCAGGCGCGGGCGCGGTTGCGCGTATCGGCCGAAGCGTATCGCATCCGGTTTCCGAACGCGCTGGCCCGCAATGAGAGCTTCACCGCCAGGGGACTTCGCGAGGACCTGGCGGGTGGCGACCGCCCGCTCCTGCTGGTGCTTTCCGGCGCCGTGAGCCTGGTGCTGTTGATCGCCTGCGCGAATGTGGCAAACCTGCTGCTGGCGCGGGCCGCGGGACGAAGGCGCGAGATGGCTATCCGGATCGCGCTGGGTGCCGGGCGTGGCAGGATCATCCGGGAACTGCTGGCGGAAAGTGCGCTGCTTAGTGCGATGGGAGGTGCGCTGGGATTGCTGCTGGGCTATGCCGGCGTGCGAGCGCTGCTGGCGGTCAACACCGCCGAACTGCCGATGGTGGGGAGGAACGGAGAGGCGGTCACGGTCGATTGGCGGGTCATGGCGTTCGCCACGGGGGTTTCCCTACTCACCGGCATTCTGTTCGGGCTCTTCCCGGCGGTGCAGGGTTCGCGCGCGGATCTCAATTCGGACCTGAAAGACGGCGGGCGCTCGGGCGCGGGTCTCCGGCACAACAGGGCTCGCGGTTTTCTGGTGATGAGCGAGGTGGGGCTGGCGGTGGTTCTGCTGGTGGGGTCGGCGTTGCTGATTCGCAGCTTCCTGGCGTTATACCACGTGGATCTGGGTTTCGACGCTACGCACGTGGTGACGCTGGACGTGCTGCTGGCAGGTCCCAAATATGCGAAAACCGCCGGTGTGGCGGAGGCCCTCCGCCAGGGACTGGAGCGCGTACGGGCGCTGCCGGGCGTTGCGGCGGCCGGCGCCACCTGCTGCCTGCCGCTGGCGCAGGGCACGTTCGATCAGAATTTCCAGATCCTGGGCCGGCCGGCGGCCGCTGGCCCGGATGTGGGATGGGCCACCGTTTCGCCAGGATACTTCGAGACGTTTCAGATTCCGGTGAAGCACGGCCGCGCGTTTACCGCCGGCGATGACAACCGGGCGCCCGCCGTGGTGGCGATCAGCGAAAGCCTGGCCAGGCAGTATTGGAAGGACGCAGATCCCTTGGGCCAGCGGATCGTGATTGGCCGCGGCAGCGGGGTCAGCGAACTGGAGGGCGAGCCGGTGCGGCAAATCGTAGGCATCGTGGGCGACATCCGCACCGAGGGATTGGATGCCAGACCCCGGCCGGTACTGTACGTGCCGCAGGCGCAGCTTCCGGATGCCGAGAGTGCGTTCTTTTTGCGTCTGCTGCCCATTGCATGGGTCGTGCGGACGCAAGGCGAGCCTGGGCGGCTGGCCGGCGCCATTCGGGAGCAGTTGCGACAGGCAACCGGCCTGCCGGTAACCGGCGTGGCACCCATGAAGCAGGTAGTCTGGGCGCAGACCGGACGGCAGCGGTTCGGCATGTTGGCGATGGCGGTGTTCGCGGGTGCGGCACTGCTGCTGGCGGCCATCGGAATCTATGGGCTGATGGCGTACTCGGTGGAGCAGAGGCGGCAGGAGATCGGGATTCGCATGGCACTCGGAGCGGAATCCGGGCGGGTACGGGATATGGTGGTGCGTCAGGGTATGTCGCTGGCGTTGGCGGGCGCTGCGGCGGGGTTGGCCGCGGCATGGGCCCTGGCGCGGCTGATGGCGAGCCTGCTGTTCGGCGTTCCGCCGCACGACCCCGTAGTGTTCGCGGCGGTTCCGGCAGTTTTGATCGTCGTGGCGTTGGCGGCCGTATATCTTCCGGCCCACCGGGCCAGCCGGCTGAATCCAATGGATGCGCTGCGGCATGAGTAGCGCCCGTCAGAGTCCACAGGACCAGCGGGGTGGCGGGGCGGGAAGGGCACGGCGGGAAAGCAGGAAAAAGTGATCGGGCGCGGCATCGATCAGAACGTGGGAGTCCGATGCGGCGGCGGCGCGGTAGCGATCCGGCATCAGAAAATCGCTGTCGGGATGGGTGGTGATGAGGGCCGCGAGTGCCGCCGGAGAATGGTCCTGAACAAGGTCCTCAGCATAGCGCAGGCGCGGCAGAGGCAGGGTGGCGGCGTAGAAGCCATCATCCCTGCCGGCCAGGATGAATTCGTTGCCGCGCTCTTTTTCGCAATAAGACGAGACCAGCGGCGCCACCGGCTGTACCGTGCCGGCGGCGAAGGAGATGCCTGCGGGCGAGTTGGGGGCGCCGGCCTTCAGGACGAACGCGGCGGCCACCAGCGCGAGCATCCACCAGACGGGCCGCATGGTGGAGAACGGTCCGTAGGACGCGCCCAGGATCGCCATCGCCGGTAAGAGGGGCAGCAGCCGGGCGGCATTGGGGAACGGCCCTGCCGCGACGAATGCCAGCGTGGCCAGGATCCAGCAAAGCAGCAGGGTAGCCGCGAAGGAGCGCTGGCGCAGGGCCGCGACGAAGCCCGCCAGCGCAACCACGGCGACGGCCACCAGCACGGGATCCATCGCCGCCGTGCGGATCGCGTAATACAGGGCGTGATTTTCATGCGAGGCCTGCGGCGGTGCGCCGACACGGATCCACCGGCCGTGAGCGGCCAGTTGATAGAGGAACCAGGGTGCGGCCAGCGCGAGCGACAGAGCTGCGGCCATGCAGACGCGCAGGAATCCCGGCTTATACTTGCCCGGTGCGGCCAGCCAGTAGAGTCCCAGCACCCCGAGGGGCAGAATGCCGGCGATGCCGCTGGTGAGAATGGCGGCGGCTACGGCGCCTGAAAAGCCCCACAGGGCGGTCTTGGTTTCCAGCCACGGGTCGGCGAACAGGCAGTACACCGCGGCGATGCAGCACGCGGTGAGCAGGCCAGCGGCCATGCACGAGGAAGCCAGAACGTGCCACAGATGGCTGGAAGCGAGCAGGGCGGCGGCACAGACGCCGGATTGCCAGGAACTGAGTTCGGCGCCAAAGAGAAACACCAGGCCCAGGGCAAGGGAGCAGGCGAGGGCGACCGGAAGCCGGAGGGAGAGGCGCGAGATTCCCAGCAGGCGCGCGGAAAGCGCGGATGCCCAGATCGGCAGGGGCGCCTCCTCAGGAGCCGGGCGCCCCATGAATCTGGGCGTGAGCCAATCTCCGTGTTGCGCCATGGCGATGGCGCTGCTCGCATTCATCGCTTCCTCTACGGTGGCGATGTGGCTGATGGGATCGACGTAATCGCCTGCCAGTCCCGTGCGAGCCGCGCGGAGCAAAAGGCACGCCAGGGCCAACAGAGCCACAGCATAAAAGGCCCTCTGCATGTCACGCGCCGGTAGCGGCGGACACGTGCTTCATTGCACGCTGCCCCGCCAGCGCCCAGGAAGCCAGATAGATTGCGGCGGCGATCACGATGAGGTACTGAAACCCGATGAGCAGCGAACTGCTCTCCGCAAATCCGCCCAGAATCGCGCCGGCGGTGTTAAACGCCAGGGCTTGCTCCGGCCTCTTGGCCTGGCGGAAGAGCGAGGCAAAGACGACCCCGGCAAAGAACACAGGCGCCAGGACCAGCGCTCCCGCCGACACCGCCCGCGCCGCCAAAGACCAGCCGAGGAACGTATCCAGCGGGACCGCAAAGTTCAGTGCGAGCGTCACAAACAGCCCCGCGTAATAGCCGCTCAGGCGCACTGGCTGGCGATTCAACACCAGCAGGTTGGCGACCAGGATCATCACCAGCACGGCGGAAAACACCACCGCGTTCACAATCCAGGTGCTGCCGAAAATCAGAGCCATGTGCACCACGGCGGTGGTTTCGATCAGCATGAACCCTGCACCCAGAAACAGCATCGTGAAGTGCAGGCGGGCGGACTCGCGTCCCCCCGTCCGCCACCCGAAAAGCCGCAGCATGGCCAAAGAGATCAGCCCCATCACCAGAATCCCTCGCCAGACCAGTGCGGGGATCATGGGACTCTGCAAATACAGGAACGGCCAGGCATCGCGCGCCGGACGCAGGCCGGACGGAACCTCGACGCGCGAGGGACTCAGGAGCGTGGCATCCGGCACCGCGCGCGCGCCGAACCCATCCGGCAGATCGATACCGGGCGGGCCGGGCGGAATCACATAAGCGCCCTTTTCGCGGAATCCACGCTCGATGGCGGCGGCACGGGGGCCGTCGAAGATCAGGGTGAATCCTTCGGCTTTCTCGAACGCGGAGATCGCATCGCGCTGGGGCAGCGTGAGGACCACCGGAACGCGGCCAAAAACCTCCGTCGCGGTTCTTGTCAGGCGCGAGACAATCCACCCCTGCCGGAAGTAGTTGTACATGACGAAGAGGCCATTTGGGGCCAGCGCCCGCTGCACGTCGCTGAGCGCTTCCCGTGTGAACAGGTAGCTTTCCAGCCGCAGGTTGCTGACACTGCTGTGCAGAACCAGGGAATCGATCAGTGCGAAGACAATCAGGTCATACTTGCGGCCGGTGGATCGCAGGAAGTTCCGGCCGTCGGTGAGGTGCACGGTGACGCGCGGGTCCTGGTAGGGATGGTCGGGATGATTGTCACGGCCCAGGTGTTGGATGACGGGATCTATTTCGACCGCATCGATTCGCGCGTCCGGCGCGGCCCACTGGAGCGCGCGGCTCACGTCGTTTCCCGATCCGGCTCCGATAATCAAAATGTCGCGAAAGGGAGGCTGCGCCGTGTCCCGATTCAACAGGTAGGGAATGGCGTATGCGGGAAACGCAGCCTTCCGGCTGACCATGTTCTGGTGCCCCAGCAGATTCACCACAATCGACCGCGAATCCGGCGAGTAGTTGATTCGGTAATACGGAGACCAGGACTCCACGGGGAACCGTTTGAGGATGACCCCCAGGGAAAGAAAATCCGGAACCAGCAGCAAAATGGGTGTGGCGGCGCAGAGTCCGATCGCCCACCACCTTCGCGGCGAATCCTTCCACAGAAACCAAACCAGCCCGGCAGCCGCCAGGCCGAACCACCACACCGGGGGAAGCCACCAGGAGCAGCATTGGAATACGAGGATCCCCGCCAGGCTGCCGCCGATGTTGATCATGTAGGCCTCCACCGGGTTCGGGATGGCCGCGAGGCGCCGCCCGAGCAATTGGCCGGGGCCCACCATCGTGACGGCGATCAGCACAAAGAAAACGCCCACGACGCACTCAATGGGGATCACGAACCGCGCCACATCCGCTACGTGCGCTTCCGTGCCGAAGTAGACCATCTGCGGCGCCGCCTTGTTGCTTCCCACGTCGATGATGTCTTGCAGGGCCAGCCGCACCGATTCCATTCCGATTCCCGCTGCCAGCGAAACGGCCAGCAGGAGCGGAGTATACGTGAGGTAGTTCTTGCGATGGCCGGCTGCCATGCAGCCCAAGGACAGGCCCAGGAACGACGCCAGCAGCACGGTATTGGTGAAAAAAGTGAGAAATAGGACGTGCGCGGGAAACCAACGAATGAACGCCAGTTCCAGCAGCAGAAATATCGCGCTAACTACGAACAACTCCCATTTTTGTCGAGACACAAGAAATGCCAGCTTACTACAATTGCACAAAGTGGTGAGGCCTGCGCTACCGGGCTTTCACGATGTCGCGGTGAGTGATTTTAGCCCTGAAACCGGCTTGCTCGATACTCTTGCCAATCTCATCGGCCATCATGACGGAACGGTGCTGCCCGCCGGTACAGCCGAATGAGATGGTCAGGTAACTTTTGCCCTCCCGAATGTAGTGGGGGAGTAAATAACTTAGTAAATCGGCGATCCGTTTAATAAACTCGCGGGTCTGCGGAAAGGAGCGAATATACTGCGCCACCCGGGGGTTCTTTCCCGTGAGATTCTTGAAACGGGGAATGTAGTTGGGATTGGGCAGGAACCGGACATCGAATACCAGATCGCTCTCCGGAGGCAGGCCGTTCCGGAAGCCGAAACTGGTCACGGAGATCATGATGTTCCCTTCATCCCGTTGCCCCCGGAACCGCTCGCCAATGAACTCCCGCAGGTCGTGAACGGTAAACTTGCTGGTGTCGATGATCAGATCCGCCAGGGCGCGGATATCGGCCAGTTGGGCGCGCTCGGAGCGGATGCTCTTGAGGACCGAGCGGTCGGTGCCCAGGGGATGAGGCCGGCGCGTTTCGCTGAAGCGGCGGAGAATGGCCTGATCGTCGGCTTCCAGGAAGATGAGCCTGGCGCCGGCGGATTTGCGGATGCTGCCGAAGATCTCCGGGAATTTCTTTAGCCCCGTGCCCCCGCGAACGTCCACCACCAGCGCGGCGCCATGGATGCTGGCGCTGTCCCGGGTCAATTCGGCGAACTTGGGAATCAACTCCAGCGGCAGATTGTCCACCGAGTAATAGCCCAGATCCTCCAAGGCCCGCAAGACCGAACCCTTACCCGAGCCGCTGAGACCGGTGATGATTACCAGTTCCGGTTTTCGCGGGCGGGCTTTTTTCTGTGCGCGCGGAAGCTTAGACGCCACGGCCGGCCGCGTCTCCTGCAATGAAATGGGAAGCGGTCATCAGGACTCCACAAGATCGAAATTGCCATCGCGCCGGCGCAGCAGGACGTGCACGCGGTCCGTATCGGCGTCGCGGTAGACCATATAATCGCGGGTCTTGTCCATTTCCAGCAGCGCTTCATCCAGGGTCATCGGCTTGCGCTTGCCGTGATGATTGACGTGATAGACACGGCCGCTGGGAGCGCCGTCCGGTTGGGCATCGGCGGGCGCTGCGGGTTCGCTCTCCACCTCTGAACTGGCTTTACGCGGGGTGCGCTTGGTGTCGCGCCACTTGGTCCGCGCTTTGACCGCCTGCTTCTCCAGCTTTTGTGCCGCGCTATGGATCGCCGTGAACAAATCGCTATTGGACCCCAGTCCCACCAGTGGATGGTTGTAGTAGTTCACGGTCACTTCAGCGTTGTGCAGATGACGCTCCTGGGACAAGACGACGTGCGCTTCGCGCTCCTGCTTGCCGTCGAGCAGTTTGCCAATCTTGGCAAACTCGGCCTCCAACTTTTTTCGTTCGGCTGGAGCCAGTTCTACCTGCCTACCCGTGTAACTGATCTTCATTGCCTCTCCCTCTCGGCAGACAACGACCGAAAACACTCCACTCCCTTTATAACTCGAATTAGCGGGACTGGCGCAGACCGGGGGCCTACAGGTACCTCAATTGCGAACGCGGCGTTGATGCGTGGAAGGAATTTTCATGTCTTCACGGTACTTCGCGACGGTGCGCCGAGTCACGTTGATTCCCAGATTCTGCAAAAGTGCGGTGATCTGTTCGTCGGTGAGGGGCTTGGTGCGATCCTCTTCCTCGATCATCTTTTTGACCATGCGCTTCAGCAGCAGCAGCGGTGTGGCGCTGCCGGACGGTCCCTGGACGGCTTCGGAGAAGAAGTACCGCAGTTCGAAGACGCCCTGCGGCGTATGCACGTACTTGCTGGCCACGGCGCGGCTGACCGTGGAGGGGTGCACGCCCACCTCTTCGGCCACTTCCTTGATCATCATGGGCTTGAGCGCGTCCAGACCTTGCGCCAGGAATTCCGTCTGGCGCCGCACGATGGCCTGGCAGACTTTCATGATGGTCTGTTTGCGCTGCTCAATGTTCTTCATGAGCTGGATGGCCGAGGTGTAGCGCTCGCGCACGTAATCGCGCACTTCCTTGGTAGCGCCGTTATCGCGGTCCAGCATCTTGCGGTACTGCGCGTTCAGGCGGAGCTGCGGCACGTCCTCATCGTTCATCTGGATGATGTAATCGTCACCATCCTTGATGAAAAATACGTCCGGCTCCACCACCCGTGCGCCGGCGCCGGAATAGCGCAGGCCGGGGCGCGGATTGAGGTGCTGGATCATATGAACGGCTATTTCGATATGCTCGAGCGGCCGGCCCAGCAGGCGCGCCATCTCCTTATACTGGCGGGTTTCCAGCAGCCGCAGATGGTTGGTCACAATCTGCCACGCCACTCCGCCCTTGCCGTTGATACTCTCAATCTGCAGCAGCAGGCATTCCCTGAGATTGCGCGCGCCCACGCCCGCCGGGTCCAGCGATTGCACCACGTGCAGTGCCTGTTCCACCTGCTCGGGCGTGTGCTCGCCTACCGCGGCGATTTCTTCCAGCGATGCCGAGATATAACCATCGTCATCCAGGTTTCCAATGATGGACTCGGCGGCGTTGCGGATTTCGTCGGAGATCAGACTGACGCTTAGTTGCGAGCGCAGATAATCGCCCAAGGTGACCGGCGCCGAAAGGAAAGTCTCGAACGAAGGCTTTTCCACCGATTCGGAGGCCGGAGATTTGTACCCAGGATCCAGGTAATCGTCGAAAAACGAGCCGAAGTCGATTTCGTCGAAAGGGTCGGTAGTCGGCGGCGTATCCAGCAGCGGGTCGTTGGCCAAAGTGGCGTCCGGCTCCGTAACAGCGGACGCCGTCTCGTCGGCATCGGGAAAGAGATTACCGTTGATGGCCACATCGCCGCCGCCATCCAGGGAGTTGGCGTCGTTCAACACGGCGGCCTCCAGGAGCTGCTTGTCGGCCGGGTCGAGCACCGGTTCGGCTTCCAGCAACGGCAGCAGTTCCTCCGGCGTGACCTCTTCGGCTGGTTCGTCGGCGGATTCTTCCAGAACCGGATTCTTGACGATCTCCTGGGTGATCATCTCCTTCAGCTCCAGCCGGTTGAGCTGAAGGACCGTGACCATCTGAACCAGACCCGGGGTAAGAATCTGCTTCTGCGCTACTTTCAGTTGCAATCTGGGCGACAGTAAGCTCATCTGCTCCCCATGATATCACCGGAATAATACATTCTCTGTGACAAATGCCGCATTTCCCCGAGCACGCCAGATACCATTCTACGCATAGATCCGGTGAACGCGAGCGCTGATATTGCAGAGAATGTTGTACGAGATGGTACCTGCCACGCGCGCGATCTGTTGGGCGTCGAGGCTGGACTCGCCCTCTGTGCCCAACAGGGTCACCTCGTCGCCGGGGGCCAGCGCTGTGGTGTGGCTGAGGTCGATGGTGGTGAGGTCCATCGAAATGGTGCCCAGGATGGGGGTAAGTTTGCCATCGGCAATCACCCGGCCGCGGCCCGAAAGGCGGTGAAAGATGCCATCCGCGTAGCCCGCGCCCAGGATGCCGATGCGCATGGGGCGCGGCGCGCGGAAGCTGCCGCCGTAGCCCACCTGGGCGCCTTCCGGGATATCTTTTACGGTCATGAGCTTGGCTTTCCAGGTGAGCGCGGGTTTGACTTCCAGCAACTGGCGGGGCGCCTCGCCGCGCGCCGGTGAGACGTATCCGTAGAGGGCGTGTCCGGCGCGGACCATGTTGTGCCAGCCCGCCGTGCGGCCGTATCCGATGGCATTGGTGCTGGAGGTGTGAAGGCGTGCGGCGTTGACGCCGGCGGCACGCAACTCGGCGGCAATCGAGTGGAAGTAGGCGAGTTGATGGTCGGTCTGGGGGCTGGTATAGTCGGCGGCGGAGGCGAAATGAGTCATCAGGCCTTCCAGTTCCGCCTGGCGGCTTTGGTGCAGCGTGGCGAGAATTTCGCCGGCGGCGGCGCGGGTCCCGAGCCGGCTCATGCCGGAGTCGATTTTCAGGTGATAGCGAATCGCCTTTCCGGCGGTGGCTGCCAGCCGGTCGAGCTGGCGAATCTGTTCCAGCGAGTGAACCGCCGGGGTGAGATCGTATTCCACCAGGGCCGGACCTTCGTAGGGCAGGAATCCGCCCATCACCAGGATGCGCGGCTGTTGAATGCCGCCGGCACGCAGGGCCACGCCCTCCTCGACGGAACTCACGGCCAGCCATTTAACGCCTTCGGCGATCAGCACGCGGGCGATTTCCAGCGCACCATGTCCGTAGGCATCGGCCTTGACTACGCCGGTCACGTCAACGCCGGCGCCCACCACCGAGCAGACATTGCGATAATTCCGGGCGATCTGTGCGCGGGAAATCAAAACGTAGGAACGGAAAGGAGGCACTACCGCTATTCTAACGAGGTGGCCCGCACGCCCGCCGCCCGTGTCCGGAGGTGAACAGTTGACATCCCTTCAGCGAACAGCCGAAGAACCGCCGGTAACTGTAACTAATTGGAAATGGGCATAACCGGTTTGGTCCGCTGAGTGCTTCGCCTCGCGCCATGGATGCGTTCCACGAACTGCGGCTGGGATTGCGGAGTCTCATGCGGACTCCAGGATACTTCGCCCTGGCACTGGTTACCCTGAGTCTGGGGATCGGCGCCACCACGGTGCTGTTCAGCATTACCGAATCGGTGCTGTGGCGCCCGTTCTCGTTTGCCGGATCCGAGCGGCTGGTGGAATTGACCGAGTTCAACACCAAAGCGAACCCTCTGGGCAATCCCGTTTCGGCGGACAATTTTCTGGTTTGGCGGGAGAAGGCGCGCAGCTTCGAACGGCTGGCCGCTATGGCGTACGGGGAGAGCCACAGCCTTACCGGCGCCGGGGAGCGCGTGCGGTCGAACGCGGTTTCCGCGGGGTTCTTCGAAACGCTGCGTGTGAGTCCCGCGCTGGGCCGGACGTTCGACGATGCCGAGGAGCGGTCCCTGGAGAGCCGGCCGCTGATTCTGTCGGACGCGTTCCGGCAGCGCCGGTTTGGCGCGGCGCCGGACGTCCTGGGCCGGCAGGTCAAGCTGGATGGCGAGTCGTACACCGTGGTAGGAGTGTTGCCGCCGGTGTTCCGGCTGGAGTTTGTGCCGGGCGCCTCGGAGCCGGACCTCTTCCTGCCGCTGCATCCCGCCGATCCGAAACGGAAGCGCAATCAGCGGGCGCTGCTGGTGATCGGGAGGCTGAAAGACGGGGTGACGGGGGCACAGGCGGGCCTGGAAATGAACGCGCTGGCACGGCAACTATCGGCCGGGCATCCCGAAGACGCCCATTGGACAGCGCGGGTGGAAAACCTGCGCGTAGCGTCCACGAAATTCGAGCAGCGCACGCTCTACCTGTTTCTGGGATTCGCCTGCCTGGTGCTGCTGGTGGCCTGTGCAAACGTGGCTGGATTGCAGTTGGTTCGCTTCACCGGGCGGCGCAAGGAATATGCCCTGCGGATGGCATTGGGGGCCCCGCGGGGAGCGCTGTTGCGGCAGGCGCTGGCGGAGAATGCCTGGATCGCCATTCCCGGCGGTGCTGCCGGTGCGCTGTTGGCCTCTTGGGGTGTGGCCGGGGTACGCGCGGTATTGCCTGCCGGCAAACTGGCGCGCTCGGAAAACCTGGCGATGGATGGCAGCGCCCTCGCTTTCGTACTGGCGCTGTCCCTTGCGGCGACACTCTTATTCGCGCTGGCCCCGGCGATGGGTCAGCGCAAACTCGATCTGGACCGTTCTTTGCGCGCCGGTCCGAAAGGCGGGACGGCCAGCCGTGGCATACGGTGCCGGCTGGATATGCTGATGGGCGCGGAAGTGGCGTTGGCGTTTGTGCTGCTATTCAGCGCCGGCTTGTTCGTGAGCAGCTACGCGCGTTTGCGAGAGGCGCCGCTCGGGTTCGACCCGCATCGGGTTCTGACCCTGCGGATCGCTCCCGGAGGCGGCTTACAGAGCACCCCTGAAGAACGGCGCTTGTTCTTCGGGCGACTGTTGGAGAAGGCGCGCAGTGCCGGCGGCATTCGCGGCGCGGCGCTGGTGAACGGTCTGCCATTGGATTTTCCGGCCGGCGTGCAACTCGAGCGGGCTGGCGGATCCCTCCATTCGCTGGCGCGGGTGATTACGCCGGAGTATTTTCGCGTCATGGGGATTCCGCTGCTGCGCGGGCGAGCATTTGGCGACGCAGATTCGCCGGACGCTTCACGCGTGGCCATCGTCAATGAGAACCTGGCTCGCGCGCTGTTCGGCGGCGAGAACCCTGTGGGGCGCCGCCTGACGCTGCTGTCTGACGGCGACCCTTCGATTCCCGCCGGCGGCGTGGAAATTGTGGGCCTGGCGCGCAATACCAAGGAATTGGGGCTGGACGAAGTGCCCTTCGAAGATGTCTACCTGCCGTTCGCGCAGAACCCCATGCGATCCATGTACGTGGTAATGAAGACCAACGGCGCGGTGGAAGCATTGGCCGCCGCGTTGCGCGGAGAACTGCGTAGCATGGATGCCGACGCTGTGCTTTATGATGTGGCGAGCATGGACGAACGCCTGCGCAGCGACTTGCGCGGCGCGCGATTCAATCTGTCGCTGGTAACCGTGTTCGCGAGTCTGGCGGTGCTGCTGGCTGCTGTGGGAATGTATGGCGCGGTGGCGTTTTCCACGGCGCAGCGCACGCGCGAGTTTGCCGTCCGGCTGGCGCTGGGGGCCCGGACCCGCTCGATTGTCGGCTTGACCCTGGGCCACACAGCCCGGCTTACGCTGGCCGGTGCGGCTACCGGATTGGGTACGGCGCTGGTGCTGGGAAGCGTTCTGAAAAGCGCTTTGTATCTGGCTCCGCATCTGCATACCGGCTTGATTTACGGGGTGGCGGTGAACGATCCGGCGCTCTTGGCCGGCGCGGCGGGCGCGCTGGTGAGCGTGGCGACGGTAGCTTGTGTGACGCCGGCAATCCGCGCGTCCTCGGTGCAGCCGGCCGAGGCGTTACGGCACGAGTGAGGCGAACCGGCCGATTTGGACCTGCGGACCGCGCGGCGCCCAGACGTCGGGATCGCTAGGGCCGAACAGAGCCAGCACCGGCGTGCCCACGGCGGCGGCCAGGTGCGTCACGCCCGAATCGTTGCCAACATACAGCCGGGCTTGGGCCAGCCAGCAGGCAAGCTGGTACAGGTCTGCGATTTCCACCGCGCCTGCGAGCGGTGGATCTTCCGGCCCCCGGCACCACTGTACGGGCGACTCCAAGGCCAGTTGCGCCGCCAGCGCACGGAAATTTTCCAGCGGCCAGTTCTTGCGCGGGCTTCCGGAGAAGGGGTGGATCGCGACAAAATCCGCGCGCGCCACATCGCAGCGAATTCGCGGAATCCCGTCGCTTTTGCAGTCGCACAGGGAGCGCACTTGCGCCAGGTAAAAATCTACGGCGTGTTGTTTCGGCGTGACGCCCTGTGGCGGCAGGGCGCGGAAGAATGTGAAGGGCAGGTGGCTGACCGCTTGGCGGAACTCGTCTCGATTGCTTCCGTACCAGGAGACGATCGAGTCGAATCCGCCGAGCTGTTCCCATAGTGATGCCGGGGGTTCGGTCACACCGGTCAGGTCGAGGCCCGTGGATGCGATGGAGCGAACCCGGTCGGCGAATTGAACCAGCGGGAGATGCGCCGAGGCGGTCCAGATTTCCAGGTAATCCCTGCGCAGGCACTCCAGGGCGGGGAGCGAGACGATGAAATCGCCCAACGCGCCGGGACGGATGGCAAGTCTGCGCACCAGGCTCCAGTATCGCAAAAACACGGCTCCCGGCAGCCGTTTTATCCACAGGCAATTCACTGTTACTTCCCTGTAACCCGTTGGAAACACAAAAGAAAAATGTTGTTGAAAACCGTTCAAGAACGCACGGAAACCATTGACCGAAAACAACTTCGCGAGCATAGTGGAGAAGGTTCCAAGAGGTTTAAGGAACAGCGAGCCTCCGGAACGTAGCGAACCAGGAACGATGATCCGCAGTCACGACTAGCAATGGAATGGGCTGTGGGGAGCGAGCGGTTATCGGGCGCATCCGGCAGGTGGGCCGCGCGGCGGCGAAGCTAGTGGAACGCTTTGATCCCGAGGGAGACAAAACTCCCGAAGGGGAGCGGAAACTGGAAACGCAGCCGGCAAGCCAGCCGAGGGAACTGCAACGGGCCAGAAGCATCGAAGCGGCCGGAACCGGGGCGAACCGGAACGGGCCGTGGAGCAGAAAGGCCGAACGGGCAGGGAATCCGGCAGGCGATGACGCGAAGTAGCAGGCTGGGAACTTCGATCCCGGAATCGGGGCCTCGCAAGGGGCAGCGGTTGTGGGGGAGCGAAAGGCCGTTACGAGCGTCCGGTCCCGTTCGGGAGACTCAGGCTGCGGCGTGTCTGAAGGCTTTGATCCGGTAGCTGGCAATACCAGCCGCCGGGGAGTCGACAGGCCAAGCGTCCGGCGCTCCCGATCGCGATGTTCGCACCGTGCATGCCGGTGGCGGGCAAGGCTGGGAATTAGATCACTTGGAACTTTTTTTGTTTTTTGCCGCTTATGCCGTCATCGTCGATTTCCTCAGCAGAGGGCTTGAATGAGCCGCTGAAGGAGAATTAGTTTTCCGTCGGCGTCCTACTGGCGTGGTCAACCACGAGAAATTCCACGTTGTCCTTACCGGCTTGCAGTTTCAGGCCCAGTTGCTCCTTGACCGCCTGGAAAATGTCGGGGTCAGTTTCGGGGTTGCGCCCCCACCAAAGGTAGTAATGGAACTCCCCAGCAACTTCAGTTCGGTCGATGACAGGGGCCCCTGCGTATCTGGAGAGATGTGAGGCAAGATCCTCCATAGTCCCGTCCCCACCCATCGTAGAGTGAGGGCTCGGCGGGAAGTTGGGGCGGTGCGGCGTTGGTTCATCCGCCGGTACCAGTTTGAACCCACCGCCGCCCGGGACCAGAAAGTACACTCTTGCTTCCTTAGTCTCCCGGTGACACTGTAGTCCGAACCGCTCGGCCAGGAGCGCCCGCGTCATCAGTCTTACGTCAGCGTCCTTTGATCCGAATTTTCCCTTTGCTTGGATATCAAATGCGTCCGCGTCCAGCCACGAAGGACCCGAGATCCTCGCGTAAGGGATGTCGTAGGCGAAACTGATCAAGCGCATCAGGCTCACATGCTTCGCCAGCAACTTCGCATTCGCAGGAATCAAAACCGACAATTCGTTAGTCGACGGATTCGGCTTCACCCATGCGGCGTCAAACTCTGGTCCCGCAGAAGGTTGGGCCCAAACGGAGAGACATAGGAACATCGCAGCCACGATCAACAAGTTCCCGGTCATATACTAATTATTTAGTACTATTTTTCTTTCCTGTCAAGCAATTCTTCGCAGTTTAGAAGGCGGGCCGTGCGGCGGCGAATCCGGTGTAACGCTTTGATCCGAAGGGATGCAAGAGTCCTGAAGGGAGCGGAAGCCGAAAGAGCAGCCGTTTGAAGCGGCCGGAACCGGGGCGAACCGGAACGGGCCGTGGAGCAGGGAATCCGGCAGGCGATGACGCGAAGTAGCAGGCTGGGAACTTCGATCCCGGAATCGGGGCCTCGCAAGGGGCAGCGGTTGTGGGGGAGCGAAAGGCCGTTACGAGCGTCCGGTCCCGTTCGGGAGACTCAGGCTGCGGCGTGTCTGAAGGCTTTGATCCGGTAGCTGGCAATACCAGCCGCCGGGGAGTCGACAGGCCAAGCGTCCGGCGCTCCCGATCGCGATGTTCGCACCGTGCATGCCGGTGGCGGGCAAGGCTGGGAATTAGATCACTTGGAACCTTTTTTGTTTTCCGCCCGGCGTCTTCCGCAACAAGATTGGCGCATTCGCGCAAGCTGACGTCCCGCCACGCTCCATCAGCCATGGCTCTCCCTGGGGCAGTACGCAAGTCTTCACGAGGGCACGGTCTCGGCAGCCGTCGATACCACACGCTCGGCGTCGGCGACCGAGGGGTACCGGGTGAAGACATCCTCCACCTTGCACACCCGGAACAGATCCCAGATGCGATCGTTGAGTCCGGCCAGAACCAGGCGCCGGGCGATCCGCTCGTACGTCACGTAGAGCCCGATCAGCACGCCCAACCCGCTGGAATCCACGTACCGGACCCGGCTCATGTCGATTACCAGGTCCGCCGGCTCAACCTCGCGCACGGCATCGCGAAAGCGGAACGCCGTCTCCGCATTCAATACGCCCTCAAGCACCACCACTTTCTCAGCAGGGCGCGCACCATCGAAGAAATTGATCTGAAGTTTATCCTCGCCCATAGCATCCGGAGTGTACCACCGCTGCCATTGCACTACAATCAGTCCCATGCGGACCGTCGTGGCACTCCTGTTCTTCTGTGGAGGCGCGTTCGGGCAAGTACCGGATTTGCCCGGGCGCCTCAACCTGTCCCCACCCGAGCCGGTGATCCGGAAGCCGGTGCAGCCATCTCACTACCTGGACGCAATCGGACCGAAGGGCGCCATCCTCGGCGCGGAGGATGGCACGTTCGAGGCGTGGCTGAACCCCATCAAGGTGGCGCGCGATTTTCGCCTGTCTGTGTATTTCGATGGCGCTCTGGAACCGGTAGACTTGGCCGAGATGGCGGAAACGGTCGCGGTTTCGCCCGGCCGTGTCACCATTACGCATTCGCACGCGGCGTTCACCGTGCGGCAGACCTGGCTGGCAGCGATTGACGACCCCGTGCTGCTGGTCCTGCTGGAGATCGACACCAACCGCCCCCTCCGCCTGCGCGCCAGCTTCATACCCGAGATGAAGCCCATGTGGCCGGCCAGTTTCGGCGGACAGAGCAGTTCCTTCGACGAGAAGGAGAAGGCCTTCATCCTTGGGGAGGGGCTGCGGCAACATACCAGCGTGATCGGCTCGCCGCTGTTTTCGACCCATAGCGAGCAGATCGGACACCAGTTGCCGGGACGCCGCGTACTGGCCGAAATGGAAGTGACGCCGGAGATCGCGCGCCGCCATACGATCCCCATCGTGATCGCGTCATCGCGCGAGCAGTACCGCCGGGCACTGGACAACCTCGCGCAGATGGTGGCGCAACGGGACGCCTACTACCAGGAGTTCGCGGCGCGGACGCTGCGGGTGCGCACTCCGGACACAGCCTTGAACGATGCCGTGCGTTGGGCCACGTACGCCATCGATAAGGGCTGGGCATGCAACGAAGGCGTGGGTTGCGGCCTGGTCGCCGGCTATGCGCGATCGGGCGAGAGCGAGCGGCCCGGCTTTGCCTGGTACTTCGGCGGTGACGCGCTCATGAACTCCTGGAGCGTAGTCGATTACGGCGACTTCGAACGCGCCCGCAAAGCGCTCGAATTTCTGCGCGGCCACCAGCGCGCCGACGGGAAACTGGAGCACGAACTGACGCAGAGCGCGGCCCTGCTCGACTGGAGCAAGTACCCCTACGGCTACTATCACGGCGATACCACGCCGCTCTACATCTACTCGGCATGGCGATACGTGGTGCGATCGGGCGATCTGGAATTTCTGCGCGCGTCGTGGGCATCGCTGGAGAAGGCCTACACGTATTGCGTGAGCGCGCTGGATGACGACGGGTTGCTCTCCAACCGCAAGGCCGGTGCGGGCGCGGTGGAAACGGGGGCGTTGAGCGGACGGGTAGCTAATGACATCTACCTCCAGGGAGTTTGGCTCGCGGCACTCGACGCCTATATCCGGCTGGCGGATGCGGCGGGCAAGCCTCCCACCGATGCCGCGGAACGCCGTGGGCGCGCGCGGGCGGCACTGAACCGGTGGTGGGTCGAATCGAAGGCCACTTATGCCTTCGCGCGCCTGACGGACGGATCCGTCTACACCGCGCAATCGGCCTGGCAGGGGATCGCACTGGCATTCGGCGGGTTGGACCCGGAACGGACCGCGAAAGCCGCGGCCCATCTGAACCGTCCCGAGCTGACCACGGATTGGGGCGCCCGCCTGTTCGCCACCGACAGTCCCAACTACGACCCGCTCAGTTACAACGATGGCAGCGTGTGGCCGTTCGTGACCGGCTTCGCCATCCTCGCCGAATACGCCAACCACCAGGCCGCGGGCGGGTTGCGCCACCTTCACGGTATGGCGGCGCTGACGGGACTCAATGCCGCGGGCTACATACCGGAATACCTGAGTGGCGAACGCCTGCAATCGCTGCCGCATGCGGTTCCGCACCAGCTTTTTTCATCGTCGGCGGTGGTGAATCCGCTGGTGAGCGGCATGATCGGCCTCGATGGCGACGCTATTCACCGGATGCTTGTGGTGCGGCCGCATCTGCCGCAGACGTGGAGCGTACAGATCGAAAACTACCGCGTGGGAAAGTCGGTGGTGGCGGGAGAGATCCGGCGGTCGCGGGGCGAGGCACGGATCACGCTGACGATCTCGGGCGATCCGCTCGCGGTGACCCTGTCGCCGGCCTTCGAGGCGGGCGCGACGGCGATCTCGGCGGAAGTGAATGGCGCAACCGTTCCGGCGGCGGCCGAGGCCACGCCCGGCGACACGCACGTCACTCTGCGGACCGGCGCGGTGCGGAAAGTCGAAGCCATCATCCGCGTGAAGGAAAGTGCCGCTCCGCCGCTGGTTCTGGCCGCGCCTCTGCCCGGCGACGCCGCCCCGCCCCACCACTAACAGAGGACAGACGGATTTCTCCGCGTGTTATACTGCTGTTTTATGGCAGCAATCACCGTCGCGCGGCACCATCATCATCGCCATGCCCACTCGCGACGGGCCATTTTCTGATTGCACTTCAACGGAATTTGGAAAGGACGCCCGCCGCGAAAAACGGCGGGCTTTTTGTTTTTACGCGTATGAATCTGGATTTTGCCAAGTCCGACGGCCTGGTCACCGCCGTAGTGCAGGACGCCGCCTCGTCGCGCGTGCTCATGGTGGGATACATGAACGAAGAGTCGTTCCGCAAAACCGTCGACACGGGCTTCGTCACCTTCTACAGCCGCTCGCGCAAGAAGCTCTGGACCAAGGGCGAAAGCTCCGGCCACCGCCTGCTGGTCAAGGAAATCTCCGCCGATTGCGACCTGGACGCCGTCCTGGTCAAAGTGGAAGCGCAAGGCCCGGGCGTCTGCCACGAAGGCTATCAGAGTTGCTTCTTCCGGCGGCTCGAAAACGGCGCCTGGCAGGTGGCCGAACCGCGCACTTATGATCCCGATGCCGTCTACGGAGGCAAAGCATGAAGCTCAAGCTCGGCATTCCCAAAGGCAGCCTGGAAAACGCCACCATCGACCTGTTCCGCCGCGCCGGCTTCTCCATCACCACCAGCAGCCGCTCCTACTTCCCCGGCATTGACGATCCCGAAGTGGAGTGCATGCTGATTCGCGCGCAGGAAATGGCCCGCTACGTGGAAGACGGCATTCTGGATGCCGGCCTCACCGGCCGCGATTGGATCGAAGAGAACGAAGCCGACGTGATCGCCGTCGCCGACCTCATCTACGCCAAGCAGAGCTTCGGCAAGGTCCGCTGGGTGCTCGCCGTGCCCGAAGCCTCCGGCTTCCGCTCCGTGCAGGACCTCGGCGGCAAGATCATCGCCACTGAACTGGTGCAGACCACCAGGCGCTATCTCGCCGGCCACGGCGTCAAGGCCAAGGTGGAGTTCAGTTGGGGCGCTACCGAAGTCAAGCCGCCGGTGCTCGCCGACGCCATCGTAGAAGTCACCGAGACCGGCTCTTCCTTACGCGCCAATAACCTGAAGATCATCGACACCGTGCTCGAGTCCAACACCCAGCTCATCGCCAATAAAGATTCCTGGCGGGATGATTTGAAACGCCGCAAACTGGAAGACATCAAGATGCTGCTGGAAGGCGCCATCAACGCGTTGGGCAAAGTCGGGCTCATGCTCAACGTGCATCGCGACAACCTGCCGGCCGTGCTGGCGGTGCTGCCGGCGTTGAAGCGGCCCACTATTTCGAACCTGAGCGACGAAGAGTGGCTGGCGGTAAACACCATTCTCGACGAATCCACGGTGCGCAACATCATCCCCAGACTGAAGGAAGCGGGCGGCGAAGGCATTGTCGAATACCCGCTGAACAAGATCGTCCTGTGATCCGCATACTCGAAAGCAAACAGGTGGGCCGCCTGTTGGCGCGCAAGGCCGCGCGCTTGACCGAGGCCGAAACCGTGGTGCGGCCGATCCTCGAAGCCGTGCGCCGGCGCGGCGATGCGGCGCTCCTGGAATACGCCCGCCGGTTCGACAAACTGGTACGGAAGAGCGTGCGCGTTCCGGAGAAGGAACTGCGCGTGGCCGAAGCAGCGCTCGCGCCGGAATTTCGCGTTGCGGTCGAAACGGCCGCGGTCAACATCCGGCGATTCGCGGAACTGCAGATGCCGCGCGAATGGATGAAGCCCGCGGGCGCTGGCATGCGCCTGGGACAGGTGGTGCGTCCGCTCGATACTGTAGCGGCCTACATCCCCTCCGGCCGCTATCCCCTGCCCTCAACGATCATGATGACGGCCATTCCCGCGCAGGTGGCGGGCGTGCCCAACATCTGCGTGGCGTCGCCCCAGCCCGTGCGCGAAGTCTTCGGCACGGCAGCCCTGCTGGGGCTCACGCACGTTTTCCAGATGGGCGGAGCGCAGGCCATCGCCGCGTTCGCCTACGGAACCCGCACCGTGCCGCGCGCCGACCGCATCGTCGGTCCCGGCAACATCTACGTCGCCGCCGCCAAGAAACTCCTCGCCGGCGAAGTGGGAATCGATTTCATCGCCGGCCCCACCGAGATCCTGATCGTTGCCGCCGAAGGCGATCCGTGCCACCTCGCCGCGGACCTGCTGGCTCAGGCGGAGCATGACGTGGATGCCTCGGCGGTCCTGTTGACTCCCTCGAAGCGGCTGGCCCGGGCCGTCGCAAAAGAAGTGGATCGCCAACTCTCCACCCTGCCCACTGCGCCGGTGGCGTCGAAATCCATCGCGCGTAATTCCGCCATCGTGCTGGTCAGTTCGCTCGATGAAGCCATGGAAATCTCGAATCGCTTCGCGCCGGAACATCTCAGCATCCCCGATCGCTCGCTGCTGGCGCGGGTGCGTCATGCCGGTAGCGTGTTCGTGGGACCTTTCAGTCCCGAAGCGGCGGGAGATTACGCTTCCGGTCCGAATCATGTGCTGCCCACCAGCGGGGCGGCCCGGCAGCGTGGAGGGCTCAGCGTGGCAGACTACCTGAAAGTGATTTCCGTGCAGGAGTTGAGCCGCCTCGCGCTAAAACGCCTCGCGCCCGCCATCACTACACTGGCACGAGCGGAAGGGCTGGAAGCGCACGCGCGCAGCGTGGAGGTGCGCCTGTGAAAGCCCTGAAACTCCCCAAGGGCGGCATCAAGCCGCGGCCCGCGGTGCTCTCGATGGCCCCCTATTCGCCGCCCACCGGAGGCCGCCTCGACAAACTGCGACTCGATTTCAACGAAAATACCGTGGGCTGTTCCCCGCGCGTGATCGAGGCCTTGAAGACGCAGATCTCCGCCGGACAACTGGCCGTCTACCCCGAGTACAGCCAGGCCAAGGAAGCCGTCGCGGCGTACTTTCACGTGAAGCCGGAGCGGTTCGTCTTCACCAACGGCACCGATGAAGCCATTCAGGTTTTCGTCAATACCTACGTGGACGATGGCCAGGAAGTGGTGATGTTGAAACCCTCCTACGCCATGTATCGCTTCTATTCGGAAGTGGCGGGCGCGCGCATCAAAGAGGTGGCGTATCCGTATCCCGCGATGGAGTTCCCACTGCAAGAGGTGCTCGACGCCATCACGCCCGAGACGCGGGCCGTCATCTTCGCCAACCCGAATAACCCGACGGGCACCGGCATCTCGCTGCTAGGCATCGAGCGCATTCTGCACCGGGCCCGCAAGGCCGTGGTGATGGTGGACGAAGCGTACTACGAATTCTCCGGCGTCACCGCCCTTACCGAAATCGAGCGCGTCCCCAACCTGTTCGTCTGCCGCACCTTTTCCAAAGTGTTCGGCATGGCCGCCATGCGCCTGGGCTGCCTGTTTTCGCACGAGGCCAACGTGGCGCTGCTGCATAAGGCGCAGTCGCCGTACAGCGTAAACTCGCTGGCGGTAACGGCGGCGCAGGCCGCAATCCAGGACCCGGCCTACGTAGAAACTTACGTGGCGGAAGTGCTGGCGGCGCGCGAACTGCTCTGCTTCGGCCTGGAAAAGTTGGGGATCACCTACGTGCCCAGCTCCGGCAATTTTGTCCTGGGTCATTTCGGCAAGCGCGCGTTGGAAGTGCGCGACGCCCTGCGCGGCGAAGGCATCCTGGTGCGCGACCGCAGCTATGAAGCACCGGGATGCGTCCGCATCACCGTAGGGACGCGCGAGCAGACCCGCCGCCTGCTGGCCGAATTGGAGAAAGTCTGGAACCAATGAAACCGCTGCTGGTATTCGACATGGATGGCGTGCTGGTGGACGTCACCGAATCCTACCGCGAAACCATCTCCCGCACGGTGGAGCACTTCACCGGCACGCGCATTCCCAATGAAACAATCCAGGAATTCAAGAACCAGGGCGGCTGGAACGACGATTGGAAACTGTCGCACCACATCGTCACCGGCGTGGGAGTGGATGCGTCGTTCGACGAAGTGAAGGCTCACTTTCAGAACCTGTTTCACGGCAACGGCAGCGATGGTCTCATCCTGCGCGAGAAATGGGTGGCGCGGCCCGGTGTGCTGGAAAAGCTGAACCGGCAGTTCCGCTTCGCCCTGTTCACCGGACGCCCCAAAGAAGAAGCAGCCCTCACCCTGAATCGCTTCGCGCCGGAAATCGTGTTCGACCCGATCTTAGGCATGTATGAGGTGCAGAATCACAAGCCCGCGCCGGACGGCCTTCTGACGATGCAGGCCGCGTTCTACGTGGGCGATACCATTGACGACGCGCGGTGCGCCAAGGCGGCCAATGTGCCGTTCATCGGCATCGCGGCGCCTTCCAACCCGCTTTACGTGGACCTGGTCTTCCTCTTTCAGGAGACCGGGGCTTACGCCATCGTGGACGACATCAACTATCTGGACGAGGTGTTCGCATCGTGAGAAGCGCCACCCTGCAACGGGACACAAGGGAGACCAAAATCGGCGGCTCCCTGAAGATCGAAGGCCGCGGCCGTTACGAAATCTCCACCGGCATCCGCTTCTTCGATCACATGCTGGAACTGTTTACGAAGCATGGCGGCTTCGACCTGAAACTCCACGCCGACGGCGACCTGGACGTGGACCAGCATCACACCGTGGAAGACGCCGGGATCGTGCTCGGGCAGCTTTTCGCGCAGGCGCTGGGCGATCGCAAGGGCATCAATCGCGCGGGCTATTTCGTCCTGCCGATGGACGAAACGCTGGCGGTGGTGGCGGTGGATCTGGGCGGCCGTCCCGCGCTGGTATACAAAGACCGGGTCAAGGTGCGGCAGGTGGGCGATCTGCAAACCGAACTGGTGGAGGATTTTTTCGGCGGCTTCGTGAATCACGCCGGAGCGAACCTGCACGCCAAGGTGCTGTACGGGCGCTCTAATCATCACAAGATCGAAGCCATTTTCAAGTGCTTCGCGCGGGCCATGAAATACGCCTGTTCCAAAGACGCCCGCCTGAAGGACCAACTGCCATCCACGAAAGGACTGCTATGATCGCGATATTCGATTACGGCGCCGGCAATCTGCGCAGCGTGCAGAACACCCTGGGCGAGCTCGGTTGCGAGTACACGCTGGTGCGCGACGCGGCCGGATTGCAGCAGGCATCGAAGATCATCCTGCCGGGCGTCGGCCACTTTGGCCAGATGATGCGCGCGCTGGATGCGCTGGAAGTGCGCCAGACCCTGCTCGAAAGGATTCGGGCGGGCGTTCCGTTCCTGGGAATCTGCCTGGGCATGCAGGCTCTCTTCGAGCGCAGCGAAGAAGCTCCCGAAGTGCGCGGCCTCGGCTTCTATCCCGGCGAAGTACGGCGCTTCCCCGCGGACGCCCGCGTGCCGCACATGGGATGGAATGAACTCGAAATCCAGCCCGCGTCCCGACTGGTGCGCAATTTGAGTGCGCGCCCCTACGTCTATTTCGCGCACAGCTATTACGTGCCCGAAAACTCCCGGGCCGCCGCCACCTGCACCTACGAAGTGAAATACACGGCCGCGCTGGAATCGGCAAACGTGTACGGCGTGCAATTCCACCCCGAAAAGTCGGGGTCCGTGGGACTGCGGATCGTAAGCAATTTTCTGGAAGTCTGATGCTTGCGAAACGAATCATTCCCTGTTTAGACGTGACGGGCGGACGCGTGGTGAAGGGCGTCAACTTCGTCAACCTGCGCGATGCGGGCGACCCGGTGGAACTGGCCGGCCGTTACAATCGCGATGGCGCCGACGAACTGGTCTTCCTGGACATCACCGCGTCCAGCGATGCCCGCGAAATCATGGCGGACGTGGTGGCGCGCACGTCGCGCAAGGTGTTTATCCCGCTGGCTGTGGGCGGCGGCATCCGCAGCATCGCCGACGCGCGCCGCATCCTGATGTCCGGCGCGGACAAGATTTCGGTGAATACCGCGGCCGTACGGCGTCCGGAGCTGATCGCCGAATTGAGCGGCGAGTTCGGCGCGCAGGCCGTCGTGCTGGCCATCGACGCGCGGCGTCAGGCGCCCGGCAAGTGGCATGTCTACACGCGCGGCGGCCGCGACGACGAAGGCATCGACGCAGTGGCATGGGCGGCGAGGGGCGAAGCGCTGGGTGCCGGCGAGATTCTGCTCACCAGCATGGATACCGACGGCGTGCAGGACGGCTTCGATTGCCCGCTCACGCGCGCCGTTTCCCGGGCGACGCACATTCCCATCATCGCCAGCGGCGGCGCGGGCACGCCCGAACATTTCGTCCGCGTCCTCACCGACGGGTGCGCGGACGCGGCGCTGGCCGCCTCCATCTTCCACTACGGAACCTTCACCGTCAACCAACTGAAGGAAGAGTTGGACAAGCGCGGCATTCCGGTGAGGCCGCCCGCATGATTTTCCCCTGCATCGACCTGATGGACGGCAAAGTGGTGCAGCTCATCCAGGGCCGCGACAAAGCGCTGGAGGGCGATTCGCCGGAGGAAATGCTGCGCAGGTTCGCCGCGTTCCCCGAAATCCAGGTGATCGATCTGGATGCCGCCATGGGCCGCGGTTCCAATGACCGCCTGGTCCGCATGATCGCATCGCGCGCCGTCACACGCGTGGGCGGCGGCGTCCGCACGGCAGCACGGGCACAGACTCTGGTGCAACAGGGCGCACACAAAGTCATCGCCGGCACCAGCGCATTTACCAAGACCGGCATCAACCATCCGCTGCTGGCGGAATTGCGCGACGCCGTGGGCCGGGATCGCCTGATCATTGCGGTGGATTCCAAAGGCGGCCGCATCGTGGTCAAAGGCTGGCAGGAAGCCACGGATCTGGCCGCCGAGGAGGTGCTCCACTCCCTTGAACCTTATTGCTCGGGATTCCTCTGCACTTATGTCGATAAGGAAGGCATGATGCAGGGCACCGATCTGGACTGGTTCCGGCGCCTGCGCGCAGCCACATCGCTGGAACTGACCGCGGCCGGCGGCGTCACCACTCTGGATGACGTGCGCGCCCTGCTCGCCATGAACGTACACGCCGCTCTGGGGATGGCGATCTACACGGGCCGGTTGCGCCTGGAGGATCTGCTACAGTTGACCCCATGAAGACTATCGCAGCGCTGCTTCTTCTCACGCTTTCCCTCTCCGCCGCCAGGAAGACCATCGTGCCTCCGGAATTCGCCGCCACCGCCGCCACGGCGCCTTACAGCCCCGGCATTCTGGTGGACGGGACCCTCTACGTCTCGGGTACCGTGGGTCAGGACATCAAGACCTCGCAGATCCCGGCAGAGTTCGAACAGGAAGTGAAAGTCTGCCTGGACCGCATCGGCCTGGTGCTGAAAGCGGCCGGCATGACGTTCGACGATGTAGTCAACGTGCAGGTCTATCTCACCGACATGAGCCTGTTCCCGCGCATGAATGCGGTGTATACCGGCGTCTTCAAATCGCCGCGCCCGGCACGGACCACTGTGGGGGTTACGGCCCTGGCAGTCAGTGCAGCCCATATCGAGATCTCTGTCACCGCCCGTAAGTAGCGGCATACTAACCAAGGCCAGCCTTGGTATTTTGTTGACCATCCGTCAGCCTATCGATATGAGGCTTTTCGCGCTCTTTCTCTTCGGCTCCGCGTTGACGGTGGCCCAGCCCGCGCTTACGGATTTTATTCCACCGCAGAGCAAGGTAGTGATCGGAATCAATGTGCGCCATATGATTGACTCGGCGCAACTGCCGGACCTGGAGACCGGCAGCCAATCGCTCTCCATGCTCATGCTGGCGCAGAACGGCCTCTCCGGGCTGAATCCGCTGAAGGATGTGGATTCCGTGCTGATCGCGTCGACAGGCGAAGGCGAACAGCCTCCCACGGTGGCGATCCTGTGGGGCCGGTTCAGTAACGTTCAACTGGTGGATAAGAAGAACCCCAAGGGCATCGTGAGGCGCATCGGCGACTCCATGCTGGCTGCCGGAGATCCCGGCATCGTGAACGCGATTGCCGAACAACGCCCCGGCGCAATGAAAATCACCCAGGCGCTGGCGGAGCGGATCGCCACGCTGGCCGATAAATACGATGTGTGGGGCACGGGGGATAATCCCCAAGGATTCGCCGCCGCCAAAGGCCAGACCGGCGGGTTGAATGCCGACGCCGTGGACCACTTCGAATTCGGAGCGTCGTTTCAAAAGGGCCTCACCGCCGAGGCGGCATTCCACCTCAAGTCTCCCCAGGAAGCCGAAAAGATGACTCAATCGCTCCAGTTTTTCGAGGCCATGCTGAGCGCCCAAAAGACACCCACGAACGGCACGAAGTTCAACCTGAGCACTAAGGATGGCACCGTGAAACTGGCACTATTCATTCCCGAAGAGGAACTGAAGAAGGCCATGGCGGCACAGAAGGCATCGCTCAGCCTGACCCCGAAACCGCAGCCCAAGCCCGTGGACACGCGGGGTAAGATCGTCACCAACTCAACCGGCGACACTGTCAGCGTGACTCTGCCGGGCGGACACTAGCCCGGCCCGCAGCGTCTTGGGTCCCGGTGGACAGATGCGGTGGATGGCTGCCAGATCGGAGAATTGGCCGGAGCGCTCCGCATCACGCCAAACAGACCAAGTAGAATACTCTATCGGTGGTAGTTACCTGGCGCGCTCCGGTACGTCTCACAGTACGGATGACCAGAATTGCGTGTTTCTTATTTGCGGCCGGCCTTGCTCTGGCAGGCCTAAGCTTCGCAAGCTCAGTAGCTTATGAAGTTCTTCTGCCGCAGCCCATACAGGCCGGCAACCTCCGGTTGGCACCCGGGCAGTATCGCGTGACGCTGGACGGAAAGGATGCGGTTTTTACGGATGTCCGCAGCGCCCGGTCTTTCCGGACGGCGGTGACGGTGGAAGACGGGCCAGCCCGCTACAACGCCACCCGCATCAGCACCAGCAAAGATGCCGGCATGGAACGGATGGACGCCATCGAACTGGCGGGCACGGGAACCAAAATCGAATTCACCAGCCCAACGCTGCCTTAAGCCACACGGGGCTCCGCAAGTTCCTCCACCGGGACATCCTCGTTCCTGGCGGCTTCAAAGCCTTTGGTTACCTGCCACCGGTGCCATTCCCGTACGGCCAGAGTGGCTCGGTGCAGTTCTTCGTCATGAGCCAGCAGGCAGACTTTGCAGTATGCCCCACTCGTTGATTCTTGCTTCATCTTCTTCCTTTTGGCGGGCGGCCCCCTAAAGTTCGCCGAAACTGGAGGAGGGACCGCCTGCCTCTTAAGCGAATTGAACAAACAATAACCCGCAATACACTTATCGACAAGACGCTCGTTAGTAATTAGGCGCTGATGCACCAGCGGTAGGAACGGTTCACTGCTGAATAGCAGGCAAGGTTATGTTAACGCCAGAGAGTACGGCTAACTTTGGATATCACCCGGTACTCATACCTTTGGCGCTCGCTTCGTTGTTTTGTTGCGTCCCCAGCCTCGCTGTAGCTGAAGCGTTTCGCGAGACACAACACGAAACCGCTCCCAAACTCGCAAAGCGACTGCGGAAAATCCCCCAGGGGAGCAGCTAATTGCCCCGTATTCAGCAAAATATGCACTGGTTGGCAAAATCGACGGCGTTTTTCATTGAGAAACTTCAATCGCCATAGCGAAATCCCCTTCCCGTCATGCAAGCGGAATCCGCATAATGTCCCCCAGGTCTTGGGGTTTTTTCACCTGGAGGGATAACAAAATGAATCGCCTTGTTGCGACGATATTACTGTCTGCATTCGTCGTTTGCGGTCAAACCAATCGCGGAAGCATATCCGGCACCGTCACAGATTCAACCAAATCGGCCGTTGCCGGAGCCGTCATCACCATAACCAATCTGGGCACCAACCAGGTGCGCAAGCTGACTACCGCCGAAAACGGCTCGTATTCCGCCGCGGACCTGGAGCCGGTCACCTATTCCGTGCAGGTGAAAGCACCAGGCTTCAAAGAAGCGGTAGTCGAAAACGTCAAGGTCGATACGGCCTCCGTCGCGCCTGTCAACGTGGTGCTGGAACCGGGATCCATCGACACCAAAATCACGGTATCGGCGGAAGCGGCCATGGTGAATACCGAATCCGGCACCACCAGCCAGACCATCACCGAGCGGGAAATTCAGGATGTCCCCCTGCTGAATCGCAGCGTGCTGGACCTGGCCCTGACGCTGCCCAACGTGAGCGGCGATGCCGGCAGCGAAGATCCTGGAATCACCGCCGGCACCGCCTGCCCCGGTTGCAACCTGACCCTGGGCGGCGGCCGTCCCATGAGCAGCATGATCATGGCCGACGGCACCAACAATACCGGCGTCAGCCTCGCCCGCTCCATAGTAAGTTTCACTCCGGAGACGGTACAGGAGTTCACCGTCCAGACGTCTGCTTTTTCGGCGGAATATGGCACCACCGGCGGCGGCATCATCAATGCCACCACCAAAAGCGGAACCAACGAACTGCACGGCACAGCCCTGTGGTACAACCGCAACCCCGATTTCGCCGCGGCGCCATTCACCCTGGCCTCGACCCGGCGCCCGGTGCCCACGCTCAAGTTCAACCAGTTCTCCCTGGCGGTCGGCGGCCCGGTCTGGATTCCGAAAATCTATAACGGCAGGAACAAGACCTTCTGGTTCGCCGCCATCGAGCCGCAATACCGCCGCGACCACCTGGACCAATACGGCCTCATGCCCACCCCGGAAATGCGCAATGGCGATTTCAGCGGCCTGGTCAATACTCCCAGCGGCTGGCTCCCACAGAATGTGGTCAGTCAATTTCAGGGGATCGCGCCCAATGCCGTGACCCAGAGCGACAGCACCATCTATGACACTTATAACGTCGCCGGCAATCAGTTTACGACCGCTGCCCTGCCCACCGGGCAAACCGCCTTCGCACCGTTCCCCGGCAACGTGATTCCCAAAAACATGCTGGATTCCACCGCTCAAAAGGCGCTCACGTATATTGCCCCGGCGGGCCCCTACTATCTCAATGGCAACGGCCTCATCTCCAACATTTATGCTCCGCGCCTGCTGACGCAGGACGAAAAACGGTACACTGTCCGCGTCGACCAGACCATCAGCGATAAGAACCACCTGTACGGCCGCTTCACGGCAACTCCCATCGTGAAGATTCAGGGTACCCCGGTGAGCCCCACCAACAATGGCGCCGTCTATAGCTGGGGCAGCCAGGCAATGGTGGCCGATACCCATACCTTCTCACCCACGGTGTTCAACGATGTGCGGCTCAACTATACGCGGGGCCGCTTCAGCAACACTGTGGACCCCCAATGGGATCCCAAAACCGGCGCCAACCTCAATACGGCTTTCGGACTCCCCAGCATCACCAAGGGCGGCCTGCCGAGTTTCAACGCGCTCTTCCCCGGCTCCTCTTTGGGCGGCGGCGGCAGCACCGCCACCGGCTTCGGAGGCGCCGGCTCCACGGAGGAAGACGATCGCGAAGAGCGCTACGGCTTCACCGATATTGTCTACAAAACCCACGGCAGCATGAGCTTCAAATTCGGCGTGGATGTCTCCCATTCCCTGCAAAACATCATTCCGCTCTACGGAGCTTTCGGTGGCGTTTACAATTTCAGCAACATCCAGACCGATTCCACCGGGACTTCGACCGGCACCGGCGGCAGCCCGTTTGCCAGTTTCCTCTTAGGCACGGTCAATGGCAGCGTCACCGCCCGCAACGTGGAAGTACCGTATTATTACCGCTGGAATGCCGGCGCCGCTTTCATACAGGACGACTGGAAGGTGAAATCCAACCTGACACTGAACTTCGGCCTGCGCTACAGCCTCGAAATGCCGCGCACGGAGAAGTACAACAATCAGGGCGTCTTCCGGCCGGACCTGGCCCAAACGCAGAATCTGCCCGCGCCGCTGGTTCTGCAGGATGGCGAGGTAATTACCTCGTCGAAGGTCGTGCCCTTTGCGTTCAGCGGCATCGGTGGCAATTCCCGGCATCTCACGGCGCCGCAGTATAGAGATTTCGAGCCGCGCTTTGGCTTCGCCTGGAGCCCCACCTTTCTGCAAAGCCGTCGCCTCACCTTCCGCGGGGGATGGGGCATGTCGCACGCCCCCATCAGCGGCTTCACCCAGTTGCCGCAGCCCGATTTCGGCGCAACCGCGGGCCTGGCAACCACTTCTCCTTCGCAAACGGCGAATCCCACCGATGTCATGCGTCTCGGAGAAAACCCGCCCACCATCACGCCAGTCAGCCCCGCTACACAGGTCTTCGGTCCGCAAGGTCCACCCGCGAACGGTTTAAGTTTCGTCAACGGCCTCTACTACCAGCAGGCGTTTGGCGGCTACGCCGTTTCGCAAAATTACCACACCCCTTATGTGAACAACTGGAACTTCACGACGTCCTGGCAGGCGAACAGTTCCACCACCGTGGAAGTCGCTTATACCGGCTCCATGGGCATCCATCTTTTTATGGGGCAGGAAGACATCAATCCCAAGGACAACGCCCTCCTCACCGCGCAACTTGCCCAGAACGTGAACACCATAGCCACCACCCCGGATCCCCTGGGACGGCTCAACCCCATCACGGGTAAGGTTCTGGCGGTGCAACAGGGCACTTTGGGAAGCCCGTACCTGGGATTCTCAAGCCTGTACAACTGGTATGACGCCGCCGGGAACAGCATCCGGCACGCCGGATACATCAACGTCAACCATCGCGTCAGCCGCGGCCTGACGTTCCTGGCGAATTACACCTACTCCAAGGAAATCGACGACGCTTCGAGCGCCGGCGGCGATAAGAACATCCTCACTGCCGTAGGCGGCCAGGCGCCCGGCCAGGTGATCTTCGGCGGCACCCGCGCCGCGGATCGCTCGGTTTCGACCTTCGACCAGCGCCACGTGATCCACGGATCCGCCATCTACGATCTGCCCATCGGGCGGGGACGCGCCCTGTTGGGCAATGCCTGGAAGCCTCTGGACTATGTGGTGGGAGGCTGGACGGCCACCGGGCTGACCCGTTGGAACAGCGGATTCCCCTATATCGTCTATCTTTCCGATACCAACCAGCTCGGCGATTCCACCCACAGCGCGCGCCCCGATATGCTTTCCGGCGTGCCCCTGGTGAACCCGCTATACAGCAAGAACTGCCCGGTGGGCACCGGTTGCCAGCCTTACCTGAATCCGGCCGCCTTCATGCGTCCGCCGCTCGGCCAACTCGGTAACGCCCCGCGCACGCTCGACGGCGCTCGCGGACCCTGGGCCCAATCGATCGATCTATCGCTCCAGAAAAACTTCAGCATCAGCGAAAGATTCCGCTTGCAGTTCCGCGTCGATGCGCTAAACGCCCTCAATCACCCCATCTTCACCGTCTACCCCAACAACGCCGGAGGGGCCGATTTCATGGGCGCTCCCAGCACCGCCAACCTCACCACCACCGCGTACAACACCTGGGCGGCGGCCAATGGCCAGCCCCTGCAAAACACCGCGGCCGGCGCTGCCATTTACAGCGGAATCGTCAGTATGATCAACGGGCAAAAGAGCAGCACCGGCGCCCTGCCGGCAAACTTCTACACTACGCCTTTGCCGGCAAACTTCTACGGAATGCTGGCAAACTCGTACAACATCACCACGCTACAGGGGTACAAGAATTATCAACTGCGCAACGCGTATGGAGCGAACTTCGGCACGCTCTACAACAGCAACACCCCCCGCTACGTGCAGTTCGGCGTGAAGCTGTACTTCTGATATGGAGCGACCTGTCAAGCCCCCCGCGATTTGAGGGGTTTTGTTTTGGGTTTTCAGGCCGGCTTTCCTCCGCAGGAGGGAAGCCGGCCTTTTGTGTTTTGGTGGGGGGTCGTGAAGTGTTCCCGCTGGTGGGCTTTGAGCGTTCTTGGTTTTGGACAGCAGGGCCGACGACAGCCCAGGAGCATACGCGACGATTGATCAATCTGATATTCGCGGGTCGGAACCGCATGGTCATGATCCGTCGGGAGCTGCTTCGGACTAAACGCGCGGGTTGGGGCCGAAGCCCCTTCCGCATAGAAGCTGAGGAGGGTTCTCCTTTTCGTGGTCCCTGCGCTGTCATCGGCTCTGCTGTCCAGTGAAACATCGAGTTCTTCTCTCAGGCGGTTTTAGCCAGTTTGTGCTGCTTTTCGGTTTCGATGGCAATGGCCCAAATGAAGCCCAGTAGTTCGCGCCCGACCGCCGTCACGATCTGGTTCTTGTTCTTGCCCCGCGCCGACAGGGCTTTGTAGCGTTTATGCAGCCGCTGTTGTGCCTTCCAGGCAATCTTCTTGGCTTGCTCCCCGATCGCCAGGCTCTTCTGCCTGCGTGCCGGCAAACCGATCACGTTGGGACGGTGCTGATAGGCCCATGCCGCTTCTCCCAGCACCCGTCTGAGGTGACCGTTGCCGGTTTTGGTGATGCCTCCGCGCTGCACCCGGTTGCCGCTCGTGTGCTCGCTCGCCACCATGCCGCTGTAGCCCATCAGTTTCCGTGGGCTGGGGAAGCGCGACAAGGAACCGAGTTCGCTTACGATGGTTGCCGCCGTGGTTTGCGCAACCCCACGGAGGGCCTGCAGGGCTTCGATCACTGCCCGAATCTGTGGAGGCGCCTGGCGGACTGCTTCGTCAATGGCTTTCTCTAATTTCACAATCCGATCCCACACGTGGTCCACTTCCTCCAGGGAATCGGTCAGAGTAGCTTCCAGTGCGGGCTGGTCGAAATGCACGTGGCTCTTGATCCACTCTCTATGTTTCTTGGTCCAGGCCTTAATCCCTTCCGGCCGCCGTCCGTGTCGCAGTAAGAATTTCCCTAATCGGTGACGTGCTTTCAGTTGATCCTTTTTCGCCGCTTCCCGCGCCCGCACCAGATCTCGTAACGCCTCGTGGTCAGCGTCCGGCACCCAAACCGCCGTCAACTCAACGGCGCGGTGGCAGCGCGCCAGTTTCTCGGCATCGCGGCGATCCGTCTTTACCCGGTCCCCGGCTTTGGTGGGAACCAGGCTCGGTGCGATCACCTCACACGCAACTCCCAACTGAGTCAGTTGCCAATACAGTACGTATCCGGTTGGACCTGCCTCGTAACAGGCCCGCAGATCCTTCACCGCTCCCAGCTTGTGAACCAGTTTGCGAATGGACTCCATCCGGTTGGGTATCGGCCACCGCTACGGCGATCGTATCGGCGTGGACATCGAGACCAACAAAGCGTAAATTTAGACATAAGCGACCAGTTCCTTTCGTACGCGGCTTTGCGCCGCTGGGTTCACCTCTTCGCAGCGTAACGCTACCGCGAATTGGTTGGATGCTCTCTCCGCGATGAGTTCACGTGGCCGGATGCAGTTGCGTGAATTCGAAGCGCAGGGGGTCCAGGCCGCGGGACTTCAGCATGCGGATGCATTCCCCCAGGCTGCCGGCAATCGCTTCGATCCGGCGCAGGGGCAGCGTATCCGGGCAGTAAATCTCCAGGGCTATATACTGGCCCACAAGCAGGGCGCGCTCGTCCAGCGTGAGACGGTCAGGAGAGCGGCCAATGGCGCGCTGCGCGAACTGGGAGGAGGGGGTTGGCATTCCAGGTGAATTGTAGCAGAAGCTAGTCGCCGGCCACCGGGTCGGGTTTCGGACCGAAGCGCCAGCCCATGTCATTGAGTGTGGCTTTGACCTTTTCCCAGTTGGTGCGGATCAAAGAAAGGCCCAGCATCAGAAGAATCACCGTCGCCGCCGCGGCAACGGTCTGGGGCACGTTCAGGCGCTCCTTCAGGAAGAAGAACCAGCGGCCGTAAACCAGTTCGATGTGGACCCAATACACCAGCAGCGACGTCAACCCGAACTGCCGCACAAAACTCCAGGCGCCTTCTTTGACGCCCCACCGCGTCCACACGAACGCCAATGAGAGCGTCAGCAGGGTGACGCCCAGCTTGGTGAGAATCTGCGCGGGGTGGTTGAGCCAGAACTCCGCCTTGGAGTAGAGCTTAAAGGGCGCACTGGCGAAGTATTGCGACACCAGAATCAGGGCGCCGCCCAACAGCGCGCCCCACTGCATCACACGTTCAGTAGACTCTGCCGGCACGGTACGAATCACGCTGCCCGCGCTCATGCCGAATGCCAGGTACGCGCCCCACGGGAACAGTCCGAAATAGCGATAGTCGGGAACCAGGTAGGCACGCAGCATCCAGGGCACGTGCGTCCAATCCATCTGCGAGACCAGCGGCGCCGCCGCCGCGATTCCCAGGCCCAGAATGGCGCAGAAGCGAATGCGCTCGCGCGTGGTGAAAACGGCCATCACGGAAAACACCGCGATGCAGAATCCCATGCAGTTCAGAACATCCACTTTCAGCAGATCCTGCCAGGAGGCAGCCGGAAAAGCAAAAGTGAACGCCTGCAATCGGAAGGCGAACGCGAGAAAAAACAAATAACCGGACCGCCGGAAGGCTTCGACCACCCGAAACGCCGGCCCCATGCCTTTCCGCTCCGTGCTGTCCATGAGAAACGCCAGGGTGACTCCGGTGAGAAACAGAAAGATGGCCGGCGGCATTCCGCCCACGAATTGTGAAAGTACGAACGCTCCGCCGGTGCGCAGATCCGCTCTCGTGAACGAATCGAAGACATGGCCCTGGAGCATGATCAGAGCCGCAATCCCGCGCACCCAATCGAGGTATTCCAAGCGGTAACTGCTGGCCCTGGTCTTCTTCATACCCCTGTCCGAAACTTAGAGATGGATCGGCTTCTCCCGTAGAGCGTTCTTGGGCGCCGTGAGTTTTACCTGCGACTCCGATATATTTTGCAGCTTGACGTTCGTATACGTGGCGATGCTGTAGTCCTTGCCGCCTCTTTCGTAAAACTTCACCTGCACCGCCGTCCCCGCGGCGGGTCCATCTTCGGAAACCCAAAGCTCGAACTTCGGCACGTGAGCCAGCAGGTCTTTATCTTTCGGAATCAGTTCCAGCCGCGCTGTCTTTTGTCCAGTCACCATCTCCTGCCCGCCATATGTGATCTCGAAGGTGTTTTTCAGGTCCTGGCTCGAAGTGCCCCACCCAAGCAGTAGCAATTGTTCTGCCATTGGACGGCTGGCCTTGCCGAGTATATACGGGGTAATACTGTTCCGCTTGGGGTAGTAAATCTCGGCCTTCGTGCCATCCAGCACGACTTGTTGTTGATCGGGCGGGTCGAAATCCACCCGCATCTGCAATTCATGCGGCTTGGAGCGGCGCACCAGAATTTTTCCGGTTTGTATGTCGTCATCCGGAATGAGCGAAGTGTGCTTCACCTTATGGACATCGGCCGACAGGCCGCGGAAACCGGCGGCGGCTTTGTCGAGCGAACTGAACACAGTCGCCAGATCGTCGGCAGCGGGCGCGCCGTAGGGCAGAATCGCGAGTGCCGCCATGATTCCGATGGGGACGAGCGAAGGTCGAAGGTTCGGCATCCTATTACTCCTTGTTGGGGGGCCGGTTCAGGGTCGCGCGAATGCCATGTAACCCTGCAGTTCGCCTTCCGAATTCAGAATCGGTTCAATCCGCGTGACTGTGAAATGGCTTCGCCCGGGCAGCGTCCGGATCTGCCGGGTCAGCGAAACGACGCGCCGATTGTCGGGGGTCTTTGCCAGAACTTCGACTGGAACGAAGAAGCCGTCTGCCGGCAACGGGATGATGCTGCTGGCACTGGGAATGCGGGGCTGGTCGCGAAACCAATCTCGCGGGGTGAGAAAAATAAATGCCAGAATGATCGCGACCATGACATCGTACTGCCAACTGGCCCGCGCAAAATCCCACAGAATAAATCGCTTGAGCATCTATACCGCCATTTTAACAGGGCTCACCAGGCTCTCGGCAGCACCAGGCGGATGCCGTTGGTCTCGTCCACCAACTCGAACCCCTCCAGATCGGTGAGCGCGTCCTGAGGGCTGAACCCGGTTGCACTTGGGGATGCGGGAGCGGGCGATGGCGGCGAGCCGAATTCGCCGAATGACATTCCAGAGGAGAGTTGACGGAAAGACGGTAGCTCCAGACGCACGTCGAGAGAGTGTGAACCATTTGCGGGAACCTCGAACGGGAGCAGGACATTCGGGTAACCTACCGCCGGCTGATCCTTCGATTGCAGAGCGCGGATTTCCGTAAGGGTAGGCCGGAACCGCGCGTCGCGGCTAGTAAGATTGCGCACCGTGTAGCGGAAGACCAGGCCGCCGGACTCATAGCGCACGAATTGAAACTTCGCGTTCAGGTTGGTTTCGTTCCAGGGGTTTGGATGGAGGAAATCCCAGAAGAGCAGCGCCGGCCCGGCCAGCACCACGGCAAATCCGAAAAACAGTCCTGCCAGAATCCAAACCGTGCGGACGGGGCGACCGGAAGACATGCTCCCCTATTCTACTCCGGCCGGAAGTAGGTCTTGCGCGCCCGCACCGTAAGGGTTTTTAACCGTTTTGGGGGTAACGCCCCGGTACCGTGCCGTGGGCCTCGGCTGGATCGAGATGATTTCTAGTTGGGGTAGGATCCACCCCGAGCAGCCGCGTCATGCTCTCGATCATCAGACCGGCGCCGGAGAGCACCACCGGAGCCAGGGCCAACTCCGATGCCACCAGCACCTGGCGCAGGCGGTTGTGTCCGCCCGTACCGGCGGTCCGGCCGCCTTCCTTGAGTGGTTCGTTCACGTTAGTGCGGAAACCGCCACGGCAGGCCGGTCAGCAAGGACAGAAGCAGGGCAACTGCGAAGACCCTTGGCCCACACTGACGCCGGGCTTCAAACGGGCGATGGCGATAAAGCTGTTGGCGCCGCGGCCGAAGTCGGTTTTGGTGTAGCCCACCAGGAGAGGATCGCCATCATAGCGCGACTTCCATAGTCCGTAGCTCAGAACCACTTCGCGATCCCTGCCCAGCATCTCAGGCAGGAACGTGCGGCCTAAAAGAGGCTTCACCCCCGGTTCGCACCAGGGTACGGCAGCGGCTTGTTATCGATGGCGCTGAAGATGGTGGTATTGGCGCCGATTCCCAGCGCCAGCGTCAATAGCACCACCAGCACAAAGCCCCGGCTCAGCCTCAGGTTTCGCAAACCATACCGCAGGTCCTGCACCAGATTTCGCATGCCTCACCTCAAGCCTTCAGAGACAGATTTTTCTGGTCCCGGGGGCGGCGCGCCGGCCCACCGGTTCCGCCCGCGCCGCCAAAAGCTATCATAGAGTTTAGACTCCTCGCTCCGAGCCTCTAAAAAGCACATGTGGATTGTCCAACTCGCCCTGCGCCGTCCGTACACGTTTGTGATCATGGCGCTGCTCATCGTCATTTTGGGCGTGATGGCAGCGGTGCGTATGCCCACCGATATTTTCCCGGAAATCAATATCCCGGTGGTCAGCGTCATCTGGAGCTACGGCGGCGTCTCACCGGAGGAAATGGCCGAAATCATCACCGTGCGCTCCGAGCGCGGCTTTACGATTTCCGTCAACGATATCGAGCACATGGAATCGGAGTCGCTCCAGGGTCTGGGAATCATCAAGGTTTTCTTCCACCCGCAGGCCAAAGTGGAGGCCGCGGTGGCGCAACTTTCGGCCATGGCGGGATCGGTGCTGCACTCCCTGCCCACCGGCATCACGCCGCCGCTCATCCTGCGCTACAACGCCTCCAGCGTGCCGATTCTGCAGTTGAGCATCTCCAGCGATACCCTTACTGAACAGCAGCTCTACGATTACGGGTACAACTTCATTCGCACTCAGATGGCCACCGTCCAGGGCGCTACCTTCCCGCTGCCTTACGGCGGCCGCCCGCGCCAGATTTCGGTGGACCTGGACCCGCGCGCCCTGTACGCCCAGGGCCTTTCCGCCGACGACGTGACCCGCGCCATCAACACGCAGTCACTGGTGCTGCCTTCGGGCTCAGTCAAGATCGGCGCGCAGGAATATCAGGTAAAACTGAATAGCGCACCGCAACTGGTGGCGGCGTTCAATCGCCTGCCCATCCGGCAGACCAACGGCACCACCGTGTATGTCAGCGACGTGGCCAACGTCCGCGATGGCTATGCCGTGCAGACCAACATCGTGCGGCACAACGGCGCACGCGCCGCGCTGCTGACCGTACTCAAGAACGGCGGATCTTCCACTCTGGACATTGTGGAGCGCATTAAGGAGATTCTGCCCCGCATCCGCTCCACGCTGCCGGCCGCGCTGAATCTGAAGCTGATGTTCGACCAGTCCATTTTCGTCCGCGCCGCCATTCAGGGAGTGCTGCGCGAAGCCACCATTGCGGCGCTGCTCACCGGCCTGATGATCCTGTTGTTTTTGGGAAGCTGGCGCAGCACCATCGTGGTTTGCGTTTCCATTCCGCTCTCGATTTTGGCGTCGCTCGCGGTGCTCAACCTGATGGGGGAAACCATCAATGTAATGACGCTGGGCGGCCTGGCCCTGGCGGTAGGCATCCTGGTGGACGATGCCACCGTCGAAATCGAAAATATCCACCGCAACCTGGGACAGGGCAAAGGCATTCTGCAGGCCATTCTGGATGGCGCCATGCAAATCGCGACGCCCGCCTTTGTCTCCACCCTGTGCATCTGTATCGTGTTTGTGCCGGTGATCTTTCTGACTGGGGCGGCACGCTACCTGTTCACGCCGCTGGCGCTGGCGGTGGTGCTGGCGATGTTCGCATCGTACCTGCTTTCGCGCACGCTGGTGCCCACCATGGTGCGGTACCTGCTCGCGGCCGAGGTGGAGCGCTATGCCAGCGGCGAAGAGGGCGCTATCGACGAAGCCGCCCCCGGCTTTTTCGGCGCGATCCACCACGGCTTCCAGAAGCGATTCGAGAAGATGCGGCACGGCTATCGCGGCCTGCTGGCGTCGGCACTGGCGCACCGCAAGCTGGTGGCCGCCGGTTTCCTGCTGATCTGCATCGCCTGTCTGGGGCTGGCACCATTCCTGGGGCAGGACTTTTTTTCGCAGGTGGATGCCGGCCAGATTCGCCTGCACGTGCGCGCGC
>JARLGM010000160.1 GCA_031292755.1 Candidatus Sulfopaludibacter sp.
TTCCACGATCAGGTGGTAATCCCGGTGAAGTGAGGCGGTGTGGGCCGTCTTAGCTCCCGGTTGCCATTGCGGTTTTCTGTATGTACGAAGTAAGTACTGAATGTATCGGAACGGACCCATGGTGATCGAGTTCCAAAGACGCAAGCGCGAACGGCGAAGGCTAGGCTTCGGCGAGACCGACCGCGGCAGGCTCCTGACCTTTGTCGTGACCGAACGGAAGGGCAAGATCCGGTTTGTGACGGCTTTCCCGATGCATCAGGAACAAAAGGAGATCTATCGAGGAGAGGAGGCCGAATGGTGGGATTGGCCATCCGGAAGTCATTACCCACCTTTTCGTAAAGGCGAGAAAAGCGGGCACGATCAAGCCATTGCCTATGGTGCGTGACGCGACACGGCCCGTCACTATCCGGATGCAGGTTGCCGATATCGATGTAGCGCGAGAAATTGCCGGCAAGCGGGGACTGCCGTGCCAGACCTACATCAAGGGCCTACTGCATCAGGCGCTCCAGCGAGAACGCAAAGCGGGATAGTGTCCCGGCCCCCAACGCCTCGCGGTGTCAACGCAAAATAGAAATGTCCTATTCTCTGCAGTAGAAATGTCCGGTTTTGACGGGTCAGGCAGAGGGTGCGTGGTAGTCCTGGCGTGCCGGTGAAGCGGAGACGGGTGATGCTCCCAAGGAACCCCCTCCCGAAACGGATAGGATTTCGCCGGTGCGAGCGTGAAGCCCAATGCCTGAGCTTGCGCCTTCAGCCGATTCCCGGTCCGGTGTCGGTATTGCTCCTCCGCCTTCGAAAACAGGCTGTCATCGTAGGCCTCTTTGGTGGCGAGGCGATGATAAACGACACGTGCCAACTTGTGGGCAGCGGCGGTTATCGCTTTCGGAGTTCCGAGTTTGGCTCGCATCCTGCGGTAGAACTCGCCCAAGGCGGACTCGCTTTGCTGCAACGATTGGGCTGCCATGCGTAGGGTCACTGCGACGCGGCTTTTGACTTTCCGGGTACGTCAAAAACGTACCCGGGCGAACGAGACCTCGGGTCTCCAAAATCCGCTCTGAGCGGAATCCAGTAGACTCCCGTGGATTCCATCGCCACGGTGCCAACCCCGCATTGCTGCAACCAGTCCGCGAGTGCGTTCAGGTCCTCTGCGAAGCTGGCAAACATGCGTACGGGCTCCGGGTCCCGGTCCGGAGGCATTGCCACATAAATCCCGGTAGCACCAATGTCGATACCCGCAGCATCCGGATTCAACATTGGCAGGGCAACTTTCTTGTTGTTACTCATTCGTTTGCGCGACATAAGGTCCTCGGTTAGTTAGGCACGGGCGACCCGGTGATCTTCGGTGGACGCCAAAAAGAAGGAATTGGTGGGGCCCTTTAAAAATGGGGGTCGCACGTGGCGACCGAAAGGGAAGTCCACACCCCGGTGCGCTCGCAAATGCGGGTCGAGTGCAGGTAGGATGAGTGCAAGGAGGAGGCATGAAAGAAGAAGTCGCGCGCACTTGCGTATTGATCGAACGAAGCGGGCAGTACCGGGGCAAGCAGGGGCTGGATTATTTTGCCGGCGTTTCGGCGGAAACAACCGGCGCGACGGGACTCTGCCTGCACGTGGTCACGATACCGCCGCTGGCGCGGGCCAAACCGCATCTACACGAGAATCACGAAAGCGCCGTCTACGTGCTTAGCGGCGAGGCTGGGATGTGGTACGGCGAGAACTTGCGCGAACACGTGTGGCTGCGCGCGGGAGACTTTCTGTATATCCCGGCCAATACGCCGCACCTGCCATACAACGCGAGCGAGTCCGAGCCATGCACGGGACTGATCGCGCGCACGGATCCGAACGAGCAGGAGAGTGTCACGTTACTGCCGCTGCCGGATCCGGGAGTAGCGACGCGCAGTGCAGGTTCGGCCGGCCTTGACTAATCGCTAACGTTCCGGCGCCGGCCAGGAGCTTGCCACACATGCGAAAAAACTAGCACCTGCCGAATCTGTTGTCAGTTGCGGATTGCCGCTAGAACGAAAGGCCATCGATCATTTTGTTCAGTCCGCTCTCCAGCCCGGTCTTCCTTCGTTGCAGGTCGGCCTGCCGGTCGCGAAGGCCGGCCAGTTGCTGCTCGCTGGCGTCCAGTTGACGGGCGTAGGTCTGCACCACTTGCTGCTGGCCGCTCACGCTGTTCAGGCTGCCGATGTTCTGGCGGATGCGGCTCTCGTCGCTGGTGGCCTCCTGAATCTGCCGCGAGGTGTCCTGAATGGCCTGGGCGTTCTCCGCCACCAGCTTCTTCTGGTCGGAGATCTGCTTCAGTTGGCGGCGGTCGGCTTCGCTCAGGCTGCGGTTCGAAACGTAGCTCAGCAGCAAGTCGGGGCTCAGGTTGGATACCGACGTGGACTCGCTGTAGACCCGCTCTTCCTGCACCGGAAATTCCTGGGTGGCGCCGGGGGCCAGTTGAATTTCGAAGCGGTAGGCGTCCGGCGTTTTCCGCGTGGCCTTCCGATTGAGCAGTTCGTAGCCCGGCCTCACCGGATGCTCGATGATCAGCGATTTGGCTTTCGGGTCCACGTTGTGCACCGTGTAAGTGCGGGTCTCTTCGGCGGCGGCGCGGGTGGTCAGGATGCCGCGGTTCAAGTGAATCTCCCGCACCACGGCCTCCTTGCTGCCGAAGGCTTCGGTGACGCGAGTGCCCAGATCGACGGCATAGCTGATCAGCCGCCGGTCGCCGGACTTCAACGTCTCCATCAGCGCCTCTCCGCCGTAAGCGCCGCCGTCGTAGATGGTGATGGGACCGCCGTCCAGCGTCTTGCCGGTGGCGTTCACGAGTTCGGCGGCATCGGTGGGATGCGTGGAGCTGTGGTCGGAATAAATCAGCAGTTTGCGTGCTTCAATGGGCTGTTGCAGGAACGGCAGCATGGCTGACTCGTTCTTGCGGATGGTGACCGGCTGCGCGATGCGGTATTCGAACAGCTCGCCCAGTTCCTGCGCCATGGCATCGGCCACAATCGAGCTTGGCGATGCGGCGGGCGGCGGGGCCGGCATGTTCGCTTCGGCGAATCCTGCAATCGATTTCGCTTGCGCCAGAAACTGCTGTGGAGCGCCGTTCTGCGCTCGCAGGGCTAGTACCGCCGCGTCTTTCGCGTCCAGCGCGCCGGCGTGTACCACCGGGCGCGCCGCGCGATCGTCGGCCAGTTCCGCGCCCGGACGGTCCACGTACTTCGGCGCATAGAGCTGGCTGACGAAGGAAATGGGACGTCCCGAAACCAGCGAAAGCTGCACCCTGTTCCAATCTTCGCCGGTGGTGTTGTCCACAATGGCCCAGCCTTCCAGAACGGGCTGTCCCGAGGCGCCGAAGATCAGGCGGTAGCTCGATTTCCAAACCGGCGCAGGCACTATGTAACTGGCCTTGACCTCGCGCTCCTTGGCGTCGGTGGAGTCGATATACACGCTGCGCTTCTCCTGCGAGCGCGCCGCGGCCACGGCCGTCAGATAATCGCGAAACTGTAGTTGCAATCGCGCGTCGCTGAAGCGAATGCTGCTGGCCGCGCCCAGATCCACGTTACGCAGGTCGCCGGAGTCCAGCAGCAATGTGAGTTGTTCGTGTTCAGCGGGAGCCGAAATCAGGCGGCCGTTCACCACCACGCCGGCCACCGTGTCGTTACCGAACTTCAGTTCCAGACGCTCGCCCTTGAGCCGGTCCAGCATGCCGCTCAGAGGCTCGGCTTTGCCGATTTGAAAAGGAAAGGCGGACAGCGTGTGGGTCAACAGGTCCATCGAATCGTATCGCAGGCCGGTGATCCTGCCGCCGCCGAGTTCCTCGATGGTCAGCGATTTCAAGACGTCGTTCATCTCCGCCGCCGTGAAATCCAGCCGTGCCGATTCGCCCGCGGCCAGCCTGCCTGAGCGCTCGAAAAACCCTACGCCGTGCTTGTACAACATTACCTGCGTCACGGGAAGTTCTGCGCAGAAAAGCGGCGCGGCGCACAGCAGTAAGGATACGACCATCTCTTTCATGTGTTCATCTCCACACCGGAAATGCCGTCACACGCGAATCCCTTTCAGGGAAAGGGTCGCGGACTCACGACACCAGGCGCGCCACGTTGACCAGGTCGCTGAAGACTCCGTAGGCGGTCTGCTGCACCAGAGGCTCGATGGAGATTGTTCCGAACGTGCCCATCAGGTCCGTGTGGAAGAGAATCAGGTTGCCGGTGCCCGGAACCGCGGCCAGTATGTCGGCCTTATCGATTACTTCGGCGCGGACCCGCAGCGTGATTCCCGATGAAGTGCGGCGTGCGCGGCTGATCAGCCGGACCGTCTTCCCCTGCCGCGCGATTTCCTGTACCCGACCGGGTGTAAGTTTGCCGATGCCGCGCGTGGAAACCTGCTGGGGCGTTGTCTGTGCGTTCATGAGGACATTGGCCAGCGCGGCGGTCTTGGCGGCGGAGTCCCAACCTTCCACGTCGAAAGCGCCATCGCCCTCGGTGATGCCCATGGAACGCGCAGCGGCCACGCCGGATTCGAAAGTGCCGCCGGACTCCATGGTCTCGATCACCACCTTGGACGTGGAATTGAGCGCGCCGGTGAAGCCCAGCACTTTGAGGCCCGGCAGCGCGTTTTCCCAAAGGTTGAAGACCGGCGCGCCATCCATCACCGCCGATTCGAAGCGGAAGACCAGCCCTGCCTGGCAGGCGCGGTCGCGCAGGCCGGCGTAAGCGTGCGCGATGGGTCCTTTATTCGCGGTCACCACGTGCATGCCGCGGTCGAACGCCGCGCGGATATGCCCGATCGCGGGTTCTCCGGTGGAAGGGTTGAGTGTGGTCAGTTCCACGGCGATATCGGCGCCCGCGGCATTCAGGAACGCTTCGACGGATTCCGCGCGCGGTCCGAATTCCGGCCGTTCCGTAAGTCCCGCTCGATCGATGGCCGTGCCGTGATGCAACGTGTGGATGCCGGTCACGGTGAACGGAAACCCGGCGGAGTTCTGCCGCAGCATGGGGACCAGCGCCCGGCCAACATTCCCGTACCCGATGAGTGCGAGTTTCACAGATAACCAGCTTACAGCTTCGGCCATCCAACTTACTCGGTTCCGTCTTCCTCGATCCTGGCCGGGGCATACTCTTCCCAACTGTCCAGTAACTCCGGATTCTTCGCGAACTGCTTCAGGACGCGCACAATCTCGCCGGTACGAAAGCCCGCGCGCAGCAGCCTGCGATACGCCGCCGCCAGATCCTTGTCCTGTTGAAAGAGCGTCTCCCTGGGAGCATTCCGGTACTTTCGACGGATCCAATCTTCAATCAGGGCGGACTCGTCCACGTCCCGGTACACCTTTTGCACGGTCTTCTCGGCCAAGGCCGGCGCCACGCGCCGCTGGCGCAGATCCTGAATGACCCGCGTCTTGCCGAATTTCTCGTTGGTCAGGCGCGCGCCGGCAAACCCCTCGGCAAATCGTTGATCGTTCAGGTAGCCGGATTCTTTCAGGCGGCGCAGCACGTCGTCCACATCGCCTTCGCGCTCGGCGCGCCGCCGGAGCTTCTCCCGGAGTTCCCCCGAGGAGTGGGCCCGGCCGCCTAATGCCTTCAGTGCGTACCCCCACAGAGCCTCTGTATCCAGACGGCGAATCTTGCGTTGCTCCATGATTCAGAATCTCATGCGGAGTATACTGGAAATGGCGACGGGTGAGGCTTTCTCGCTGATTTGAAAGTCGATAACGAACGTTGAGGAGATCATACATGGACAAGAATGGACTTTCCGCCTTTCTGTTAGGTTTGGGTGTGGGGGTGGGACTCGGAATGCTGTTCGCGCCGAAATCCGGCCAGGAAACGCGCGAAATCATCAAGAATAAAGCCGGCGAAGGGACCGATTACATCAAGCAGCGCGGTTCCGATCTCAAGCAGACTGCCGGCGAGTGGGTGGACAAAGGCAAAGATGCCATTGGCCGTCAAAAAGACAATCTGGCGGACGCGATGGAAGCCGGCAAGCGAGCCTATCGCGATACCGTTGGACAGCCGCCGGCGGAAGGCACGGTCTAATCTCCGTTTCGGAGACAGTTGCGTATGTCTGAAGATACCTTTCGAATCGTCGTCACGGCCGCAGTGGCTCTCGCCAGCTTTGCGTTCATCGTGCAGGCATTCGTCGTAATCGCGTTTTATCGTTCGACTCGGAAGGTGCAACTGAAGGCCGCCCCCCTGCTGGAACGCGTGGAGCCGCTGATCGGCAAACTCGGGCCCGTGATGGACGATGTCGCCAAGTTGCTGGCAAGAGCCACGCCGGCGCTCGAAAAAGTAGGGCCGATGGCTGAAAAGGCAACGCTGCTCCTGGCCTCGGCCAATCGCACTGTGGAAGAGAACCGGCCCAAAGTGGGAGCCATCCTCACCAGCGCGAACCAGACCATCGACGAAGCCGGCACTAAGATCGACGCGATTCTGGCAAGCGTGCAACGCATTCTCGGTGAGAACGGGCCCAAGGTGGAATCGATTCTTGAAGAGGCCGGAGACATCGTCGCAGAAACGCGGCCGCGCGTTTCGGAAATTGCGGCCGAGGTGGCCGGCATCGCCAGGACCAGCCGTCAACAGGTGGATCGGGTAAGCGATCTGCTCAACGGGGTGACCGATCGCGCACGCCAGCGGTTCGATCAAATCGATAGCACAGTAGGGCACACCGTCGAGCAGGTGGAGCAGGTGGGCGATGCCGTTAAGCGCGCCGCGCTGAAGCCCGTTCGCGAACTGAACGGCCTGGCCGCCGGCGTTTCCGCCGTTGTTTCCTCGCTCGTACGCGGCCGTAAGTCCCCCGTGGACACCGCCACGCAGGACGAAGAATTGTTCATCTGAGCGGAGGGGACGGTACCTTTGGCGCCGCTATGAGCGTATCCGAAGCAGCAACCCGGCACCTCCTTCAGCCACGCTCAGGTCCAAACCTCCTCTCGCTGGTGATTCCCACGTTCAACGAAGAGGCAGTGATACCGTATCTACGGTCCGCCTGCGAAGAGTTCGCAGGCACGCTACCCTGCGCCGTGGAGGTCGTCCTGGTAAACGATGGCAGCGTGGATGGCACCCTGCATCAACTGGTGGAGTGGGCCGCGGCGGATCCGCGTATTCGTGTGATCCACCTTTCGCGGAATTTCGGCCATCAAATCGCCGCGACGGCGGGACTGGACCACGCACGGGGCGACGCGGTGGTGATTCTCGATGCGGATTTGCAGGACCCTCTACCCGTGATTCATGAGATGATCGCGCGGTATTGCGAAGGCTACGACGTGGTGTACGGCCAGCGCGAATCGCGCGCCGGAGAGTCGCTCCAGAAGCGTTTTACGGCCTGGCTGTTCTACCGGATCATGCGGACCTTTGTGGATGAACGTTTGCCCGTCGATACGGGTGACTTTCGCCTGATCTCGCGGGAGTGCCTGAACGCCCTGATGCGCATGCGGGAGACGCACCGGTTCCTGCGGGGCATGACGTCGTGGGTGGGCTTTGCTCAAATCGCGGTCAAATACCACCGGCAGCCGCGCAGGGCGGGCACGACCAAGTACCCTTTGCGGAAAATGCTGTCCTTTTCCTGGACCGCGGCGACCTCTTTCTCCACGGTCCCCCTGCGCGTCAGCGCGCTGCTCGGCGTGCTGATTGGAGCCGTAGGACTCGAAGAAGCGGCTCGCGCCATCCTGGCCTACCTGATTGGCTGGTATACCGTACCCGGCTGGGCCTCTTTGACTGTGCTTACATCCTTGATTGGCAGTGCGATTCTGATCAGCATTGGCATCCTGGGCGAATACGTGGCCAAACTCTACGAGCAGTCCAAGGAACGTCCGCTCTATCTGGTGGCGCGCACTTTCAACATGGAGGAAGCACGGCCCAAGCCTGAGACTCTGGCCGAAGCCGTTCGTCAGGTGTAGCCAATATGCGGCCTCCCGAATTCGACCAGTTTTCCTCTTCCTATGACGATCTGCTGAAGGATCCGTTGCGCGATCGCTTCACCGGAAACGAGTCGCTGTTTTTTCACCAACGCAAGAGCCAGTTGATTCGAAAATTCTTCCGCCGCCGAAAAGCGGACATGTCCGGATTGAGCTATCTGGACGTGGGATGCGGTAAAGGCGAACTGGTCACTCTGCTCCGGGGCGATTTTGGGCGAACGGCGGGGTGCGACGTGTCGGCCGGGATGATGGTGGCAATCGAGGGAATCGAGACGCGCGTGCAGACAGATCCCTTGGGGATCCCGTTCGGCGATTCCGAATTCGATTTCGTAACCGCGGTCTGCGTCTATCACCACGTGCCTGTGGAGGCGCGGTTGTCGCTGACGGCGGAGATCTTCCGGGTCCTGCGGCCGGGCGGCGTTTTCTGTATGATCGAGCATAACCCGCTGAATCCGGTTACGCGGGCCATTGTGCGCCGCGCCCCCGTGGATGCGAATGCAATCCTGCTGCGTGCCCGGGAAGGGCGAAGCCTGGCATCCCAAACGGCATTCGCCAGGGAGACGACCGAGTATTTTCTGTATTTCCCCAAGAACCTATATCGCATTCTGGGAGGGCTCGAACCCTGGCTGGCCAAAATTCCCCTGGGCGGTCAATATGCGATCTTCAGCGAGAAGAGCGGCGCAGGGCGTCCTTCTACCGCGTCACTTCCACGGTGACGTTCGCGAGGGTATTCTCCCTGGTCAACGGCTTCCCGCCGGCTACATCCTGAAGGAAGAACTGCATGCCGTTTTTGACCCATTTTGCCGTGCGGGCGTGCCCTGATTTCTGACCGTCTACAAAGAGCGGACCGTCCGGGGCGTTCACATGGATCTCAAAAGGCGCGCCGTCCGGTACCGTCCAAAACAGCTCTGTGACTCCCAACCCGCTGCCATCGGGCTGCACGATGTGCGCGGGCTGCGCGGTGAGTTTGGCAACCACGGACCGGGAAGTGTCGCTGGTCCGGCTGTGCAACTCGGAGACAAGGCGCTGGTACGTGGCATCGGATGCTCCTTCCTGCTGCGCCTGCTCCAGCCACTTCGCAGCCTCGGTCCAGAGCCCCCACTCCATTGCCAGCGACGCGGCGCGGATCAGCGGAACGGGATCGGGCGGTCTGCTCCGGGTGGCTGCCAGGAGCGGAGATAACCCGGGAACCAGGACCTCCGTCAGCGATACCGATTTGGGGATCGCGGCCAGGGCGCGAATGCTCACGAGGGTACCGCCGGGACGATAGGTGGCGACATAATCGAAATCGCCCGATCGAACATCGCCCGCGTCCACAAATTGAACCAGCCGGCTGTTCCGGCGGTATTGCACGGTCCGCGGCAAGACGACAATCCAGGAAAGCCGGCGGCCAAATTCCAGGCGCACAAAGCCCTGAGACTCCCAAGGCAGCGAGGAATCGTCCAGTCCCACCACCAGCACCCGCGCCGGTTGCGGAATGGCCTTCAGCGACGGAAGCGAGGCCGCGATTTCCGAGCATTTCCGATCTTCGGCTACGATCCACTTGGCGTCGTCGGTCTGGTAGCTATCCTGATAGCCGGCAGGCCCGGCGATGGCCAGACCGGCAAGCAGGACCGCCATACCGAACTGTGCCCAACGCCAGTTCGCTGCTGAGGCTGCCGCTCCCAGCGCCAGGACGGGAGCAGCGAATAGCGGTGCGCCCACCCAGGCATACTCCGCCAGCATGTGATTGGGCAGCATGGCGTGCGTGGCGAAGCCCGCGAGTCCGGCGACCGAAAATGTTACAGCCAGAATGAACTTCCGCCGATCGCGCCAGAGGCTCAAGACGGCCAGCACAACCAGCAGCACAAGCGCCGGATTCAGCAGGTGTGAAAGGTAAAACAGGAACCCGTTCCAGATAGTGGCAGGGTTCAGGCTCATCTGGTACGCGCTGCTGGCACCGGCTGTCGGATCCACAAAGGGTCCGTTGATGTGCTGCGTCCACGCCAGGCTGCAACATTCCACAACCAACAGGAACCCAGCAAAACAGGCATGGCGCCACCGGTTCGAACCATCCACCAGAGCGAGTCCGGCAACCAGGCACAGGGCGGAAACGAAGTACGTCTCCTTGGCGAAAGCGAATAAGACGGCGGAGAGGGCGGACGCGGAGAGCAGCAGGGCTCCCGCAATGCCATGCCGGTGTTCCAGCCACCACGTCCATGCGAGCAGGCTGAGAAGCAGGAACAGGTACGACAACTCGGCGGGAAGATCGTGCCGGTGCTCCACGTAGAAATCGGGCTGCGCAAAAAGCAGGACCGTATAAACGGCGAAAGAAGCAACTAGCAAGGGTGTATAAAGACGCACAACCCGCCGCACGAGCGCCAGCGTCAGGAGGACGTTGAACAGGGCGATGACGATACCGCCGGACAGCAGTCCCATCAAGCCGCCGTAGGTCAGGATGTGCATACCCGCATAGGAAATCGGCCGGGGAAATTGCAGCAGGAGCCTGAGAAGCGGAATCTCCCCCGCCGCAACATAGTCGTAGAAATCGACGTGAAAAGGCGAGAGCGGATCGAAATACCCCGGGAAGAGGAAGCGCAGACAGAGCCAATACGCGGCTAGCGTGACCGCCGCGGCTGTGCACCAAAAAATTAACTCTCTAACTGTTCTTGCTTGGCGTGGATTCAACTGCCGATGACCTCACCGCAGTACGGTCGAATGTCATGCTAGCATCCGTGCGATCTTCGCGGCAAACCTGGCTGTAGTTGAAAGAGCTCCCTACCGACTCTTAGTAGTGTGACACGATACGGGCTTCTTTTTTTGCTTTTGCCGGCCTGCCTGGCGCAAGGCTACCTTCCGCACGACCTCAGCGCTGGCTTTCGCTATGAGGTGAAGGTGGGCCAGAACTCGTACTACCTGGGAGGATATTCGCCTGGGTACGCCGTGAAGTATTCCTACCGGCCCCGGCGCTGGCTTGCGCTGGAAGCAGGCATGGAGCAGATTGTGCGGCCCATCGGTGCCGCCATATGCTGCGAATACGCGACGAACGCCGACGACGAGTTGTTCCTGGTGCCTTTTGGCGCACGGTATGTCTGGGAGCCGGAAGGCCGCCGGATTCGCCTTTCGGTGGGTGGCGGCGGCGCATATCTGAACCACACCATCGGTAACGAGGCGTGCTGTTATTCAGGCGGCGCATCCGGTTGGGGAGGCCAGTTCGTCGCGGCCGGCGATTATGGAATCACACGTTCCGGCCGCCTCCGCGCCGGCATCACCGTGCGATATTACTATGTCCCGGTGAGTCCGTACGTGAACGCACGGCTCCTTACGGTGGGACCAGACTTTACGTTTTCGTTCCGATAAGCGGACCGCGCAAACGCACAACCTGCGCTGGAGCACTTGCCAGCAGTTCGCGCACTGTCTTCTGTAGCGCTGGATGTCGCAGGTCCGGTGCCAGGTCCGCCAGCGGCTGCAGCACGAAGCGCCGTTCCGCCATGCGCGGATGCGGGATTTGCAGCTTTTCGGTCTCGACCACGGCGTTGCTGTAGAGCAGGATGTCGATATCGATCGTGCGGGGGCCCTTCGCCACGGTGCGCACCCGCTTGAGCGTCCGCTCGATCCGCGCCGTTCGCGCCAGCAACTGCATGGGGAACAGGTCCGTCTCCGCCTCCACCGCCAGGTTGAGGAACCAGGACTGCGCGGTGTAATCCACAGGCTCAGTCTCATAGACGGGGGAAACGCGCAGCACCTTCACGCCGCCGGCCGGCAATGCGTCGATGGCGGCGCGCAGGTTTCTCTCGCGGTCACCCATGTTCGAGCCGAGACTTAGGTAGACCGTGTTCAAAACAACGCCGGCTGATCGTCGCGCCGCAGCCTGGGCTTCACGTTGAAATACTCGTAAGCCAGTTCCGTGGCGACCCTGCCGCGCGGCGTGCGATTCAGAAAGCCGAGCTGAATCAGATAAGGCTCGTAGACTTCCTCAATCGTCTCCGCTTCTTCGGAGATGGACGCCGCGATGGTGTTCACGCCTACCGGACCGCCGCGATATTTCTCCAGAATGGTCATCATGATCTTCTGGTCGATCTCGTCCAGCCCGTAGCGGTCCACGTCCAGAAGATTCAGCGCTGTCTGCGCCACGGCCTGGGTGATGATTCCGTCGGCGCGCACCTGGGCGTAATCGCGAACCCGCCGCAGCAGGCGGTTGGCGATGCGCGGCGTGCCCCGGCAGCGGCGCGCAATCTCTTCCGCCGCGCCATCTTCGATGCTCACGCCGAGCAGCCGCGCGCTGCGCAGCACGATGGCCTTCAGTTCCGCCACGCCGTACGGATCCAGCCGCAGCACCAGGCCGAAGCGGCCGCGCAACGGCGCGCTCACCAGGCCCTGCCGCGTGGTCGCGCCGATGGCCGTGAATCTCGGCATCGGTATGGAATGCGTCCGCGCGCCCGGACCTACGCCCACCAGGATGTCCACCCGGAAATCCTCCAGCGCCGAATACAGCATCTCTTCCACGTCCGGCAGCAGGCGGTGCACTTCGTCGATGAAGAAGACCTGCCGCGCGCGGATGTTGGTGAGGATCCCGGTCAGATCCAGTTTCTTCTGCAGGACCGGTCCGCTGGTGGTGGTGAAAAGAACTTCCAGTTCCTCGGCAATGATGGAGGCCAGCGTGGTCTTGCCCAGTCCCGGCGGCCCGTACAACAGCACGTGATCCATCGCTTCGCCGCGCAGGCGCGCGGCCTCAATGGCGATGGAGAGGTTCTCCTTCAGTTTGGTCTGCCCGGTGAAATCGGCCAGGCGGCGCGGGCGGAGGCCCGTCTCAAACTGCAAGTCTTCAACTTGGCGATCACCGGAAATCAGTTCCCGGTCGGGCATGTGCTACCAGCTTACCTCACCAGTTCCAAAGCCTTGCGGAAGAGGGGCTCGAAATCCTGCGGCGCGCCGCCGGTTTTGGCTTTGCGCACGGCATTTTCCGCCTGCGGGCGCGCGCAGCCCAGATTCAACAATGCCGATAACACATCCTGGTCAATCACGGACAGCGCGGCCTCGGCCTGCGCCGGGGGCGCCTCGCCGGTGACTGCCGGCATTTTGTCGCGCAGTTCCAGCACCATCCGCTCGGCGGTCTTCTTGCCCACTCCGGGGATGCGCACGAGCTTTTCCACCTCGCCCCGCTGTATGGCATGTATGAGCTCCGGCGCCGCCAGGCCGGAGAGAATCTTGACTGCCGCCGTGGGCCCGATTCCGCTCACCCCGATCAGCTTTTCGAAGAGCGCCTTTTCGTCCTGCGTCAGAAAGCCGTACAGCGACAGGGCATCCTCGCGCACGTGCGTATGGATGCGTAGCCGCACCTCCGTCCCGGCTTCCGGCAGGTGCGTAAACGTGGAGACGGGAATGGTAACGTCGTAGCCCACGCCGCCGGTTTCCACGATGGCCTGGTTCGGATGTTTCTCCAGCAGCACCCCGCGCAGCAAAGCAATCATAACCCTTGATTGTAGTTCGAGTGCGCTCTGCCGCCAGCTACACTATGGCTTGGCCCGACGCCGCTTCTTCGTACCCGCCATCCACGCCGGCGCCGCCGAACTGCGCGGCGAGGAGGCCCGCCATCTTGCGCGCGTGCTCCGAGCCGAGCCCGGGCAGCGTTACGAAATCTCCGACAACCAGTCCGTGTGGCTCGCGGAAATCGCCGAAGCGCACGGCGACCGCGTCGTTTTCCGTACGGTGGAGGCGGTAGCAGCGGTCGAACTCCCCGTACATATCACCTTGTGCGCGGCGCTGATCAAGTTCGATCGCTTCGAGTGGCTGGTCGAAAAGGCCACGGAACTGGGCGTGGAGCGAATCCAGCCGGTGGATGCCGCGCGCACCGATAAAGGACTCTTCGAAGCTTCCCGCAAGCGCAGTGAACGTTGGGTCCGCATCGCCCGCGAGAGCAGCCAGCAAGCGCGCCGCGTGCGCGTCCCGGAGATTCTGCCCGCCTTGCGCTTCGCCGCGGCGCTGGGGGTGGACGCGGACCACCGCTATTTTCTGGAAGAAGAGGCCGCGCCGGCCTTCCTGCGTGTGCTGCCCGCGGCGCCGGCTCCCGCGGCAAAGGTGGCTTTGCTGATTGGTCCCGAAGGCGGTTGGACGGACTCCGAGCGCGCCGCCGCTTCACCGGCCGGTTGGCAAGCGGTATCACTGGGCCCGCAAGTTTTACGTGCGGAAACAGCCACTGTGGCGGCCCTGGCGATCGTGGTTAGCGCGTGGAGCCGGTGAATTCATTAGAATGAGATCAGTACGATAGGGATCGCGTGGCCATCAGCTTCGATATTTTCTTAATCGCCATTTTTTCCTTGACGCAGTTTCGCATTACCCAAATGCTGCTGGGCGCCGCGCGCCGGAAGCTGGTTGGTCCGGCTTTACGTGCCGCCCGCGCCGCCATCGCCGCGTTTAATCTGCTGGTGGTCTCGGGATACATCCTCAGCTACTCCGACCTCGTATCGCGCTTGCACGCTCCAGGCCACCTGTCCGCGTTGATGGGCGCTATCGCCCTCTTCTACCTGATGCTCGCCACCGGAGTGCTGGCGCTGCGTGCCATCCTCCAGTTCGCCCACAAGCACCTGGCCGCGCGCGTCGATCCTGACCGGCGCCGCCTGCTTCATGCGGCGGGCAATGCGGTACTGGCGGCTCCCGTCGCCGTCCTGGGCTTCGGCTATGTGCGCCGCACCGATTTCCGGGTCCGTGAAATCGACGTGCCCATTCCGAACCTGCCGCGCGATCTGGAGGGCTTCCGCATCCTGCAACTCAGCGATATCCATCTGGGCCCCTTTCTCAACGAGAACGATCTGACCCGCGTGGTGGATGCCGCCGTGGAAACGCGGCCTCACCTGGCGGTGATCACCGGCGATTTGATTTCCTCCCACGGCGACCCCGTGGATGCCTGCATCCGCCAACTGGCGCGCGTCAAGGCCGACGGGGGAGTCTTCGGCTGTATGGGTAATCATGAGCGGTATTCCCGCCTGGAAGATTACGTTCAGCATGCCGCTGCCCGCGTGGGGATTCGCTTCCTGCGCAGCGAGGCGACATCGCTCCGCTTCGGCGATTCGGTTCTGAACCTGGCCGGCGTGGACCATCAGTCCAAAGCCGGCGGGAGGCGGTACCTGGTGGGCGCCGGGCAGTTGGTGCGCCCGGACGCGGTCAACGTTTTGCTCTCCCACAATCCGGACGTATTTCCGGTGGCGGCCCGGCAGGGCTATAATCTCATGCTTGCGGGACACACGCACGGAGGACAGGTTACTGTCGAAATTCTGGACCAATCGATCAACCCCGCCCGGTTCTTCACGCCCTACGTGTATGGGCTGTATCGCAGCGGCGCCGCGTCGGCGTACGTCACGCGCGGAATCGGGACCATCGGCATTCCAGCCCGCATTGGCGCACCTCCGGAGATTTCCGTGTTGCGGCTCAGAAAGGCGTAGCCCCCTTTTTCCGTGCGCTATCTGATACTGAGCGACCTTCACGCGAATCTGCAGGCATTGGATGCCGTTGTGGCCGCTGCCACAGGTCACTACGATCAGGCGCTGTGCTGCGGGGATCTTGTCGGTTACGGCGCCAACCCCAACCCCGTCGTGGAATGGGTGCGCGCCCACTGTTCCCACGTGGTGCGCGGCAATCACGACAAAGCCTGCACCGGCCTGGACGACCTGGAATGGTTCAATCCCGTGGCCCGTCACGCCGCCCTCTGGACCCAGCACGCGTTGAGTCCGGACAATACGGAATTCGCGCGCCAGTTGCCCAAAGGCCCGCTCCTGATCGAGAATTTCGAGCTGGTCCACGGCTCACCCTACGATGAAGACGAGTACGTGCTGGCGGTGGACGAGGCCACCCAGGCCTTCAACTATCTGGAACGCCGGCTCACCTTCTTCGGCCATACGCATGTGCAGGGCGGCTTCATCTGGAACCGTTCGCGCGTGGAAACGATCGCGCGAACGTCGCTGCGGTGCGACAGCCAGGTGATAGAAATCGATCGCGACTGCGCTTACCTTGTGAATCCCGGATCCATTGGCCAGCCCCGCGACGGCGATCCGCGCGCCGCGTACGTGCTCTACGATTCCGACGCGTCCATGCTTACCTACTATCGCGTGGAATACGACGTGGCCGGCGCGCAGAAGGCCATTCGCAATGCCGGCCTGCCCGACATCCTGGCCGACCGGCTTTCCGTCGGCAGATAGTAGACTATTCCTTATGACCTATTACGGCGCAAAAGAACTGACCAGGAGTTTTCGTACAGTTCGCAAGAACACGCTCACCATTGCAGAAGAGATCGGCGAAGAACATTATGGTTTTCGGGCCGTACCCGATTGCCGGACCATCGGGCAGACGCTGGTGCATATTGCCCACGCGTGCGAGTTTCAGGAGCTCATGAATGGTGTTTTGCATCTGAGCACGCTGGAGGGCTTCGATTTCATGGGATTCCTGGGGCCTCGTATCGCCGATGAGCAGACGCCGCGCACCAAGGCGCAGATTCTGGCCCTGCTGCGTGAAGCGGGCGACCGTTTTTCCGGCTGGATGGAAGGCCTTTCCGACGAATTTCTGGGCGAATCCGTGGCCATGCCACCGGGCGCCACTCCGCCCGCCAAGTCACGCTTCGAATTGCTTCTCGGGGTCAAGGAACATGAAATGCACCATCGCGGCCAACTGATGATGATGGAGCGCATGGTAGGCGTTGTGCCGCACCTCACGCGCGAAATGCAGGCCCGTTTCGCCGCCGCGGCCGCGGCGAAGAGTTAGGAGTTCCCGCTACCCGATCACCCGGCGTGGGTTCGAGAAGCAGGCGCTTAAGCCGTATCGAGCAGGAGCCCGACTGCCGCGGACAGCTTGCGCCACGCCAGCTCATCCTGCTGCAACTGCTTCACGCCGGCGCGCGTCAACTCGTAATACTTGGCCCGCCGGTTGTTGTCCGAAACGCCCCAGTGAGCCTTGATCCACCCCTTGCGCTCCAGACGGTGCAGCGCGGGATAGAGCGAGCCCTGCTGCACCCGGAGGGCATCCCGCGAGATCTGCTGGATCCTCTCGGAAATAGCCCAGCCATGCATGGGCTCGAGCGCCAGCGTTTTCAAAATCAGCAGATCCAATGTGCCCTGCGGCAGGTCCACGCGTTCGTCAGGCATGTTGTTCCCTGTTCGCTTCTACAGATCGAAGCATAGCGCAGGCCCTGTCGAAGTGCAAGAGGAGGCGCACCGATTTGGCGCGGCGTGACCACGCCGCCGGAAGCCGCAGATTCTTCCTTTCGGTGACAGACGCGCCGGTAGTGCCTGCCGCGGCGCCCGGCCCGCCACCTGCTGAAAGCATAAGGTTGTGGCAAGCTGATCTCATGCGACTACTCGTGATGTTCTGCCTCTCGCTGCCGCTTGCATGGTCCCAGGAGACCCGCCATGAGGTGACCAACTCCACCGGCGCAGCCGACGCCCGGGAGAATAGCGCCGCGGTGCCCGACGTGTATGCCGTGCCTTCGCAGTTCGAGCGCGTCCTGATCTTCCGTTTCAAGTACCAGGCCGATCTGCTGGCGGGGCTGGAAGCAATGGTCAAGCAGAACAAAATCAAAAATGCGG
>JARLGM010000161.1 GCA_031292755.1 Candidatus Sulfopaludibacter sp.
CGGGCCGGGCCGGGGTCCGGCGTGCGAAAATCCCGGCACGCCTCCTACTGCCGCGGAGCGCGCCAGATTCGATATGGCCGGCCCGCAGTTCGACTTCGACGCCAACAACCGGTATCCCGGACAATATTACGAGCAGTCTTCCACCCGCGGCATCGCCGCCAGCCCCGGTTCGATTGTTCTGGCCGAGCCTGGCCAGCGGCGGATTCTGGCCACGGTCGCCGACGAAGCCACTCGAAACTCCTGGTTTAAGAAGGATGATTACAACCAGTTTCTGCTGATCGCGAAGGGCCACGTCAGCACCATGTTCATGAACGGTCACTTGATTTCCGAATTCATCGACAACGATCCGGGCTATTTTCGCCCCAGCGGCAAGCTCGGCCTCGAAGTCGAAAGCACCGGCGCATACTTCACCCGCAATATCTGGCTCAAGCGAATGTAGAACAACCACGCGCCGGATGGTTCATAATTGTAGCCGTCTATGCCGTCCGGCTCCCAATCCAGGCTGCGCATCGGGTTGTTCGCGATTGGTCTCGATGCGTATTGGTCCCAGTTCGAAGGACTCCTTGGCCGCCTGAATGAATACGTCCAGCGCGTCGCCGATCGCCTGGAACGCGCGGACGTCGAGGTGGTCAACCTCGGCATGATCGATAACCCCGAGAAGGCCGCCGAGGCCGGCCACGCCTTTCGCCGGGCCGACGTCGACCTGCTCTTCCTGCACGTCACTACTTACGCGCTGTCCTCGACCGTCCTCCCAGTGGTGCGCCGTGCCAAAGTGCCCGTCATCATTCTGAATCTGTCCCCGGGCGAGGCCATCGACTACGCCGCATTCAACGCCATGCAGGATCGTGGCCGGATGACCGGCGAGTGGCTGGCATGGTGCCAGGCATGCCCCGTTCCGGAAATCGCCAACGTGTTCCGCCGCTGCCACATTCCGTTCTTCCAGATTACGGGCATGCTGGAGAATGACGATGCCGCATGGAACGAAATCGGCGAATGGCTGGACGCGGCGCAGGTGGCGCACACCATGGAGCACAACCGTCTTGGTGTGATGGGTCACTACTACGGCGGCATGCTCGACGTATACTCCGATCTCACGCTGCAATGCGCCACCTTTGGCGGACACATCGAAATCATCGAAGTGGATGAACTGGCGGCCTTGCGGACCGAAGTATCCGCCGCGGAAATCCAATGCCGCGTGGCCCACTTTCTGGAAGCCTTCGAGGTGCAGCCGGATTGCCCCGGCGAGGAACTCGCACGGGCCGCCGCGACCTCCCTCGCGCTGGACCGCCTGGTGGAGCGGCATCGCCTGGGTTCGCTGGCATACTATTACTCCGGATCGGGCAATCCGGCGAACGAAGATGCCATCAGTTCCATCATCCTGGGCACCAGCCTGCTCACCGCCCGCGGCATTCCGGTAGCCGGCGAGTGCGAGGTGAAAAACGCCCAGGCCATGAAGATCATGGACAGCTTCGGGGCCGGCGGCTCGTTCACGGAATACTACGCCACCGACTACAAAAGCGATGTCGTGCTGATGGGACATGACGGCCCCGGCCACCTGGCGATTGCCGAGGGCAAAACCAAGGTGCGCCCCTTGCAGGTGTTTCACGGAAAAGTGGGCCGCGGACTTTCCGTCGAGATGAGCGTCAGGCACGGGCCTGTCACGTTGCTTTCGGTGGTGGAAAGCGCCGGCCGGCTCAAACTGGTGACCGCGGAAGCGGAATCTGTGCCCGGCCCGATTCTGGAAATTGGAAACACCAACAGCCGCTACCGGTTCCGCATCGGCGCGCGGGATTTCATCAACGCGTGGAACGCCCAGGGACCGGCCCATCACTGCGCCATCGGCGTGGGGCACATCGCGCGCAAGGTCGGCAAACTCGGCGCGCTCCTCGGCATGGAGACCGTGCAAGTGTGCTGAATGTCTCCATGTGTCATGCTTGAGTTTCTATGCGAGATGCGGAAATCATTGAATCCGAGCTGATGGAGATCAGCGGAATGGCCGACGAGGGTGTCAAGTTGGAACGGATCATCGCCTGGTGCGCGTCCCATCCCGACGAGGTCCCTTTCGCCCTGCATCAAATGATGGGCTGGCGGGCCAAGCACGTTGCGCAATCAGGTCACTCGTAGCGCAGCGCTACCACTGGCGAGATGCGCGTAGCCCGCCGCGCCGGAATCGCCGCTGCCAGCAGCACCACGCTCAACAGGGCACAAGGCACCAGCACGAACGTGAATGGATCCTTGGCGCTGGTGCCGAACAGCATGGCCTGTAGCAGCCGGGTCAATGCCAGCGACCCCGCCAACCCGAGCGCGATTCCCATCGCCGCCAGCGCCATGGCCTGGCGAATCACCAGCCGCAGCACATCGCCCGGCCGCGCGCCCAGTGCGATCCGCACGCCAATCTCCTGCGTGCGCTGCGCCACCGAAAACGAGATCAGGCCGTAGATTCCCACCGACGCCATCAACAATGCGGTGGCTGCGAACAAGGCCAGCAGTGCCGTGTGAAACCGCGGCTCGGCCACGTCCCGGTCCAGCGCCTGCCGCATGGTTCCGGTCCGCGAGACCGTCGCCGCCGGATTGGCCGCCTGTATCTCCCGGCGCAAGTCCGCCATCACTCCGCCCGCTCCCCCACTGGCGCGGACCGCCAGGTACATGCGCTGCGAGTAACTCTGGCCGAACGCCATATAGTACGCGGCGTCGCTGTCGCGCTTCTCCGCGCGCCCCAGATATTTCACATCGCCCACGATGCCGACAATCTTCAGCCACGCGTTGCCGAAGCCCGGCCCGCTTTGCATCAGCCGCTGCCCGATGGCGTCCCGGCCTTTGAAGAAGCGGCGCTCCATGCTCTGGCTGATCAGCGCCACCGGCTCGGAATCGGCTGTATCGTGCTCGTCGAAGTAGCGGCCGCGCAGCAGTGGAATGCCCAGTGCGCGAAAATATCCGGCGCTGGCGGTGACGTCGGAAACAATGGGATTGATCTCCCCGGGAATCGCCGGCTGCCCGTCAATGGCGAACGAATCGGCATCCCCCTGCCGGTCCGGCGGCAGCGCATCGGACAGCGCCGCCCACTCCACGCCGGGCACCGCCTGCACCCGCCGCAAGACTTCCCGGTAGAACGGCACGCCGAGGCGCGCATCCTGGTATTTGCGGTCGCCCGGCGAGATGGTCATCGTCAGAATTTGCTGCGTGGGACCCGTGAAGCCGCCACTGACCCGCTGCAACCGGTCCAGGCTGCGCAAAAACAAACCCGCGCCCACCAGCAGCATCACCGAAAGGGCGATCTCCGCCACCACCAGCGCGGCGCGGATGCGGGCGCGCCTGCGTCCGGCAGATCCCGAACGGCCGCCCTCTTTGAGCGTGGAGTTCAGATCGGCGCGTGCGCTCTGCATCGCCGGATAGAGTCCGAACAGCACACCGGTCAAGAGCGAAACGGCCAGGGTGAAAATCAGCGCGCGGGCATCCAGCCGGACATACTCCATCAGCGGCAGGCTGCCCGGATTCCAGGCGCGCAGGAGCCGGATGGCGCCATAAGCCAGCGCCGTTCCCGCCGCTCCGCCGGCCGCCGCCAGCAGCACGCTTTCCATCAGCAACTGCCGGATCAACCGCCCGCGCGCCGCCCCCAGGCTCAGCCGCAACGCCATTTCCCGATCGCGCACCGTGCCGCGCGCCAGCATCAGGTTCGCTACGTTCACCACCGCGACCAGCAACACCAGCCCCACCGCTCCCATCAGAATCAGCAGCGCCTGCCGCACCTCACCGGCAAACCATGTCCGCAGTTCCAACACGGGTAGGCCCAGCCTCTTATAGACGTTATTCTGCTGCATCAACCGCAGGCCGATGGCATTCGTCTCAGCCTGCGCCTGTTGCATCGTGACTCCCGGCTTCAGCCGGGCCACGCCGCGATAGAACCACGGACCGAAGCGCGTAGAGGGCGCCAGCTTGAGATTCGTCCACGCCTCCGTCTCCGCGCTCGGGAAACGGAAGGCGCCCGGCATTACTCCGATCACCGCGAAGGGAGCGCCGCCAATGCGGATGCTGCTTCCCAGCACGTCGCGGCTGGCGTGGAACCTCCGCCGCCACAGAGACTCGCCGATCACCACCATCGAAGCACTGGTGGCCCGGTCATCGCCTTTCCCGAAATAGCGGCCCAGCAGCGGCGGCGCCCGCAAGGCGGGGAAGAAGCCGCCCGTCACAATCGCGCCCTTCACCTGTTCGGGCACGGCGCCATCGCCGCCGATATCCAGAAGCGTGTTGTCAAACAGCGCGGGCTCCTCAAACGCGTGGTTGTTGGCCTTCCAGGTTTCGAAATCGCGGATCGACAGCGTGCCGTACGCAAAGTCGCGCGGATAATACCGCATGCATACAATCGCCACGCGCGAAGCATCCGGGTACGGCAGGGGCCGCAGCAGAATGCCGTATGCCACGCTGAACATCGCGGTATTGGCGCCGATTCCCAGGGCCAGCGCAACTGCCGCGACCCAGGTAAAACCGGGATTCTTGCGCAGCGTGCGCACGCCGTAGCGGACGTCGTGCAGTATCTCTTCCAGCAGGTGGCCGGTTCTCTGCCCGCGAACTTCTTCTTTCACCTGCTCCATTCCGCCCAGTTCCATCCGTGCGGCGCGGCGCGCTTCCGCCGGATTCATACCGGCGCGTGCGTTCCTCTCGGTCAGTTGGTCCAGGTACGCGTGCAGTTCGCCATCCAGGTCGCGTTCCACATCTTCTTTGCGCAGCAGATTGCGCCACAGGCTGGAAAGTCGGCTCCACAGGGACATGGTTCACTCCGGCTATTGTGCGTCGAGCGCGCTCCGCATGGCCAACGCGATGGTCTTCCACTGGCGCCATTCGGTTTCGAACTGCCGCCGCCCCGCCGCCGTCAGCTTGTAATATTTGGCCCGCCGGTTGTTCTCGCTCTCGCCCCAGGAAGACGCCAGCCACCCGGCCTCTTCCATGCGATGCAGCGCGGGAAACAGCGACCCCGGCTTCACCACGAACGTCCCCCTGGTGATCTGGGCGATGCGATTCGAAATTCCCAGCCCGTGCATTTGCTCCAGGGCCAGCGCTTTCAAAATCAGAAGATCCAGAGTCCCCTGCAGCAAATTCGTCTGTTTACCGCTCATATAGAATTCCTATAGAAGCGTATCGCTGTTTGTATAGACTGTCAATAGGTAAGTCTACTTTGCGATCGCGCGCAGTTGCGCGTGGACCACCCGCGCCAGGTCGTCCGGCGCCAGCAGCATCTGGCAGCCGCGCACGCCCGCGCTGACGGAAATCACATCCCACAGGATGGCCGTCTCATCCAGATACAAAGGATACGGCTTGCGCGTCCCCACCGGGGAGACGCCGCCGCGGATATACCCGGTGAGCCCGAGCACCTCTTTCACGGCGGCCAGTTCCACCTTCTTGTTGCCGCTGGCCGCCGCCAGGGCTTTCAGGTCGAGCTCCGTGTTCGCCGGGATGCAGGCCAGCAGCACGCCGGTGCGGTCGCCGCGCACCACCAGGGTCTTGAAGACCTGCCCGGGCGGCATCCCGATGGCCTCCGCCACGTGTGGAGCGCTCAAGTCGCTCTCGTCCACATCATACTCGCGCAGTTCATACCGGATCGCCTCGCGATCGAGAATGCGGGCCGCATTGGTCTTCTCTGTTTTCGCCATTCCCTGACCGTAGTGTCGCCCAAGTCACCCGGCGCGCTCCTCGTATTCCCGCAACACCTCGCGGACTTCTTCGCTGGCCTCCAGATCGCTGGTCAATTTCGGCGCGGTGGCGCCCGCTTCGAGCAGCGCCCTCACGGTATCCGCATAGTCGCCCGTGTCCCGATGCCAGCTATTTTCCGACCCGTGCAGTGCCGACCCGAGCGCGCTGATCCGATGCTCGTTGTCCTTCAATTCCAGTTGCGGACGATACCGCAGAACTTCCCGCACCATTTCCGCGTTGCCATGCCACGATGCCCACTGTAGCGCCGTCAATCCATATTCGCCGGGAACGTCTACGGGCCAGCCTCCCGACAGCATCAGGCTGACCGCGGCGGTATTGTTGTTCTGCGCGGCATTCGGAAGCCGCCGCCACCCGTCATCCGATAGCGTCGCGACCAGGTTCGGCCGGCTGGCCAGCAAGGCGCGGAACAGGTCCGCATCGCCCAGGTCGCACGCCTGCGCCAGCTTGACATCTTCGGGGCTGCGGGCCATCAGGTATCGGAAGACCTCTTCATGCCCGAAGTCGCGGGCCACCAGGTGCGGCGTGCGCTCCGGCCCGAACGCCTGAACATAGATCGTCCCCTCACTCCGCGAATCCTCTTTCGGGAAATACGCTTCGGAGACGCACGTGCGAATCGAGTCCGGGTCCGCGTCCAGGTGCCGCCGCACCAGGTCCAGATCGCCCAGGGCGGCCGCCATCAGGATGTCCGTCCGGCAGCCGCGAGCCACCAGAAGGCGCGCGATGTCCTGGCGATCCCGTGGATAATGCCGCGCTTGCACCACGCGCACCATGTGTTGCGCGGGTGTGGATTGGTGCAGCAGGTCGCGGGCATCCATATCCGCTCCCTGGTCCAGCAGGTACTTCGCGATCTCCACGGTGGATGCGCAGTGCAATGGCATTTGGCCGTTTACGCCGTGGACAGCCACCACGCCCGGGTCCGCCCGCACCAGTTCCTGCAGCTTGGGGAACATCCCCAGGCGCGCCGCCGAGTGCGCATTCGCCACCGCGCCGCGCGCCATCAGAAATGGCGCCAGTTCGGGCAGGCACTCGTCCAGCACGCCCATCCCACCGGCCCACCAATGGCTTCTGGCGTTGATATCGGCGCCCGCCGCGAGCAGGACGTCGATCATGGCCCGGTCGGTTCTCTGCACGGCCGCGAGTATCGCCTGCATGCCGGCGCCGTAACCGGCCATCGGTTCGTTGATCTGCGCTTTCAACTCGGGGTGGCCGGCGAGCACACGGCCCGCTCTGGCGGCATCGCTGGCACGGACTGCCGCCGCCAGCATCTCCGCGGGCGAAAGCACGTGCGCCAGTTCTTCCACGTACTCCTTCAACTTCGGCCAAGTGGCGAAGCCGTAATCGCGCGCCAGCGTGTGTTGTGCATCCGACAACTTTGTGGACGCGTTTTCCCGCTGCAAGTCGCGCAGCAGTTCTTTCGCCTGTTTCCTGAGAAATTCGAGATTCGGTTTCGATGGCAATTCGCGAGACATCACTCCTCCTTCTATGGCCCGGTGTCCGCTATGACGGGCAGAAGCGAGGTTGATGTTCGTGGTGCCCAAACGCTCAGGTGGGATCGTCCCTTCCCGCGGACAGGATGCACCCTGCAATGCAGCGTCCAGTATATGCAAACAGGCCCGGCCAGGCAAGCCGCTGTATACTGCTGAAATGAGAAAAACCGCCGTCCTGCTTCTCCTCGCGATTCCCGCGTTCTGTCAGGAGCGCGTCGATCTCGGGATGGTCGACCGTATCAAAGCCGAGGCCTTCGAGCGGTCCAAGGTAATGGAGACGCTCCGCAATCTCACCGACGTGCACGGCCCGCGCCTCACCTGGTCGCCGGGCTTTGAAGACGCGGCGAGCTGGGCTATGGGCGAATTGAACAGCTATGGCCTGGAGAAGGTCCATGAGGAAAAATGGCAGCCTGCCGGGCGCTCGTGGACGCTCGAGCAGTCGTCGGTGGAGTTGATCGAGCCGCGATACCTGCAGCTTACCGCGGTGCCCCTGGCCTGGAGCGCATCGACGAACGGCGCGGTCACCGGCGACCTGGTGCTGGCCCCGCTGCGCGCTTCCTTCCGCGATGGTCCGTCGAAATTCAAAGAGGCCATGAAGGCCTATCAGGCCAAGTGGTCGGGAAAGTTGCGGGGGAAAATCGTGCTGGTAAGCGACCCCAAGGTGCCGGCGGCTCAGACCAATCCACAGTTCCGGCGCTACACCGCATCCGAACTGGCCGACCTGGCAAATGCTCCCGCGCCCGCCGCCAAACTGACCGCGCGCAAGCTGGAGGATGTGGACTGGCCCGAAGACCCGAACGAACTCGGCAAGTTCTTCACCAGTCTGCCTAACGCCCTGATGGAGCAGTTGTACGATCTTTACGACCAGGCGGTGAACGAACGCGGAGAGTTTCTCGCCCGGGAGGGTGTTGCCGGCGTGCTGCAGGAGGATGAACGCGCGCATGAAGGCATGCTGTTCGCCGAGGCGGCAGGCGGATTCAAGGCGGCCGGAACCGCGTCGCCGCCCACATTTGTAATAACCGCCGAACAGTACAACCGGATCGCGCGGTCGCTCCAGAAGAACAATCCCGTGCGGGTCCGCCTGGCTTTGAAGGCTGCCTCGCCGGATCGCGATGTGGAGGGCGCCAACATCATCGGCGAAATCTCCGGCGGCGATAAGAAAGACGAGATCGTGATGATCGGTGCGCACTTCGATTCGTGGCACTCCGGCACCGGCGCCACGGACAACGGAGCAGGCAGCGCGGTGATGATCGAGGCCATGCGCATCCTCAAGGCGTTGAACGTGAAGCTCGACCGCACGGTGCGCATCGGGCTCTGGGGCGGTGAAGAAGAGGGCCTGTTCGGCTCCCGTGCCTACGTGAAGGAGCACTTTGCCGATCCCAAGACCATGCGCGTCACCAGCGAACACGGCAAACTTTCGGGCTATTTCAACCTGGATAACGGCAGCGGCAAAATTCGCGGCGTCTATCTGCAGGGACATGAGGCCATGCGGCCCATTTTTGAAGCCTGGCTGGCGCCGTTCCGCGATCTGGGCGTGACCACCCTGTCCATCCGCAATACCGGCGGCACCGATCACCTTAGCTTTGACGCCGTGGGTCTGCCGGGCTTCCAGTTCATTCAGGACCCGCTGGATTACGGCACCATCACCCACCACTCCGATATGGACACCTGGGATCACGCCGTTCCCGAGGACCTGATGCAGGCCTCGGCTGTGATCGCGGCCGTGGTGTACCAGACCGCCAACCGCAAGGACATGCTGCCGCGCCGGGAATTGCCCAAGCCGGAGTAGGCGAGCGGCGGGGGTGGACCGGTTGCGAGCCATGTGAGAAAATTTGCGTCAACGAGCGATGCACAAGCTTGCCGAAGTCGAGGAGGCCAAACGACTGATGGCTGAGGCCGGCAACTGGTCGGTTTGGCAATGGTTGACGGAGAAGCGCCGGGTGCGGGCGGCCGCCGATGCCGCCACCGCCGCGCTGGAGAAGGCGGAAAAGAAGGTCAAAAGCACGTGGCCGGATGACCTCCGGAAATTCTACCGGCAGCTGGGCGCGCGCGTGATTGAGGATGGCGCCGGCCCTTTACACCGTGCCGTGGCGGCGGTAAAGAAGGCGGACGATGCTGCTTACGATGCGCGCATGGATGCCGAGGCCACCTTCGACGAAGCGGAACGGCGACTGAGCCCGTCGATGGCGCGCGAAGGGACGCAGAAGGCCATTGACGCCTATTGCCTGCACGAGTCGGCCATTCGCAAAGCGGAAGCCGTAGCGCGCCACCAGAGCGAGCCGTAGAGATTCACGGCGACCTCTCAAGATTTCACAGAATACGCCGATATAAGGACTTGGGTCCTATGGAGTGTTACTGTGGACAGTTCGCGGATAAAATCGGGAACGCCGGATTCCTGGCTGCGATTGTAGAAGGCTCCGAGGATGGCATCATGGCGTATTCCCTTTCCGGCATGATCCTCACCTGGAACCGGGGCGCGGAAGGGATTTTCGGCTACTCTGCCGGTGAGGCGCTCGGCAAGCACATATCCATGTTGGCGGCGCCCGAATCGGCGCCGCTGATGGAGCGCGAGACCGCACGGATCATCGGGGGAACGGCGGTCTCGCAGCAGGAGGGTTTCGGCTTACACCGGGACGGACGGAAAGTCCGTGTCTCGGTGACCGGTTCTCCCATCCGGAATCCGGCGGGCGAAGTAGTAGCCACCTCCGCGATCGTCCGGGACATTTCCGGGCGGCGCGAGGCCGAGGAGGCGCGAGCGTTTCTGTCGGCGATTGTGGAATCCACGGACGACGCCATTGTCGGCGCGCAGCCCGATGGCACCATCGTCAGTTGGAATCGCGGGGCGGAGGCGCTTTTCGGTTACACCGCAGGGGAGATTATCGGGCAGAGTGTGAGGATTCTGGCGCCCTCCGGTTACGAGCGGCAGATGAATGACCAGCTCGAGGTACTCCGCGCGGCGGGCGTGCCGGGCACTCTGGAAACGGTCCACCGCAGGAAAGACGGCAGCCTGGTGCATGTTTCTGTGTGTGTGTCCGCGATCAAGAATGCGGCGGGAGAGATCGTGGGCTCTTCCGGGATTCTGCGCGATGTGAGTGGGCGGGTGCAGGCCGAGCGCCGTCTGCGGGAAAGTGAGGAGCGCTTTCGTATTATGGCGGACGGTTGCCCGGCGCTGATGTGGGTGACGGACGCTGGCGGTGAGGTGCAATTCATCAATCGGGCATATCGCGAATTTGGCGGGGCGACGTTCGAGGAGGTGGAGGGCGGCAAGTGGCAGTTATTGATTCACCCTGACGATGCGCCGGAGTACCTGGCTACCTTCCGGAACGCCATAAAAGAACGTTCCCGTTTCCGAACGGAAGTGCGGGCGCGGCGAGCCGATGGCGAATGGCGCTGGATGGCTTCTTACGCCGAGCCGCGCTTTTCGCCGGACGGCGAATTTCTGGGGCACGTCGGGCTGAGTCCGGATATCACTGAGCGCAAGCTGGCGGAATCGGCGTTGCAGAGCAGCGAGGAGAAATTCCGCCAGCTTGCCGAGAATATTCGCGAAGTCTTTTGGATGATGTCGCCGGAAGGCCGCGAGGTGCTTTACGTCAGCCCAGCCTATGAGGCGGTTTGGGGCCGGACCTGCGAAAGCCTTTACCAAAACCCGATGTCCTGGGCGGAAGCAATTCATCCGGACGATGGGGAGCGGGCGCACCAGATCTTTGCCCGGCAGCTTCGGGGCGAAACCGTCGACTCGGAGTACCGGATACGGACGCCGGACGGGCGGGAAAAATGGATCCGGGACCGGGCATTCCCGGTACGCGACCGTGCCGGGCAATTGATCCGGGTTGCAGGCATCGCCGAGGAGTTCACGGAACGGAAACGGCACGAGGCGGAGTTGATTCAGGCGCGGGTGGATGCCGATGCCGCCAACCGGGCCAAGAGCCGCTTTTTGGCCAACATGAGTCATGAGATCCGCACCCCGATGAACGGGGTGATGGGCATGCTGCAACTGTTGCAGGGTACGGACCTTTCGGCGGAGCAGGGGCGCTATGCCGATATGGCTTTGAGCAGCGCGCGCTCCTTGCTGACGCTGATCGATGACATACTGGACCTTTCCAAAATCGAGGCGCGGAAGATTTCCCTGGAGCGCATGAACTTCAACGTCCGGCGCACCATCGATGAGGTGGTGCAGCTACTCGCCGTCCCGGCGCACGCCAAAGGGTTGCGGCTGACGGCGTCGGTTTCCCCGGAAACACCGTCTCTGCTTTGTGGCGATCCGTACCGGCTGCGCCAGGTATTGAACAATCTCTGCGGGAACGCCATCAAGTTCACCGAACGCGGGGAAGTGCGCGTGGAAGCGGCCCTTGAGAGCATGGCCCCGGTGCAGGCGACATTGCGTTTCACCATTGCCGATACGGGAATCGGAATCCAGCAGGAGCAGGCCGCCGTGTTGTTCTCGCCCTTCGTGCAGGCCGACAGTTCGACCACGCGAAAGTACGGCGGGACGGGGCTTGGGCTGGCTATCTGCAAACACCTGGCGGAAATGATGGGTGGCGCTATCGGGTTCGATAGCCGGCCGGGCCAGGGTTCCACCTTCTGGTTCACAGCGACCTTCGATACGGCCCCAGCCGCATCGCCCTGTGTCACCGACCATGTCCAAAACGGGCCGGCAATGGTTCGGCGCGGCTGGAAACGGCGGGTTCTGGTGGTGGAAGATAACGCCGTGAGTCGCGAGGTAGCGGTGGCGCAACTGGAGAAGCTGGGATACTCCGCGGGACATGCATCCGGCGGCGCGGAAGCCGTGACTGCCCTGCGGCAGGAAAGCTACGACCTGGTGTTGATGGATTGTGAGATGCCGGACATGGACGGCTTTGAGACGACCCGCCGGATTCGCTTGTCGGGCCGGGCGGCTTTGCCGATTGTGGCCCTGACGGCGAACGCCATGGCGGGCGACCGGGAGCGGTGCCTGCGCGAAGGTATGAACGATTATCTGGCCAAGCCGCTGGAAATCCAGCCGCTGGCCGAGATGCTCGCCAAGTGGCTGCCCACGGTCCCCGGCCCGCTGCCGGCGGCGGCAGTTTTCAGTAGCGATGCTCTGCTGGGGCGGCTGATGGGAGATCGTCAACTCGCCGGAAGAATGCTCAGTACCTTCCTGGGCGATGTGCCCTCTCAGTTAAACAATCTACGCCGGCGGCTGGCGGAGGCTGACGCTCCGGGAACGCGTTCGCAGGCTCATACGCTGAACGGAGCGGCCGCTACCGCCGGCGCCGAGGCCTTGCGCGCCGTGGCGGTGGAGATGGAGAGGGCCGGAGCGGCCGGGGAATTGGATCGGTGCCGGGAAACGCTGCCGCGCGCCTGGGAGGAGTTCGAGCGCTTCAAGAGCGCGGTGGAAAAGGCCGGCTGGGTCGCGGGGAATGCCGGAAGGAAGGATGAAACCAGTTGAATGATGAATCTAGACGACGAGTTGGCCCAGGATTATCTGGCTGAGAGCGGCGAGTTGCTCTCGGCAACCGAGTTGGACCTCCTGGCCTTGAAACAGGCGGGCGGGAAGACGGATGACGAACTGATCAACCGGATTTTTCGGGCCGTTCATTCGGTGAAAGGAGGAGCCGGGTTCTTCGATCTGGCCAGGATCCGCGACCTGGCGCATCAGATGGAGAATGCCCTGGCGCTGATCCGATCTCACGAAATGTCGCCCACGCCCGAGCGGGTTGAGGTTCTGTTGCGCGCGTGCGACAAGCTGCGTGAACTCACCGGCAACGCTGTGGCGAGCAACACGGTCGATATCCGGGATATTGTCAGAGATCTGGCCGGGATCTGCGGCCCTGTGAACGGCCCGGAAGCCGCGCTACGCGTGCTGGTGGTGGAGGACAATTTCGCCGGCCGCCTGGTGCTCCAGAAGTTCCTTTCCCGGTACGGCGAGTGTCACATCGCCGTGAACGGCAGGGAGGCGGTGGAGGCCTTTCAAGCCGCCCTGGAGCAGGGGCGCGGATACCACCTGGTGTGCATGGACATCATGATGCCCGAAATGGATGGCCGCGAGGCAGTGGGGCGGCTGCGCGCTCTGGAGGAGGCGCGCGGCATTCTTTCCACGTCAGGAGCGAAGATCGTCATGACCACGGCGGTGGACGAAATCAAGTCCGTAAGCCGCTGCTTCATGGAGCTGTGCGACGCCTACCTGATGAAGCCGATCGATCTTGCCAGGCTGCTCGCCCTGATGAAGGAGTTCCGCCTGGTGGAATAGGGCCTACAGGGTGTAGCGTCCGGCGGCAACGACGTGATCCGCGATCTGCCGGCCGATCGCGATGGTATTGGCCGGCTCGTGCTTGGCCAGGCGCCGGACGATGGTCATCTGGGTCCGGAGCATGTCCCCTTCGGCTACGGCGGCGATGACTTTGCGGGCGGAGCGTTCGATGGTCTGGGCTGCCTGCGCGGCATAATACCGGGTGAGGGCGATGGCCTGCTTCGCCGCCGCCTCGCCGCGCGACGCAATCAGTTTTTCGGTGCGCAGGATGGCCGATTCCAAAGCATACGCCTCGCTGATGCAGTCGGCCAGCGCGCCCATTACTTCCTGCTGATCGGCCAGCCCCATCATGTACTTCTGGGATGCGGCGCCGGCGGCGAAGAGCCCCAGTTTCCGGCAGTTGGCCAGCAAATGATGCTCGGCGGCGAGCGGCCCTTCGCGCTCTTCCGGCGCGCTGGGACCGGCCATCACTTCGTCCATGAGCTGCTTGATGGCCTGGAGCAGCGGCAACTGGCCCTGCATGGCCCGTTTCATGAGCCATCCGGTGATGATCAGGCGGTTGATCTCGTTGGTGCCTTCGAAGATGCGGTTGATGCGCGAATCGCGGTAGGCGCGTTCGGCCGGATACTCCTCCACGTAGCCATACCCGGCGTAGATCTGCACCACGTGGTCCACCACCATGTCCAGCATTTCCGATCCCCACACCTTGAGGATGGAGCACTCGACGGCGTATTCTTCGATGCGCTTCTGGATCTCGCGCGATGCTCCTTCGGCATGGGTGTCCACATCGGCCAGGGCGGCATCGATCATGCCGATGGTGCGGTACACCATGCTTTCGCCCACGTAGATGCCGGCCGCGCTTTCCGCCAGTTTCTCCTGAATCAAGCCGAATTCGCAGATGGATTTTCCGAAGGCCTTGCGCTCCTTGGAGTATCCGATGGCGTCTTGCAAACTGTTGCGCGCGCCGCCCACGCAGGCCGCGCCCAGCTTGAAGCGCCCGATATTTAATATGTTGAAAGCGATGTGATGACCCTTGCCGGCCTCGCCCAGCAGGTTCTCCACGGGCACCTGGCAATCCGCCAGGATCAAGGGGCAGGTGGAGGAGCCGCGAATGCCGAGTTTGTGCTCTTCGGCGCCCACGCTGAATCCGGGAGTGTCGCGCTCAATCAGGAAGGCCGAGAATTTTTCGCCATCCACTTTAGCGAACACCGTGAACAGGTCGGCAAAGCCGCTGTTGGTGATCCACATTTTTTCGCCGTTGAGCACGTAGTGGCGGCCGTCCGTGGACAGCACGGCGCGGGCGCGGCAGTTCATGGCATCGCTCGCGGACGAGGATTCGGAGAGGGCATAGGCGCCGATCCATTCCCCGGTAGCCAGTTTGGGGAGGTACTTGCGCTTCTGTGCTTCGGTTCCGTACCAGACGATGGGCAGGGTGCCGATACCGACGTGGGCGCTGAAGGCCACCGAAAAACTGGCCAGCTTGCTGATGGATTCGGCCACGAGCGCGCTGGTGACCTTGTCCATCTCCAGGCCGCCGTACTCTTCGGGGATGTCCACGGCCATGAGGCCCAATTCGCCGGCCTTGCGAAGCAGGGCACGGGTGACGGTGAAGTTTTTGGCTTCGATCTCCGCGGCGGCCGGCAGCACTTCGTTGGTGGTGAATTCCACCGCGGTCTTGGCGATCTGCCGGTGCTCGCCGGAGAAGTCCTCGGGCGTGAAAATATCCTGCGGGTCGCGTTCTTCGGTGAGAAAGCTGCCGCCTTTTACGCGTTTTGCCATCGTGGCAGTATCGGTTGTCGCCATTTGTTACCTCGCTTGGTTCAGATTCTCGAAAATTCCGGCGGCGCCCATGCCGCCGCCCACGCACATGGTTACGATGCCATACCGGGCGCCGCGCCGCAGCAGTTCCTGCAGCAGGGTGGCGGTCAACTTGGCGCCGGTGCAGCCGAGAGGATGGCCCAGGGCGATGGCGCCGCCATTCACATTCACTTTGGCGGGATCGATGCCCAGGGTTTTGATGACGGCCAGAGCCTGCGCGGCGAAGGCCTCATTCAATTCGATCAGGTCGATGTCATCCAGTGTCAGGCCGGCTATGCGGAGCGCTTTGGGAATGGAGTACACCGGCCCCACGCCCATCTCTTCGGGCAGGCATCCGGCGTAAGCGAAGGCCGCCAGGCGGGCCATCGGCGCGATCCCCAGGGCAGCGGCACGCCCGGCCGACATGATCACCGATGCCGCGGCGCCGTCCGACATCTGGGACGAATTGCCGGCGGTCACGGTGCCTTTGGCATGGAAGGCGGGCTTCAGTTTGGCCAGCGCATCGAGCGAAGTGTCGGCGCGCGGCCCCTCATCGGCGCGGAATTCCACCTCGCTGGTGCGGATTTTGGACTTGGCATCGGGCGCGGAGAAGGTGACGGGCACGGGCACAATCTCGCAGCCGAATTTGCCCGCCGCCTGGGCCGCCAGGGCCTTCTGGTGGCTGGCCAGGGCGAACCGGTCGGCATCTTCGCGCGAGACGCCGTAGCGCACCGCCACGCGCTCGGCAGTAAGTCCCATGGCCAGGTAGGAATCGGGGTAGTGCTCTTCGAGCCACGGATTGATGGAGATTTTGTTGCCGCCCATGGGGATCATGGACATGGATTCGGTGCCGCCGGCGACAATCGTCTCGGCGCCGCCGCCGCGGATGCGCTCGCTGGCCAGGGCGATGGCTTGCAGGCCGCTGGCGCAGTAGCGGTTGATGGTCATGGCCGCCGATTCGACGGGCATGCCGGCGCGCAGCGATGCGATGCGCGCGACATTCATGCCCTGCTCGCCTTCCGGCATGGCGCAGCCCAGGATCACGTCTTCAACTTCCTGGCGGGAAAGGGCGGGGACGCGACCGAGCGCGCCTTGAATGGCAATCGCTCCGAGATCGTCCGGCCGGGTGGCGCGCAAGGTTCCCTTAGGCGCCTTGCCTACCGGTGTCCGCACGGAACTGACGATGACTGCTTCTCTCATAATGAACCTCGCACTAACGGACGCTAATTCCTCAGCGGCTTCCCATTCTTCAATGTGAATGCAATGCGCTCCTGGGTTTTCTTTTCTCCGCACAGAGAGAGGAAGCCTTCCCGTTCCAGATCCAACAGATATTGCTCGCTGACCGGCGTTCCCGGGGTTACTTTGCCGCCGCACAGGACGTAAGCCACACGATTGGCCACCTTGGCATCGTGATCGCTGATGTATTCGCCTTCGCGCATGGCGCGGACTCCCAGCCGGAGCGTGGCCAGCATACTGTCGCCGGGCGCGGGAATATCGGTGCGCGGCAGGGGCGGAGCGTAGCCCGAATTTACCAGCTCCCGCGCCAGTTCCCTGGCATCGTGCAGCAGGCGCTCCCGGTTCATGGTGACGCGATCGGCCGGCGAGAGGTAGCCCAAGCCGCGCGCTTCGGCGGCGGAGGTGGAGACTTTGGCCATGGCGATGGACCGAAAGTGCTCCCGCAGCGCGTCGGGCGCGCCGGACTCCACGGCTTTCAGGGTCATCTCCTTGCAGCCGCCCCCGGCGGGCAGCAGGCCGACGCCGGTCTCCACCAGCCCCATGTAGAGTTCCGCGTGGACCTGCCGGCGCGCGCCGTGCAGGGCGATCTCGGCGCCGCCGCCGAAGCAGAATCCGAACGGCGCCGCCACCACCGGGCGCGGGCAATACTTGATGGAGGAGGTCATCCGCTGGAAGGCGCGGATCATCAGCTCCACCTCGTCCCATTCGTCTTCCTGGATGGCCAGCAGCAGTTGCATCAGGTTGGCGCCGACGGAAAAATTGCCGGTATCGGCGCTCACCACGAAGGCGGAGAAGTTCTTCACGGCATCGCCATCGGGGCGGAGCGTCTCGGTCACCATGCGCACGACATCTTCGCCGATGGCCGTCTTCACCGAGTGCAGTTCCACGCAGGCGACACCGTCGCCGATGTCGATGAGCGATGCGCCGGGGTTATGCCGCACCACGCCGTTGGACGCGCGGTAACGGGCGATGCGCG
>JARLGM010000162.1 GCA_031292755.1 Candidatus Sulfopaludibacter sp.
CGCTGTTCGGGCGCGAGCGGCCGATTCCCGATATCAATAGCAGGAATCCGAACGCGCGCGGATTTGCCGAACGCACCGCGGTGAATTCACCGCTGCAAGGGACGGCCGCGGATCTGATCAAGCTGGCGATGGTGCGGATCGATGCGGCGCTCTCGGCCGGAGGCCATCGGAGCGCCATGCTGTTGCAGGTGCATGACGAGCTGGTTTTCGAATGTCCGCCGGAAGAGGTGGCCGCGATGAAAGAGCTGGTGAAGCGGGAGATGGAAGGCGTATATCGGCTCGATGTGCCGCTGGTGGTGGACGTGGGCGTGGGGGGCAACTGGCGCGACGCCAAGTAGGTCTACCGCTCGAAAAGAACCGTCAACTGGCCTCTATAGTTGACGCGTGCGGATTCGTGGTAGCCGCATTTTAGGGCGACGCGTACGGAGGCCAGATTGTCCGGGTGGATCAGGCAGGCGGTGTGCGGCTTTGCAAAATGCCCGCCGGCCCAGACCAGGGCTGCCTGGAGAGCTTCCGTGGCATAGCCTCTTCCATGGGCCGCGGTAGCCAGCACCCAGCCGGCTTCCGGCACCTCGATTGCCGGCTCGATTTCGCGCCGCCACTGGGCGAAACCGAGTTCGCCTACAAATGTTCCGGTGGCTTTTTCTTCCACCACCCAATACCCGTACCCGAGCAGCCACCAGTGGCCCGCATAGCGTAACAGGCGCGCCCAGGATTCCTCGGCGGAGAGCGGCCTCCCGCCGATGAAGCGCGTGACGTACGGATCGGCCCACAACGCCGCGCAGGCCTCAAAATCGTCCAGACGATAGCCACGGAGCGTCAGGCGGCGGGTTTCGATAGTAGGAATCGAACTGGGCATTCCGACACATTAGCATCTGGCTAAGCCATTGGGGCCGTGCCAGAATGCAGGCATGACGGTCGAGACGACTTGCTGCGTAGTGGGCGGCGGACCCGCGGGGGTGATGCTGGGGTACCTGCTGGCACGCAAAGGCATCGGGGTCAAGGTGCTCGAAAAACATGCCGATTTTTTCCGGGATTTCCGCGGCGATACGGTTCATCCCTCCACCCTGGAGGTACTGGACGAACTGGATTTGCTGGATGAGTTCCTCAAGTTGCCACACCAGAGGGCGGAGTCGGCGGGCGGGGTCTTCGGCGATTTTGAATTTCTGGCCGCCGATTTCCGGTTCGTCCCGGCGCGATGCAAATTCGTGGCGTTCATGCCCCAGTGGGATTTCCTCAATTTCCTCTCGGAGAAAGCCAGGCGGTATCCCGGCTTCGACCTGCGCCTGCACCATGAGGTCACGGATTTGATTCTGGAAAACGGGCGCGTCGCCGGAGTCATGGCGCTGGGTCCGGACGGGGACCCGGTGGCGGTACGCGCCGATCTCGTGGTGGGCTGCGATGGGCGCCATGCGGTGACGCGCCGCGCCGCTGGACTGGAACTGCTGGAATTCGGCGCGCCCATGGATGTGCTGTGGTTCCGGATCAGCCGCAATCCAGGCGATCCGCGGCAGGTGTTCGGACGACTCAACTACGGCCGGATGTTAATTCTGATTGACCGCTCGGAGTACTTTCAGGCGGGGCTGATTATTCCCAAGGGATCGTTCGACGAAATCAAAAACGCGGGACTCGACCGGTTCCGTGCCGGCCTGCGGCGGATCGCGCCGTTTCTGGATGGGCGCACAGACGAAATCCAGAGCTGGGATCAGGTCAGGATTCTGACCGTGCAACTCAATCGCCTGCGGCGCTGGTACCGCGAGGGCCTGCTGTGTATTGGGGACGCCGCGCACGCCATGTCGCCCGTAGGCGGCGTCGGGATCAACCTGGCCATCCAGGACGCCGTGGCGGCGGCGAACCTGCTGGCGCTGCCGCTCAAGGAAAGGCGCGCCACCGCGGCTGTGCTGGCGTCGGTGCAAAAACGCCGCGAGTTCCCGGCACGGGTCACGCAGGCGGTTCAGGCGTTGGCGCATCGGGGAGCGGTGAAAATCTTCCGGCAGCGGGGCCCGCTGCAAGCGCCGTGGCAACTGAAAGCGGCAGTGCGCATTCCCGGGGTGCATGTGGCGCTGGGTTACGCGGTGGGGATGGGCGTCCGGCCGGAGCACGTGGGAAGGCGCGGCGAACGGGACGGGCACACGCTGCCGATGGTGTTTGGATTCGCGGTGGGATTGGCGGCGGCTCTCACGGTGCTAAGCCTTGGCCGGCGAAAAGCGCGCCATGCCCGCGCTACTCTGCAATCGCACGGCTGATGCGCCGCAGCCCCTCGCCGAACATTTCCGTATTGGCGCCCATGCCGATCCGGAAATGCTGCGGCATTTCGAAGAACCGGCCCGGCACCGCGGATGTGTCGTGCTCCCTTCGCAGCTCTTCCAGAAAGGCATCCACGCTCCCGCTCTTCAGCCGGAGAAAAGCGGTGGTGCCCCACCCGGTGCGCACCGCCGAAACGCCCGGCTCGCCATCGAGGAACCGGTTCAGCAGCACGCGATCCGCATCCACCACGCGGCGCGCCCGGTCGCGCGGAATGGCCAGATGCTCCAGGGTCGCCACGCTCATCAACTCGCCGGGGTGGACCGGCGTGGCGGCGAACAGATTGTTGAGCTGCCACATGGCGCGCGCCAGATCGGGCTCGGCCAGAATCCAGCCGCAGCGCAGCCCGCTCACGCCGTAGACTTTCGTCAGGCTGCTGGTCACCACCACTTCGCTGCCTAAATGGAATGCCGTGCGCGGTGTGTTTTCGTAGACAGCGTCCAGGTAAACTTCGTCCACCAGCACGCGAGCGCCCACGCTGCGCGCCAGGTCCACCACTTCCCGCACAGCGGATTCCGGAGCCAGCACGCTGGAGGGATTGTGCAGATTGGTGACGACGATCAAGCGGGTGCGCGGGGTCAGCACGCGCCGCACCTCCGCGGCCTCCAGGGCGTAGCCGTTCTCTTCGCGGCGCGCGAAGCGCTTCACCTCCGCGCCGATATATTGTGCGGCATCCACCAGAAGGCCATAGGCGGGATGCTCGATCAGCACCTCGTCACCGGGCTCCAGGATGGCCGCCATCGCCAGGTAATTCGCGAAGGACGTGCCGGCGGCCGTCACCACGCAATCCGGGTCCGTGCCGGCGCGCGCGGCGATGGCTTGCTTCAGCGGAACATAGCCGTAGCTGTTATCGCCGTTGATTTCGAGCGTGGTGCAATCGAAAGGCAGTTCCTTGAGTGGAAACGATGCCACTCCGCTGGTGGCCAGGTTAAAGCGGGCCTTCTGCTGCGTCTTGGCCCAGTGCATGTACTCGGATTGTTTGTGCATCATGCGGTAGTTTTTCTCTTGCGGCGGCTCCAATACAAATATACGGGAATGCCGCTGAGCAGAATCAACTGTCCGATGAAGGTATCGCCGGGCTGGTGCCAGATGGTGCTGGCGACGATGGTGGCGCAGGAGAGCACGAACAGCGCCGTGGTGTACGGATGTCCCGGCGTGCGAAAGATACCGGCCCCCGGCGCGCCCTTTTCCCGCCGGCGAAATACAAACAGCGAGGCCGCGGTAAACGCGAACGAAATGAAGTCCACCGAAATCTCGTAATTCAGAATCTGCTCGTAGCGGCCGTAGATGGCGATGACGGTGGCCAGAATCCCCTGCACCACGATGGCAGTCACGGGCGCTCCGGTGCGCACGGAAAGCCGGCCCACGCTGGCGAAGAAGAGCCCGTCGCGCGCCATGGCATAGTAAACGCGCGGCGCGGTGAGAATGCCCTGGCTGAGAAATCCCAGCGTGGAAATCGCAATCCCAATGGCAATCCATTGCGCGCCCCGGCTGCCCAACGCGGCGCGCATCACGGCGGACGCGGGCGTTCGCGTCGCGGCCAGCCCCGCCGGACCCAGCACCTTCACGCAGACAAAGTTAACCGAGAGGTACAGCAGAATCACGCCGGTCACGCCCATCACCAGGCCGCGCGAAAGATCGCGCCGCGGATCGCGCATTTCCGCCGCCACGAAACTGGCGGTCTGCCATCCGCCATACGCGAATGCGATGGGCGTCATAGCCGCCGCAATCGACCCGAGCAGTCCCAACGATATTGGCCGATCGATCAGTGGAGTCACCTGCACGTGCCCGCCGCCGAGCGCCAGGCCCAGCCCCACCATGGCCGCGATGGCCGCCGTCTTCATGAGCATGAAAGCGCTCTGCACATTGCTTCCGGCGCGCGCCCCCAGGCAATTGATCGCGGTGAGTCCCAGCAGCGCCGTGGCCGCGATGGCCCCGTCGCTCCCGCCGAATCCGGTGATTTCGCGATAGTAATGCGCGAACGCTACCGCCACCGCCGCCATCCCGCCGGTCTGCGTGACCAGCAGCAGCACCCACCCATAGACGAACGCCACGGACGGGTGGTAGGCCTCGCGCAAATACAAATATTGCCCGCCGGCGCCAGGCAGGCGCGTGGCCAACTCGGCCCAGATGAACGCGCCCATCATGGCCAGCGCGCCGCCTGCCAGCCACACGCCCAGAATCAGAAACGGCGTGTGCACGTGCAGCGCCACCACGTAAGGATTGATGAAGATGCCCGAACCCACGATGCCGCCCATGACGATCATGGTGGCGTCGAAAAGTCCAAGCTGCCGTCGAATCTGAGGAGCGTCCAAGATCCTCTCATCCTACAATGGGGAGGGTACGACCATGCCGCACCTTTTCCAGGACCTTCGCTACGCCCTGCGTATGCTGCGCAAGAATGCCGGCTTGACGGCGGTGATTGTGCTGTCGCTGGCCATCGGCATCGGGGCCAATACCGCGATCTTCAGTGTCGTGGACGCATTGCTGCTCAAACCGCTGCCGTATCCCCAGCCCGGCAGGCTGGCGCTGCTATGGCTGCGCTCTCCCGGTATCGGCATCCCGCAGGATTGGCCGTCGCCAGGGCAATACATCGATATCCGGACGGCGAATCATTCCTTCGAGGAACTTTCCATCTCGCGCGGCGAGAGTTGGACGCTCACCGGTTTCGACCGGCCGGAGCTGATCGAGGGCCTCGCCACCTCTTCCACGCTGTTCCATCTGCTGGGCGCCAAACCGCTGCTGGGCCGCCTGCTCCTGCCCGAAGACGATGTTCCGGGCCGGCCGCCGGTGGCGATTCTGAGCTACGCCCTGTGGGTCCGGCTGTTCAATTCCGATCCGCTGGTGGTGGGCAGGAGCATCGCGCTGGATTCCAAATCGTATTCCGTGGCCGGTGTGCTGCCCCGGGACTTCCTGCTGAATCCCGAGGTGATGCCAACCGTGGCCAGCATCGAAAAGATGGACGTGTTCTTACCGCTGCCGCTGGGCGCCGATGCCGTGAAGCGCCGCGGCGACGAGAACTACAATCTGATGGCCCGCCTGAGGCCCGGAGTAACCCTGGCGCAGGCGCAGGCCGATATCGACGTGATCGCGGCACGCATTCGCACGGACGATAAGCGCGATCGTACTTTCACCATCAGCGTAGTGGGGCTCATGGATCAGGTGGTGGGCAATGTGCGCCGCGCACTGCTGGTGCTGCTGGGTTCGGTGGCGCTGGTGTTGCTGATCGCCTGCGCCAACGTGGCCAACCTGCTGCTCCTGCACGCCAGCGGACGTCAGAAGGAAGTGGCCATCCGGACGGCGCTGGGGGCGGGCTGGCGCGAGATTGTCAGGCAATTGCTCACCGAGAGCATCTTGCTCGGAGTCATGGGTGGAGCGGCCGGCTTGCTCATCGCCAAGTGGAGCCTGTACATCGTGCGGACAGTCAACCCCGGCAATATCCCGCGGCTTGAGGCGATCGGCATCGATGGCCGAGTGCTGGCCTTCACGCTGGGGATCTCGGTTCTGTCGGGTATCGTGTTCGGAGTTGCGCCCGCCGCTCGCGCCGCCAGGGTGGACGTGAACAGCACGCTCAAAGCCGGCGGCCGGAGTTCCCACAGCGAAGGCGGACTCGGCAGTTCGCGCCTGCGTTTGCGCGGCTTGCTGGTGGTCTCGGAACTGGCGCTTTCGCTCATCCTGCTGGCCGGCGCCGGACTCCTGATCCGCAGCTTCATCCGGCTCCAGTCCGTGTCCCCCGGCTTCAATCCGAACGGCGTGATCAGCATGCGGGTCTCCCTCAGAGAGCCGCAGCAGACTCGGGTGCAGGCCTGGCAGCAGATTTCGCAGCGCATCGCGCACCTGTCCGGTGTGCAGGCGCAGGGCGCCGTCTCAGCGCTTCCGCTGACTTCGTCGGTGGGCTGGGGCGGAATTAATATCGAGGGCTTCACCCCGCAGCCCGGACAGGAAGTCCAGGCCGATTTCCGGACTGCCACGCCCGACTACTTCCGGACCATGCAAATTCCGCTGCTCCACGGCCGCGCGTTCGACAGCCACGATACCAAAGACGGTTTGCAGGTGGCCGTGATCGATCAGAAATTCGCCGATCGTTTTTGGCCGGATGGCAATGCCGTCGGCCGGCACATCTGGTTCGATAAGGCGAAACCGATCACCATTGTCGGCGTAGCCGGCGTGGTGAAGCAGTATGGGTTGGAAAGCGACGGCAAGATCGTGGCCTATTATCCGCAGTGGCAGACTCCCATCAACAGCATGTACCTGGTGGCGCGAACCTCGCGCGCTCCCCAAAGCCTGGCAAACGCCATCGTGCGCGAAATTCGTGCCGTGGAACCCTCGGCGCCGGTCTACGATATTCGCACCATGCAGGACCGGCTCTACGATTCGCTGGCGCGGCGCCGCTTCTCTGCCATCATGCTGGGCGCGTTCGCCGTATTCGCGCTGATTCTGGCGGCGGTGGGAGTCTACGGTGTGATCAGCTACCTGGTGACGCAGGGCACGCACGATATCGGCATCCGTATCGCGCTCGGTGCGCCGCGCGCGGGGATTCTGGGGCTGGTGGTGCGGCAGGGGATGGAACTGGCGGCCGTGGGCATCGCCGCGGGGCTGGCGGGGGCGCTGTTGCTGACTCGCGTGATGAGCAGTCTGCTGTTCGGTGTAAGCGCCACCGATGCGTTTACGTTCTGCGTCGTGGCTGTGGTGCTGGCCGCCGTCGCCCTGCTGGCCAGCTATGTGCCCGCGCGGCGCGCGACTCGTCTGGATCCGCTGGCGGCCCTGCGTGACGAATAGACGCACCGCGGCCGTCGTCTTCGCGGGATTCTGCGCATTCCTCACGCTCTACGCGCCGCAGCCCCTCTTGCCCATCCTGCTCCACTCGTTTCACGCCACCGCCACGCAGGTAAGCCGGGTCATCACCGCGTCCACCGTCGCGGTAGCGATGGCGGCGCCTTTCGCGGGAATCGCCGCCGACCGCTTCGGCCGCAAGCGCGTGATCGTGCCCGCGGCCCTGCTGCTGGCTGTGCCGACTCTGCTGGCGGCCACCTCCACCGCCCTGTGGCAACTGATGCTCTGGCGATTTCTGCAGGGCGTCTTCACCCCCGGAATCTTCGCCGTCACCATCGCCTATATCAACGAGGAGTGGGAGGAAGGCGTCGGCTCGGCCATGTCGGCCTACGTGAGCGGCACGGTGTTGGGCGGCTTCAGCGGAAGGATGGTGGCGGCGTTGGTAGCGGCCTGGACATCCTGGCGATGGGCCTTCGTGGTGCTGGCGTTGTTGGACCTGGCGTGCGCCCTGGTGATGTGGGCCTGGATGCCGCCGGACCGCCACGCGTCCGGGAAGGCTTCGCGAAGCCGGGCCCCGATGGCGCGCTCCATGCTCCGCCACCTGCGCAATCCACGGCTGCTGGCCACTTATGCCGTCGGCTTCTGTGTGCTCTTCACCCTGGTGGCCACCTTCACCTACGTGAATTTCTACCTGGCCGCGCCGCCCTTTTCACTCAGCACGGCAGCCCTGGGCTTGCTGTTCGTGGTCTACCTGGTGGGCGCCGTGGTGACCCCACTGGTGGGCCGCGCCATCGACCGCATGGGCCACCGCTTCGCCCTGACCCTGGCCTTCAGCGGGGGCGCCGCCGGAATCCTCCTCACTCTGGAGCCGAAGATGCCGGTGGTCCTGCTGGGACTGGCGCTTTGTTGCACCGGCGTCTTCATTGGCCAATCGGCCGCCTCCAGCTACATCGGCACGGTGGCCACTCAGGCCCGCGCGGCCGCGGTGGGGCTCTACGTGATGTTCTATTACATTGGCGGCAGCGCCGGGGCCGAACTCCCCGGCCACTTCTGGAGCCGCGGCGGCTGGCCGGGATGCGTGCTTCTGATCGCTACGGTGCAGTTACTGACGATTGTGCTGGGAGCGCTGTTCTGGACCCCGTCGCCTCCCGGGTTCGCCAAGGTGTGATCTCGCGCACGAAAGCGCCGAGGCCCCGCGGGAAGGTGTCGCCGCTCCGCCGGCTGACTCTCCGCCACGCCTCCCACACGTTGCCCGCCAGCACTCCGGCCAGCAGATCGTAAACCTCCCCGGCCCATTCGAAAAACGCATAGGCGACGATGGCGACGATCGCCCCGCACACCATTTGATCGGGGTACTTTGCCGGCGACGTGGGCGGATCGGTCAGAATGAGGAACGCGAAAAACAGCGCGGCCTCGATATCGGGAGGCCGGAAAATCTCCGCGACCCACTGCGGATTGCCGGCGAATGCCGTCACAGTGAACAACAGAAAGTAGGCGCCCAGAAAGGCCAGCACCAGCGGCATCTTGTTCACCCGGCCGGTAATGTACACGCCGCCCGCCAGCAGGACCGCCTGCGCCGCCAGAGGGACCTCCGGCAGCGCTCCCCACCAGCTTTCGCCCGAGTGGAATACGTAGAAGCTCGCGATCACGGCCAGCGCCGCCGGATTGAACACGTTTGCCGACCGCGAACGCACCGCGTACTTGCTGAGCACGGCGCCGAGCGAGGTGAGCGTGGGAACATACCAGGGTTCCTGCGCCCGCAGCACCATCGCCACAATCATGGCTGTGAGCACCGCCCCGCTGGGAAACTCCCACGCCGCTTTTCTGGCGCGAAGAATCAGCGCGTCTGCCAGGGCCGCGGCAATCGTGGCGCACACCAGCCCCGGCATCGCCACGCGCAACCCCTGGCCCGGCGCTGCCATCGCAATCAGGACTGCCAGAATCGCCAGGAGCTGGCCTTTCGGCGTCTTGAAAAAGTTCTGGACCTTACGCCGCATCCGGCAGGCCCCGTGTCTGGTAGCGCTCCAGTTCGGGCGTCACGATCAGCCCCTCCACGCCCATACGTTCCAGGAGCTGAATACCCGGGTCCGGTCCAAGCACGAACGCGGCGGTTGCCAGTGCGTCCGCCAGCATGGCGCCGGACGCTACCACCGTGACGCTTGCAGCGCCCCCGGAAGGCACTCCGGTGCGCGGATCCAAAATATGATGCGGACGTTCGTAATCGCCCGACGTACACACCGCCTGGTCCGAGACCCGAACGCTGGCGAGCAGTTCGCCCTCGCGCCGCGGATGCCGGATCCCCACCCGCCACGGTTCGCCCTGCGGATTCCGTCCGCCCAGGTACAGGTCGCCGCCGGCATCGACAGCGAAATCCCGCAGCGGCGCCAGTTCGCGCGCGGCCATATCGACGGCCAACCCCTTGGCCACCGCGCCCAGGTCCAGCGTCAAAGGGCGCAGCAGCAGAATGGTATTCCGGTCCGGATCGAGCTGTACGTCCCGATAGGAGACATCGCCGGCGGCCGAGACCGCCGGGCGGCGGCCCGCCGTGGGGTCGAAGGCGCCGCCGGTTTCTTCGGCCACCCGTACGGCAAATTGCACGGCCTCATAGAGAATCGCGCTCACCGGCACCCGTACGCCGGGCCGCGCGGTGAGCTGCATGAGTTCGCTGCCTTCCTCGAACCGGCTGCAGCGGCGTTCGATTTCGTAGAACCAGCCGAGGGCGCGCTCGACGGCAGCAGACGCTTCCGGCCTCGGATGCGCCACCTGAATGGTGACCAGGGTACCCATGACAGCCTCGGTCCGGATGCTCACTTGGCTTTACCCAGAGCGTCCACCACGGCGTAATAGAAAGCATTGGCGCTCTGGGTAGCGCCCGACACGTAATCCACTTCCGGGCTTTGGCGCTGGGCCACTTCGGGAGGCAACTTATCGATCACCGAACAGGAATACCGGGTCAGACATTGCGCGATGGTCGCCGAGGAGATGCGTCCCGATTCAATTACCACGGCGGCTTGTATGTCGCCGTGGCGGGAAGAGCCCCAGCCATAGTAAGTTCCGTCTTTCCAGCCTGGAGCGGTTAGAGCCGCGGGCGCCGGCGGTGCGGGAGTTGCCGCCGGAGCGGGCGGCGCTGCGGGGTCCGGCACTGCGGCGGCTGCTGCCGGCTTGGTCTCGGCCACCGGCGCGGCAGGCTCGGCCGGAGGGTCCGCCGCCGGTGCGACACCCGGCGGCGGGACCGGCACTGCAATCGGAGTAGGCGCCGCCGCGCGAACCGGCACAGATGCGGATGGCTGAACCGGTTCCGCCGGCGATGCCTCTGGCAGCGGCAGAGGAACCACGGGCCTTCGTTCCACAGCCTGCGCCTCCAGCCGGCTGGCCGCGGACCGTGTGCGGGAGTAACCCGCGGCATATACCGCGAGGACCGCCGCGGAGCTCAAGGCTACCAGACTGTTCGCGACTTTCTTGTTAGAACCGGTTTGCGCCATTTCTAACAATTCTAAACGCGGACCTCCGGTTTTGTCCTGCCGGGCCCCGCCCGCGCCTTAGTGCACGGTATTGTTAATGATCGAGCCGATCTTCGTGAAGACGGCATTTACCGTGCCGCTGAGTCCCGGCATGCATGCCACCGCCGCCACGGCTACCAGCCCCGCCGCCAGGGCGTATTCCACCAGGTCCTGTCCACTGGTATCGTTCCAAACCTGTAACTTCAAAATCCCTTCCTGCAGCCGTTTCATGTTAGTCTCCTTTCCTAAGTCACGCTGGAGTTAATGATCGACCCGATCTTACTGAATACGGTACTCACCGTGGTGCTCAGCGCGGGCATGGCGGCCACCGCTGCGACGGCAACCATACCGGCTGCCAGCGCATATTCCACGAGATCCTGGCCCTGTTCGTCTTCCCAAAAGTTTTTGCAGAATAGTTTCATGGTGATAAGTCCTTTACCTCTTCAACACTACCATCAGACTAAGCCGGCTTAAATTGGTTTGAGCACTTACTTGCGGGCTGAAATCTTACCGATTTACGGTCTGCTTTCTATGCAGTAAAGAAGTCAGCCACGATGCGCTCTTCTTTCCCGGCGCCTTCATCTGCCTCAGTTGTCCGCACAGCGCCTGCACACTGGCCCCGAACCGGGAGCCAGGCGGCACCGGCTTGCCGTCCAGCAGCGCCGTCTGAATGACGTCGTATTCATTGCACAGGCTGGCGAAGGGCTCCAGGGACAAAGCGGTCTTCACATCCTCGCGCTTCAGCCCGGATACCGGGGTGTAGCGATTCAGGATCAGGCGCAGTTTGACTCGCTCGTCGCCACCCGCCCCCAGGTACCGGAGGCTGCGGTTGGTCGCCTGCAACGCCGCCAGTTCGTTGGTGGTCACCAGCAGAATCGTATCGGCCAGCGCGGCAAATCCGCAATCCGCCGCCGCCCGCATATCGGGCAGGTCCAGCACGACTGTCTCGTAGCGCTCCCGCCAGAAGGCGCACAGTTCTCCGGCGAATCGGCGGTTCATCTCCGAGCGCGTCGTGGGGTCGTCGGGCGCCGCCAAAACGTCTACGCCGAAGGCCGGAACGGTGAGCCGCGACCACAGGTCGTCGTCCATGCGCGACCAGTCGCGCACCACGTCTCCCAGGTGAAACTCCGGCTTCAGCTTGAGAATAAACGCGATGCTGGCCGTCAGGTGATCGCCGTCCACCAGCAGCACCGGGCCGGAACCGCTGCGCTGGAATTGAATCGCCAGATGTGCGGCCACCGTGCTGGCGCCGCATCCGGGTTTCCCGGGCACCACACAATAGATCTCACCGGGCGGACGGCGGGAGGAATCCGCCCGCCCGCGGCCCAGCCTTTCCAAGACCCCCCGCACCACCTCCACGGTCGGATCGGCAACGAACTCGCAGGCGCCCCGCCGCAGGCAGCGCAGAATCAGCTCCGCGTCGTTCCGCGGGTGCAGCGCTACCACCGGCACGGAGGCGGCGAACTCGGAAATCAACTGTTGCGCATGCTCTGCATCCGTGGCCGCATCCAAAAAACAGATGTTGCTGGCGCTCCCTTCGAGCAGCGCTCCGGCCGTACCGCTGGAGGGATATTCGGCCAACATCGTTGGCTGCTCCACGCCGGCCTCCGCGAGCGCCGCCAGCAGGCGCCGGTGGAAATCCGGTTGCGGGCAGACCACCAGGGGTTTCCACGCCATGGGTCGGCTTCGGGTTTGCGCCGGCATAGTCTCTCAATGTTCTGATCGGCCCGAATGGCAAAATCGTGAACCTTTTTTTGCAGCCGGGCTTGGCTAAAAGGCCCCCCGCCAATGGCCGCCGGCGAGATCCCATAGCCGTCAGATACAACCTCATTGCTTCGGCTCTTCCCCGCGCCGGTACCATACCGGGAATTCGATGGCCCAGTAACGCACTTCGTGATCCGGCGCGTGGGGAATCACGATTCGCGCCAGCATGTGGACAATGGTCCCCGGCGGGCACGCTTTACTAATCGCCGGCAGCGAATACTTCACCGATGCGCCGGTGTGGTCGTAATCGCTCCAGGATTCCGAGGCGCGCGCGCCCGTGTCCACGCAGGCATCGCTGGTAAATACCTCGGCGGCACGAAAGGAATCGCCGTCCGGCAGCAATACGGCGAAGCTTTCTCCGGGCGCCGCATGGCCGTCGGCGTTGCCTTCGCCCAGCACCACGTCGGACTTTTCCGTGGCGTGCCGGTACACGTTCATCTTACGGCCGTCGGCAATCTGGAAGTTGGCCGTAGACTGCGCCTCGGGAAACACCGGCACGTCCACTGGCATGCGCACCAAGCCTTTCACCGCGAAAATCCGCAGCATGGCGCGGCCGGCCGGGACCGTCACCGTCACCGGAAGCGCCAGCGTCTCCCCCGGCAGCAAGGCGAACAACTGGCTGGATGCGTTGGCGAACTTCACCCCCGTATCGGGACTCTCCCACTGAATCGCTCCCGGAGCGCTGCGCACGGCGCCTGTGTTCAAGAGCTTGATCCGTACCTTCACCGGCTTGCCGGCGGTCAGCCACGGGCTGTCGGCGAAATCATAACCCGTGGCCGCGATCACAGCCTCGGCGGAAATGCCCACCTCATAGGGCTCGCCCTCCAGTTCGAAATTCAGCCGGCCCGTCGCGTCGGCCTTCACCGGCGAGTGGCGCACCTGCCCGTCGCGCAGCCGCACATAAGTCACCGTGTGCAGGCTGCCGGGTGCGTACAGCGGACCCGAGGCGATCGAAAGCTTGACCGAAGCAATGGGCGAGCCGCCTGGAATCCATTCGCGCACGGCGCAGCGAAATCCGCTGGCCGAAACGTTCTCCAGCACCGTGAATCCCGGCTGCCGCCGGTCCGACACCACCTCCCAACCCCACACGCTGAAGTTCGGGTAAACGTCGGCATGGGTGAAAGCCGCTGGCTTGGGCAGTGGATGGGCGAACGCCTGCATGTGAAAGTCGAGCGTCTTGGCCACTCCCGGCGCGCTATGGTCCGCATCGAACTCCTCGGTCTGGTGCGTGGGCAGCGCGAAACTCCAGATAGCATTCAAACCCTGGTGGTAGAAGCGGATGAAGTCGCGCTTGCCGGTGATCAGCCGCGTGCGCACGCCCCCGTAATTCGCGAACGCATCATCGGCGTTGTACTCCACGTCGAAGCCCTTGGGACCCACGGCATACTCGGTGGGACCCATGAAACTCGAGGCGCTGGACACCAGGTCGGGAAACTTGCCCGCCGCATAGAACGCCAGGAAGCCGCCGGCCGAAAAGCCGGAAACACCGCGGTGGTCGCGATCCGCAACGGTGCGCAGGGAGTGGTCGATCCGGTCCATCAGTTCCAGAAAGTAGAGCGGAAACTCGCCGGTAGTCTCCAGCGGGCCGGAGTCCACGACGATCAGGTCGTGTGCGGCGAGGTAGTCCGCAATGTCTTTACTGTATGCATTGACCTCGGTGGAGTTTTCGTACCCGTGGAACCAGTACAGCACCGGGTAGCGCTTCTGCGAGGCGGCGTAAGATGCCGGCAGAAACACACGATAGACCCGGTTGGCATTCATCACCTGGCTGAAATGGGTCTGTTCTTCGATCTTTACTCCGGCCGGCGGCGCCGGTGTCTGCCCCCAGACTGCCGCCAGCGCGAGAAGTCCCCAAGAGAAGCGCACACTTGAGTTGGTACCACTTCCCCCGCGCGCCACGCAAGCGGCGGACCGCTGTCGCTACTGCGCGGAACCGGGGAACCCACTCGGAGCGAAAGCTGCAATTTCGTAATGCCGGAATTAATTTTTTTAATAGCAACAGTCTCTTGCATTTACGAAACTTCTAGGGTACACTCGAAATTCACGTTATGTTCACCAGCTTCACAGGCCGGCCGCTTCCCTGCACTCTTCCCAGCGCCATCCCTGTAAGCATTATTATTCTCCTGGTCATCGTATCCGGCCCCGCTTAGGCCGCCAGGAACCCGGTTCCCAAGGCCATCAGCGGGGCGAAACAAGCCCTCCTGATGGCCTTTTTCGTTAGGTCACGACTTTTTTCGAGGCAGAATATATGTCAACGTTGATGAGCGGCGCGCGAATGTTGCTGGAATGCCTGGCACGCGAAGGCGTGGATTGCATCTTCGGCTACCCCGGCGGCGTCACCCTTCCTTTTTACGACGTTCTCTACGATCACCACATCCGCCACGTGCTGGTGCGTCACGAGGAAAACGCCGCGTTCGCCGCGCAAGGCTATGCGCGCGTCACCGGCAAAGTGGGAGTCTGCTGCGCCACTTCCGGCCCCGGCGCCACCAACCTCACTACCGGACTGGTCGACGCCCTGCTGGATTCCATTCCCATCGTGGCCATCACCGGCCAGGTGCCCACCAAGCTGATCGGCAGCGATGCCTTCCAGGAAGCCGACACCTTCGGCATCACGCGCTCCTGCACCAAGCACAATTTCTTGGTGAAGCGCCTGGAAGACCTCGGCGCGGCGGTCCACGAAGCGTTCTACATTGCCGCCTCCGGACGTCCCGGACCGGTGCTGGTCGATATCACCAAGGACGTCCTCCAGGGCCAGGGCCATTACCAGCCCGTCACCTCCATTCATCTGCCCGGCTACAAGGTTTTCACCGAGGGCCACACCGGCCAGATCCGCCGCGCCGCCCAACTCATTCAGGAATCGGAGCGGCCGCTGGTCTACTCGGGCGGTGGCATCATCGCCGCCGGCGCCTCCGCCGAACTGCGCGAATTCGTCGAACGCAATGACCTGCCCACGGTCAACACCCTGATGGGCCTGGGCGGCCTGCCTTCGGAGCATCCCAACTTCATCAGCATGCCCGGCATGCACGGCAGCTACGCCGCCAACATGGCGTTTTCCAATTGCGACCTGATCGTCGCGCTGGGCGTGCGTTTCGACGACCGTGTCACCGGCCGCCTGGCCGCGTTCGCGCCGCACGCCAAGGTGATTCACGTGGATATCGACCCCGCCGAGATCGGCAAGATCCGCAACCCCGACGTGCCCATCGTGGGAGACGTCAAGCGGGTTCTGGCGAAACTGAACAAACTGACTTCCGAAGAGAAGCCCGCCCCCAACGAAAAGCTCACCGCCGCCCGCCGCGCCTGGTGGCACCAGATCCGCCAGTGGAAGCTGGAGCATCCCCTGCAAGTCTCCACCAGCGATACCGAAATCAAGCCGCAGCACCTGATGAGCGAGATCGACCGGCTCTCCGGCGGCCGCGCCATCGTCACCTCAGACGTGGGACAGCACCAGATGTGGGCCGCGCAGTTAATCCGCTTCGGCGAGCCGCGTCTGTGGGTGAACTCGGGCGGCCTTGGTTCCATGGGCTTCGGCCTTCCCGCGGCCATCGGCGCGCAGTTCGCGCGGCCGGACAAGCTGGTCTTCTCGCTGGTGGGCGATGGCGGCTTCCAGATGTCCATCCCGGAACTGGGCACGGTGGCCAGCAACGGCCTGCCCATCAAAATCATCATCATGAACAACGGCTACCTGGGCATGGTGCGCCAGTGGCAGACCCTGTTTTATAACAACCGTCTGAGCGCGGTGGAGCTGGACAATTTCCCCGACGCCGAAAAACTGGCCGCCGCCTATGGCTTCAAGGGCAAGACCATCGACAAGCCCTGGGAACTGGCGTCCGCCCTGGAAGAGGCCGTCCGCGAGCCCGGCCCCTACCTGCTCAACGTCAAGGTGACTCCGTTCGAAAATGTGTATCCCATGGTGCCGGCCGGCGGCGCCATCAACGAAATGGTGCTTGGCCCGCCCCAACCGGCGGCGGTCCCGGCCAAATAGCGAGGATCCCAACATGCTGCAGATCATATCCTTACTTCTGGAGAACAAGCCCGGTGCGCTGATGCGCGTCACCGGGCTCCTTACCCAACGCGGCTATAACATCGAGAGCCTTACCGTGGCCCGAACGCTGGATCCCGAACTCTCGCGCATGACCATTGTGGTGGATGTGGACGCCTCCCAACGCCAGCAGGTGATTAAACAGGCCAACAAGCTGATCAACGTCCTGCAGGCGACGGATCTCACCGAAACGCCGGCCGTGGTGCGCGAGCTGGTGCTGGTCCGCATCAAGATGCCGCAGGAAACACGCACCACGGTATTGAAAGAAGCCGAGATCTTCGGAGGCCGCGTAGTGGATTCCTCCACCGAAGGCTTCGCCATCGAAGTCACCGGCGACCCCGAAAAGCTCGACGAGTTTGTCGATGTCATGCGCAGCTACGGCGAGATCGATGTCACGCGCTCCGGCGCGCTGGCCATTGCCCTGGACAGCAAAAAGCTGCGCCTGCAGCCCCCCGTCCTCACCAGTGCGGGACAGGCTTCGCGGCCTGTGCCTTCTGAAACAGCTTAAATTTCCTGGAGCCAAGATGCCGAAACGCTATTACGAAAAAGATGGAAATCTGGATTACTTGAACGGGCGCACCGTCGCCATCATCGGATATGGAAGTCAGGGCCACGCCCACGCGCTGAACCTGCGCGATTCCGGAGTCGATGTGGTGGTGGGCCTCTACGCCGGCAGTAAGAGCTGGGCCAAGGCCGAAGCCGCCGGACTCAAAGTGATGACCGTCGCCGAAGCCGCCAAGGCCGCCGATGTGGTGATGATCCTGGTCTCGGATCACATTCAGGCGGACCTCTATAACAAAGAGATCGCGCCGCACATGACCAAGGGCAAGACCCTGATGTTCGCCCACGGTTTCAATATCCACTTCCAGCAGATTGCGCCGCCGCCCGGCGTGGATGTTTCCATGGTGGCCCCCAAGGCGCCCGGCCATCGCGTCCGCGAACTGTACACCGAAGGCGTGGGCGTGCCCGCGCTCATCGCCGTGCATCAGGATGCGACCGGCCAGGCTACCGAACGCGCGCTGGCCTACGCCCT
>JARLGM010000163.1 GCA_031292755.1 Candidatus Sulfopaludibacter sp.
GCCGCATTCTCCATCTCGATCTGATTGCCGAAAACGTCACCGAGAGAAAGGAGTTGGAGGCACGCCTCGCCCAGGCGCAAAAAATGCAAGCCATCGGCCAACTGGCTGGCGGCATCGCCCACGACTTCAACAACATCCTCACCGTGATCAATGGCTACTGCGACCTGCTTCTGGCCGGTCCGCGCCCCGAGGGCCGCGAGCGCGAGAGCCTGGAGCTCATCCGCCAGGCCGGCGAGCGCGCCACCAACCTCACCCAGCAACTTCTCGCCTTCAGCCGCAAGCAGGTCACTCAGCGGCGGCCGGTGCCACTCAATCGGTTGGTCAGTGAGGTGCTGAAGTTGAGCCGCAGGCTGATTGGCGAAAACATCGCGCTCATCGAAATCCTGGGAGAGACCGTGGGGCAGGTCCTGGCCGACGAGGCGCAGATTCACCAGATGCTCATGAACCTGGTCATCAATGCGCGCGATGCCATGGCCGGCGGCGGCCGCTTCACCGTCACCACCAGCGCCGCGCGCGTGGAAGGCGATCTGGCCAAACGCTTGGACGTGCCCGCCGGAGAGTATGCCCTGCTGACCGTCACCGACACCGGAGTGGGCATGGACGAGAATGTCCTGAGCCGCGTCTTCGAGCCTTTCTTCACTACCAAGCCCGCGGGCAAAGGAACGGGACTCGGGCTGTCGTCCGTCTATGGCATCGTCCGGCAAAGCCGCGGCGCCATTACCGTCGATAGCTTCCCCGGCTGCGGCACCAGCTTTCGCATCTATCTCCCGCGATGGGGCGACGCCGGGCCCTCCGTGGCCGCCGAGCCGCCTGCGCCGGACCTGGTGCGCGGCGCCAGCACCATTCTCCTGGTGGAAGATGAGAGCTCTGTCCGCAACTTCGTTGCCGCCGCCCTGGCCCGCTCCGGCTATACCGTGCTGGAGGCTGCCGATGGCGAAGAAGCCCTGGCGCTCGCGGAAAACTACCGCGAGCCCATTCACCTGCTCTTCACCGATATCGTGATGCCCGGGCTCAGTGGACGCGATCTCGCCAAACGCTTCGGCGCCCTCCATGCCGAATCGAAAATCCTGCTCACCTCCGGCTACTCCGAAACCCTCGCCGGCAATCGTTCCCTGGATGCCAACATCAACTTCCTGGCCAAGCCGTTCTCCGCCGACCAGCTCACCCGCACCGTCGACCGCATCCTCTCCGAAAAGTAGAAGCCTGCCGTGGATTCCTCGCAGACCGTCACCGAACACTTCGTGACCTTCGGCGGGTAATCTGCCACCCTGCGATGAATTGGCGATTATCTTGAGCTTGAGGTTGCGGCGAGAACGACTGCAGCGCTGCTCGGAATTGAGCCTGAATCACGTCGCACGGGTTTCCAGGGTCCGGAGTTCGCGAACGAATGTCATCGGCGCTCCACCAACCCCGCGAACCAGTTCTTCGCGCGCGGCTGCTCGAAACCTTCGAGCATCCAAATTTGAAAGGGAAACTTCGCGACCGAGGTGAGAGCGCGTTTGCCGTCCGGATGGATGCTGAACCCGGACAGTCTGGCGGATGCAGGCGGGAGATCCAGGGACGACACCAGCTTTTCGGCTCCGGTCGTCACGCTCACCTCGTAAAGCTGCCACTCCCGAATCGGGTCTGTCGCGTTGTGAAAAATGCCGTAAACGAGGCGGCCATCCTTCGAGAAGTCGTAGACCATGAACCGGCGGGAGGACAGCGTCCGTCTGGACTTGCCGTCGGGCGAGATCAGGCAGAGACTGTTCCCCGCACTGTACAGAATCCACTCCCCCGCCGGCGACCATTGCGTCGGGCCGTCTGCGTCCGCCAGGATCACGGGACCGGCGCCCGGCAGAGCTCGAATCTTCGCCAGCTTCGACTGGCCTTCGTTCTGGCGGTCATACGAGAGCCACTGCCCGTCGGGCGACCACGCTTCTCCTTGGATGTTGTGGGCCTGGTCCAGCAGGATGGCATGGCCGCCGGCCGCGTTCGCCAGCCTCAGCCTGTCTGTATAGCCACTATCCACAAAGACGAACCGCGCCCCGTCCGGCGACCAGCGTGCTGCCTTAAGGTCGTAGCTGGTATCGATCAGCCGGCGCGAGAAGCCACCAGCGGAGGCCTCCTGGTCCATGACCGCCGCACCCACGTCGGCCTTACCTTGTGCAGAGAACAAAAAGTGCGTGCCCGACGGCGCCCAATCCGGCGAAATGTTGGTTCCTCCGTTCTCCACCAGCACGTGCACGGCGCCATCGGTGAGCCCGATTTCGACGATGTTCCATTCGTACTCCGCGGCCGAATAGACGATCTTCCTGCCATCCGGCGACACCGAGGAACCCTGGATCGTGAAACCCGCAGAATAGATGGTCTGCCGGCTGCCATCCGCGACAGCCAGCCGGATCAATGAGTCGGTTGCACTGTTGCGCGCCAGCAGTAAACTGCGGCCGTCCGGGAACCAGCTCGCGCCCCACACACCGGCGCCCACTCCGTTTTCTGTTCCGGTGTAGAGCCTGCGGACCTTGCCGGAGGGATAGGAAAAAAGCCAAACCGTCCCGTTGTCAAAAGCGAGATAGGAGCCATCGGGCGAGAAACACATGCTTGTCGTAGGCATGGTGGGCGCCAGCGGACCCGGCCAGAACTCCTTCGCCGTTCCCCCGTGAAGGGCCGCAACCCAAAGCTTGCCGTCGCGCGCCAACGCCAGCGTTTTGCCGTCGGGGTGAATAGCGGCTGCTTCGACATGTTCCAGAACCAACTGCCCGGCGCCCCCGGAGGCCGGGATGGCCCACAGGCTGCCATCGGAGGAGTAATAGATGGATTCACTGTCGGGAGACCAGATTGGGGCATAACAATCCTTAGTCGATCTGGTGAGTTGCGCCGCATCGAGCGCCCCAGCGCCGCGCGCGAAGATCTGTTGGACTCCATGAACCCTGGCGGAATAAGCGATGGTGTTTCCATCCGGCGACCATGCCGGGGCGCGCTCCTCGGTTTGTCCCAGTGCAACTCGCGTGAACTTATACTGCGACAGATCCGGACCGGACACCGGTGTCAGGAGCCGCGTAAGAATCATTCCGGCGGTCACGCATACGAGGGCGCCCGCAGGGACCAGAAGGAGACGCTGCCGCCTGCGTCTCGCCTGAGGGACCAGCGCCGCCTCAACCCCACTGGTGCTTTGTGAGAGACGCTCGCGAATCTGCTTCAGCTCGCGATATAGGTCCCGCGTCGAGTCGTAGCGCTCGGCAGGATCTTTTGCCAGCAGCCGTTCGATGACCCAACGCAGCGGCAGAGGCACGCCGGCGGGCAGCGGCTCCGCCTCTTCGCGGATGATGGCCGTCATGGTCTCCGCTGCGCTGGGGCGCTCGAAGGCCCGCTTGCCCGACGCCATCTGGTACAGGACCAGGCCGAACGAGAATTGGTCCGACTGGAAGGTAAGATTCGGTTCCCCACGCGCCTGCTCGGGCGACATGTAACTGACGGTGCCGACCGTCGTGCCGGGGTCGGTGATGGTCATGGTCAGAGTGAAGGCATCCGCGCCAGGCTGCGCGTTCCCAGCCGATTTGGCCAGGCCGAAATCAAGAATCTTCACCCGCCCCTCGCGCGTGACCAGGATGTTGCCAGGCTTCAGATCGCGGTGCACGATTCCAGCCGCATGAGCCGCAGCCATCCCGTCAGCCATCTGCACCGCCATATCGAGCAGTTTGCGAGGATTCTCTATCTGCCCGGGCGGTGAGCCCTCAATCAATTCCATCACCAGATAGTCCGGCCCGACATCGTAGAGCTGGCAGATATTAGGGTGATTCAGCGAGCCCACGGCGCGCGCCTCGCGCTCAAACCGCTCCGAAAATTTCGCCTCCGAGACTTTAATGGCGACAAGGCGGTCGAGACGTGTGTCGCGGGCCTTGTATACTTCCCCCATTCCGCCCGCCCCGATGGGCGCGACGATCTCATAAGGCCCCAGCCGATTTCCGGGAGCTAAGGACATTGTGCGTGGAACGATTGTACCGCGCGACTAGCCGGCCCGGACCTTGGCAAGGCCGGCGGTCCCGAATCCGGTCTTCGGAGCGCCAAAACCCGCATGTACTCCCGCGTCGGCGACCGGCGCCGCGAGCTATGCTCGTCTCAGGATGATCCATATGCACATCCGAAAGTGTCTTTCTCTCGCGGCCGCCGCTGCGCTCATGGCTCTCGCTGCCGGTGCTCAACCGGCATCCGCTGTTCCGCACCTGGAAAAGCGAGGCAACGTCACGCAGTTGATCGTCGATGGCAAACCCTTCCTGGCCTTGGCGGGCGAACTCTATAACAACAGCGCCACCAGCCTCGAGTACATGAAGCCCGTCTGGCCGCGCCTGCGCGCCATGCACCTGAACACCGTCCTCGCCCCCATCTCCTGGGCCCTCCTGGAACCGGCTGAAGGCAAGTTCGACTACACCTTGCCGGACGGCCTCATTCGCGAGGCGCGGGCACAGAATCTGCATCTCGTGCTCCTCTGGTTTGGAAGCTGGAAGAATACGTGGTCCAGCTATGCGCCCGACTGGGTGAAGCGCGATTATGACCGATTTCCGCGCGTTCATCTTCAGAACGGCGCCGCCACCGAACGCCTCTCGCCCTTCAGCGAAGCCTGCCTCAAAGCGGATGCCCGCGCTTTCGCCGCCCTGATGCGCCGCATCCGTGAGATAGACGGAGGCTTTCACACCGTCCTCATGCTCCAGATCGAAAATGAAGTGGGTGTCATACCGGATGCGCGTGACTACTCGGCGGTGGCTAACGCCGCCTACGATCAGCCGGTCCCCGCGGAGTTGATCGAGTATCTCGGGAACCACCGCGACGCGCTGGATCCGGACCTCCGCGCCCGGTGGCAGTCCGCCGAATTCAAAACCTCGGGCAAGTGGGAAGACGTATTCGGCCCGGGCCCGCAGACCGAGGACTTGTTCATGGCGTGGCACTACGCGCGTTTTATCGGCAAGGTCGCCCAAGCAGGCAAAGCCGAATACGTCCTCCCCATGTTCGCCAACGCCGCTCTTATCCGCCCCAACTATGCGCCGGGACAGTACAATAGCGGCGGTCCACTCCCTCACTCGCTCGACATTTGGAGAGCCGGCGCGCCGCAACTCGATTTCTTTGCGCCCGATATCTACTTCGAGTTTCAGAAGTGGTGCGCGAAATATGACCGTCCCGGCAACCCGTTATTCATCCCCGAAGCGGCCGGCGGGATTCAGGGCGCTGCCAACGTCTTCTATGCCGTGGGGCATCGCAACGCCTTTGGCTTTTCTCCCTTCGCCATCGATGCCGGAGACAGCGACAAGCCACTTACCCGCAGTTACGACATCCTCTCGCAGCTCGCCCCGCTGATCCTCGAAAACCAGGCTAAGTCCCGTGTCGCCGGCGTAGTGCTGGAAGACCTGACGCCCTCACAGAAACTGCGCTTGGGCGACTACACCCTCAACATCGCTCCGGCCGGAGGCCGCCGCCCCGCCGGCGCGCCTCCCGAGCCCGAAACGGCAGCCAACGCCGAGAGACCGCACGGCATCTTCATTGCCTCCGGACCCGGCGAGTTCTACATGGCGGGCAGCGCCCTGAACGTCACCCTGACCCCGAACACACCCGGACCGCCCACTGCCGGCCTCGCGACCGTCGAGGAAGGCCGCTTCGTGGACGGCCGGTGGATTCGCGGCCGCACCTTGGCCGGCGACGATACCGGCCAAGGCAACAACATCACGCTGCGCGGCGGCATTCTGCGAGTCACTGTCTACCGCTACCGCTGAGTCACTAGCGGCGAATGGGCGGTCACTCCTTATCTTCTTCCTCCTCGTCGCAGCACTCGCAGCATCCGCAACCCTGCTTGTGATCCTTACACCCGCAGTTGCAGCAATCCCAGAGTGTGTAAGCCACCACTTCGATAATGCGCACCGGCTCGCCCGGGTCATCGCTGTGGATCACCAGTTCGCACCCGCGCGCCACTCTCTCATTCGCGAAATACTGAATCACCAGGCTGAGACACGATCCCGGACGCAGTACCGCCGGGAAAGGATTGTTGATCAGGCGATAGCATTTGCACTTATGTTTGAATCCCACGTGACTCACGTGCAGATTGCAGTCGCCCGTGTTACACAGTGTGAGAATCCGCTGCTCCCGGCGGCAGTTCGGAACTCCGCCAAAAATGCTGGACCCCGTGATGGTCAGCTTGCCCGCGGGCGCATCGCCGGTTACCCGTACTTTGCGCGGTCCCGCCGGATCGTTGCTGAACACCGTAATCACCGCGCTCTTCGGCCCGAAACTGGTGGGCTCGAAGCGAATCGGAACCGGCAGCGCATCCCCCGGACCCACGCTCAGCGGGTACGAGATCACCCCCGGCGACAGAAACTCCGGCGACGTGGATGCAATGCCTGTCACCGTCAGCGTGCACTTCCCGCTGTTGTTCAGAATCAGCGGTTCGTCCTTGAACGCCCCCACGCACACCTTTCCGAAATTGCCCGAGTCGGCCAGAATCAGGCTCAGCCGCGGCGGCGCGCAGTTGCCCGTTACCCGGATCTTGTGCGGACCTGCCGGGTCGCCGCTGAAAATCGTGATCACCGCCGCCTTCAACCCGAAGCTGCCCGGACGGAAACGCAGCATCACCCCGATCCATCCGCCGGAACTCACCAGCAGCGGGTAGGACAGCACGCTGGGCGCCTCGAACTCCGGAGACGACGAAACGATGTTCGTAATGGTCAGCAGACCCGGACCGTTGTTGTCGATCGTCAGCAGTTCATCGTGGAACGAGCCCAGGCACACCTGCCCGAAATTTCCGGAATCGGCGATCGCCGTGGCCACCCCGCCCGATGTCACCGTCACCTTGAAGAAAAACGGATCGATCGATGGCGGCACCACCGTCACCCCGTCGTTGCCCAGCAGGTGTCCCGCCCCCATGTCCACATTGCGCTGGAAATGGATGCCCGAAGGGAAGTTCGCCGCCGCCGGGACGTTGGACGCCGAAAACACCCCGTAAAAACTCTCCCCGGCCGCCTGTACCTTTATATAATCCCCGATGTAAGTCGCCATCGAGCTTACCGGCGTGGGTACGGACGACGACGTACTGCACAGCGTGTGACTGTCGAACGTCGCGAAATCGTCGTGACTGTGCTCGAAAATCGTGACCCAGTTGGACGACCCCGTGGGCCCCACCACCTGTTGATACGCGAAGCCCACGTGGCCCAGCGAGTTGATCGCCACCCCCGGGTTCTTCGCCACCACGATGCTCCGCGCATCCGCCGACCAGGTCGCGCCGCCATCGGTGGAGCGCACCAGGTGCAGCGTGTAATCGGCCGCGCTGGTGCCCGTGTTGTACACCAGGTAGACCCGCTTTTCGTCGTTCGGATCCACCGCAATCGCCAGTTCCCATCCGCGGCGGTCGTGGCCGAAATTGGCGTCCTCGGTGCCCGAAGCGTCCACCGAAATGGATGGCGCCACCACGACCCCCGCTTTGCCATCGCCGCCGATCAGCGCCTGGTAGGGGGGCAGGGAAGCGCCCCAGTTGGTGTCCTTGACCACCACCACGTCCCACGTGCCGTCGGTGTTCAAGCTGTAAAATGCGCCGTACACTGTGCCGCTCGCATGGATCGCGGTCCGCGTCTTGGGACCGTTATTGCTGTTCCGTGCGTCCACCGAAATCGCATTGAACGTCGGAACGCCCGCGCCCGCGTCCGGCGATTGATCGATCGTCGCGTGCGTGGTGCTGCCGTTGTAGCCCACGTACAGCAGATCCTGCCCGCCGTTGAAGAAGGTCTCCGCAAACGGCTGATCGCCGCTGCGCGTCACCAGAGTGGTCTGATGCGTCAGCGCGTTCGCCGCGCGGTTGATGATGATGGAGCCGGAGACCGACGAAATCAGCCCCGAATAAACGTTCGCGCCGGATGCCCCGAAGCGCGCCGTCACGTCGAACGTGGGCAGAACCGCGCCTGCGCCCGAAGGCAGCACGAAATGCAGCGACCAGCTAATGCCCCCATCGTTGGAGTAGAAGATCGGTGCCCAAGCGCCGGTCATCGCCGGGCTGATGGCCGACGTGCCTGCCGGATTGTCGAACGTGAAGGCGGTCGCCATGATCTCGTCGGGATTCGCCGGATTCACCGAAATGCACGGCTCGCAGTCCTGATTCTGCTCATCGCTCCAGTTGTTCGGAATCATGTTGACGACAAGGATTTTGGTCATGGCTCAACCTCGCTTCCTTTCCTTGCCGGCAATCTTTTCGATTTCTTCCAGCCGCTCCGGCGGCTGTATGTCCCAGCTCGTGGCGATATGAAAGGCGCCTTCGCGCCCCTCCCCCAGCTTCTCCAGCGCTTCATGCGGCGCGTGCGTCAGGAAGAAGATCGCCCGAAGCCCTTCGCGCAGCGGGGGCGCCGGCGGCAGACGCCGCGACCCGTACCGCGGTCCCAGAACCAGAACGTGGTGCTGCTTCGCCGGACCCTTCAATACCCGCTCCACCTCCAGCGGTGCGACGGCCCACGGAATCCCACGCGGACGCCCTTCGGTCAATGCCCGCACTTCCCCGAGCCCGCCCAACACCACCAATACGGCCGCTTCGAAACGCTCCGCGATCAGGTTTGCATGGCTTTCGCGCAATGCCTCCCTCACGCGCTCCGCTTCGTCGCCGTCCACATGCCCTCGCTCGCGGACCGCAATGCTCCCGCCCACCGAGTAGGGATCCGCGAAAAAGATGTATCGTCCCCGCCGCAAAGGACGCTCCAGCAGGACCGTCACCCGGCTTCCCGCGAAGCCCGTCATCCCCTCGGGCACGCGTATCACATCATCGACTGCCACCGCGGCGGACGGCTCCTCGCTCAGAACCTCGCCGCCGAAAATAAATGGCGCTTCCCCCGCCAGCCGCACCAACGCGTCATCGTCAATCATGAATCACCCTCCCGTGGCGCAGGCTCCCGGCCGGCGCGGCACGTGTTTTGTAGTGATCCTACTCCCAGTTCCGTTTCAAACGCGCGAAGCCCTCCCGAAATACTGCCGGCTCCGTAAGTAAACTCACAATCAGGAACGCCTCACTCGTAAAATCGTAGAAGTACCCGGGCTGCACCAGCACGTTCTCGCGCTCCAGCATCAGCAACACCCACTCCTCCTCGCTCCGCACGCGCGGCACTTGCAGCGTGATGTACCATCCGCCTTCCACCGCCAGCACATTCGCCGCCGACCCGCGCAGCAGTTCCTCCGCAAACGCCAGATTCTCCGCCGACCGCGCCCGAATCTGCCGCTGCACCGCCTCCCCCGCCTCCAGCAGCGCCGCCGCCGCGCACTGGACCGGAGTACTAACCGAAAGATATGTGTCCGCGATCCACTCCAGCTTCTCCATCGCTTCGCGTCGCACCGCCTCCGGACCGCTCGCCGCGATCCACCCCAGCTTCATCTGCGGCAGCCCGGCGATTTTCGAAAGCCCGCTCATGGAAAACGTCAGGCACTCCTCCACCCCCGCCAGCGTCTTCACCCGTTCGGCATCGCTCGTCAGCGCGTAGTCGCTGAACACCTCGTCGGAGATCAGCGCCACCCCGCGCCCGGCGCACAGGCGCACCAACTCAGCCAGTTCTCGCCGCTTCACGTACGATCCCGTCGGATTATTCGGATTCACCAGAATCACCGCCCGCGTCTTCTGAGACATTTCCGCCGCCAGAGCGTCCAAATCCATGGACCAGCCTCCGTGATAGACCAGCGGATACTGGCGCACCGTAACGGATTCCATGGTCGCCAGGTACTCAAACAGGGGATAGGATGGGCGCGGCGCCAGCACTTCGTCGCCGGGGTCGGCCAGCAGTTTGAACAGATACGCGTACGCTTCGCTGGTGCTCGCCGTCAGCAGAATTCGCGCGGCATCCACGGCGCAGCCGCGCGCCGCGTAATAGGCCGATACCACGCCCCGCGCCTCCGTGCTTCCGGCCGGCGCGGGCTCGTATTGCAGCGCCCGCGGATCGGCCAGCGCCGCCAGCATTCCTGGGGGATAATGCAGTCCGGCATGGGTGGGGTTAGACTCGGTAAGATCCAGAATCGGCGCTCCGGCGCTGCGCTTTTGCGCCAGCAGTCCGGTAAGCCGGTTGGGCCGCGAATCCCAATGAAAACGCGAAGAGAACATGGCCCGATGATATCCTGACGGTAGTCCTTCGTTCGTGAGATTTTTATGATCAAGAGTGTAGCATTGGCCTTCGGGCTGCTGGCTTCCAGCCTTCCCCCGGCGACCGCGGGAGATATCACCATCCCCGTCGAAGCCTATAAACTGAAAAACGGATTGCGCGTGATTCTCTCCCGCGATAGCGCCGTCCCCGTCGTCACCGTCTACATGATCTACGACGTGGGCGCCCGCTCCGAAGAGAAAGGCCGCACCGGCTTCGCCCACCTCTTTGAACACATGATGTTCGAAGGCTCCGCCAACGCCCCCAAAGGCGTGCACAACAAGACCATCGAATCCAACGGCGGCGTCTTCAACGGCTCCACTCATCCCGATTTCACCGACTATTACGAAGTGCTGCCCTCCAACAAGCTGGCCACCGCCCTCTGGCTGGAATCCGACCGCATGCGCAACCTCTCCATCAACGAGGAGAACCTCAAGAACCAGAAAGAGGCCGTCAAGCAGGAGCGCCGCCTCAGCTTCGACAATCAGCCCTACAACACCGCCATCGTCGATGTCTGGCCCACCCTGATGTTCCGCAACTGGCAAAGTTCGCACTCCCTCATCGGGTCGTTCGAAGATCTCAACAATGCCACGCTCGAAGACGTTTCCAAATTCTTCAAAACCCATTACGCGCCCGATAACGCCGCCTTGGTCATCGTCGGCGACATCCAGAATGCCGAAGCCAAAAAGCTGGTCGAAACCTATTTCGGCGATATCCCTTCCCAGCCCCTTCCCAAGCGGCCCGACCTCGCCGAACCCGCCGATTTCAAGGCCATCACGCAGGTGCACAAGGACCCGTTGGCGCAGGTTCCCGCCGTCATCATCGGCTATCCCGGACCCAAGCGCCGCTCCCCGGATTACTACGCGCTCCACATGGTCGATGCCATCCTCACCGCCGGCGATAGCTCCCGCTTCCGCATGGACCTCATCAAGGGCAAAGAGTCCGTCGTCCAGTACGAAGCCGAGCTCGGCTGGCCCTTCGCCAGCGCCCGCGATTACCGCGATCCCGAGCCCTACGCCATGTTCCTGGTTTACAAACCCACCTTCACCGCGGAGCAGATCGTCGGCCAGGTGCAGGATGAGATCGCCAAATTGCAAAACCAGCCCGTAGACGCCAAAGAGCTGGATCGCGTGAAAACCCAGGTCCGCGCCGGCGCCATCAGGGAGATGCAAAGTTCGCAGACCCGCGCGGAGGCCCTGGCCCAGTTCCAACTGGCCGACGGTGACCCTGCCCTCATCAACACCGAACTCGACCGCGTGCTCGCCGTAACGCCCGCGCAGATTCAAGCCGCCGCGAAAAAGTATCTGACGCCCGATAAGCGCGCTGTGCTGGAGATCCAGCCCGCGCCCGCCCAGGGGCCCAAGGGGGAAAAGTAAATGTTGCAGAGATCGCTCACCTTACTCGCACTCGGCGCGCTTGTCCTGTGCGCCCAGAATGTGGACCGCACCAAGGCCCCGCAAACGCCTCCCATCCCCAGCTATAAACTGCCTCCCGTCTTCCAGACCAAACTGCCCAACGGTCTCGCCGTGGAGATTGTCGAAGACGCCCGCTTCCCTCTGGTGACCGCGCGCCTGAATTTCATGGCCGGCTCCAAATTCGATCCCGCCGATACGCCCGGCCTCGCCGAAGCCGTCGCCCACCTGCTCAACGAGGGCACCAAAACGCGCAACTCCCGCCAGCTCTCCGAGGAAACCGACTCCCTCGGCGGTAACATCGGCGCCTCCGCCGGTCCCGATTCCCTCACCGTGGTCGGCAGCGCGCTCTCCGAGAATCTTACGAAGATGTTCGACCTGCTGGCCGACGTCACGCTCAACGCCAACTTCCCGCAGAACGAAGTCACCCTGTACCTGCAGAATCGCGTTCAGAGCCTCAAGCAGGCCCACTCCCAATCCAGCTTCCTGGCAGCCGAGAAAATGGCCCAGGTGATGTACGGCGCATCGCCGTATGCCCACATCGCCCCCACGCCGGAATCGCTGCAAAAGATCGATCCGAAAAACCTGGCCCAATTCCGCGATACCTACCTGGTGCCCAACAACTGCACCCTCATCCTGATCGGCAAACTCCCGGCGCGCGCCCAGCTCCTGGCCGCGCTGACCAAACAGTTCGGCGTGTGGCAGCAAAAGTCCCTGCCGTCCGCTCCCAAAATCGATACCCCCGCGCCCAAGCGCCATATCGTTTTGGTGGACCGCCCCGGCTCCGTGCAGGCCGATATTCACGTAGGCCGCCTCGCTCCCACCCGCACCGCGCCCGACTTCTTCCCGCTGAACGTGACCAACACCGTCCTCGGCGGCGGCACCAACGCCCGCATGTTCCAGGACATTCGCGAGCGCGACGGCTTCGCCTACGATGCCCACAGTGAATACTCCACCAACCGCGAGGCTGCCACCGTTTCCGCCGTCACCGAAGTGCGCAATGAAGTCATCGAACCCGCGCTGAAAGAAGTGCTCGCCGAAATGGACAAACTGGCCGCTGAGAAAGTCCAGCCCGAGGAGCTTTCCAACGTCAAGAACTACATGGCCGGACTCTACCTGCTGCGCCTCGAAACCCAGGACGGACTCGCCACTCAGCTCAACAGCATGAAGACCCTCGGCCTTCCCGACAACTACCTGGAAACCTACACCACTCGCGTCCGCTCCGTCGAGCCGGACCAGATCCAGGCCGTAGCCAAGAAGTATCTGGCCACCGATCAGGCCGCCATCGTCGTAGTCGGCGACGCCTCGAAAATCGGCGATGCCCTGAAGAAATTTGGAGACGTCACCATCGCCAAGGCGCAGTAACATGAAGCCCGCATTCATGCTCGTGATCCTCGCCGCCGGCCTCTCCGCCGCCGACATGAAGCCGCTGTTCAACGGCAAGAACCTCGACGGCTGGGAGATCGTCGGCGACGGCCAGTGGACCGTCCTCTCGAACGGCACTCTGGTCGGACAGCGCACCGCCGACCTGCGCAAGATGATGGTGCCCGGCGCCGCCTTCACCACGCCCCAGCAGTACAGTGCCTGGATGAACCAGCAATCCTGGCTCTACACCCGGCGCAACGATTTCGGCGAATTCGATCTCCACGTCGAGTACTGGACCAAAACCATGGGCAACAGCGGCGTCTCCATCCGCGATACCTCCCGCGCCAAATGGGCCATCACCATCCCCGTGGACTACACCAAAACGCCCTCCAAGATCGGCTACGAGATCCAGATCAACAACCGCTACCCCGATCCTCACCCCTCCGGCAGCATCTACGGATTCGTCGACGCCCCCAAAGACGCCCAGCACGACGACGATTGGAACGTCATGGACATCGTCTCCCGCAACGACAAAATCACTGTCTCCCTGAACGGCCGCGTCGTGGCCGAGCACCCCGGCGACCCGAAGCGCTCCAAAACCGGTCCCATCGGCCTCCAGCTCCACGACCAGTTCTCCCTCACGCAATTCCGTAACATCCTCATCCGGGAAATAACTCACTGAACACCGGCGCCCGCTTGCACGCCGGCCGGAATTCGAACGTCATATCCACCGGGACGCAAGGGAGGCGATCATGCATCGGCGTTCGCGAAAGTTCGACTGCGGCACGAGTCTATTGCTCCTCGCCGCGGGTTGGGCTTCCGTCGCTGCCGGCCAGACGCCATCGCCGGCGGCGCGTCCTGAATTTGAGGTAGTGTCGGTCAAGCCCGCGCCGCCTTCGTTGAACGGCGTCAGTTCGCGCGAAAGTGTCGACAACGGCCTTCTCACCTACACGAACTTCACCCTGCGGCGCCTGATTGGCAATGCTTATGGAGTGACGGAGGGCCAAATCGTCGGTCCGGCGTGGATCTCGGACAACCTCTACCATGTACAGGCGCGCCTGCCTGCGGGAGCGAGCCAGTCAGATGTGCCTGCCATGCTCCAGGGCATGTTGGCCGAGCGCTTCAAGCTGGCCGTCGAGCGCATGAAAAAGAAGATACCGGTGTACGCACTGGTAATCGCGAAAGGCGGCCACAAGATGAAGCCTGTGATCGATGGCGAGAGCGGTTACGGCGGCGGCGTTCGACGCATCGACGGTCGCGGGATAACGATGGCAACCCTGGCGAAGCTGCTGTCGTCGCGCGTCACCGATCGCCCCGTGATCGACTTGACCGGGCTTGGCGGGAAATTCGCGTTCCGTCTGGAGTGGGCGCCCGAACCCGATGGTCCCTCCGTATACATCGCGGTGCAGGAGCAGCTCGGGTTGAAATTAGACCCGCGCCGCATGCTCACTGAAGTGATCACCGTTACCCACGCCGAACGGAATCCAACGGAGAATTAGCAAACTTGCGCCCGCCAACAGGCCGCCACCCGAAAGCTGTAAGATAGCTGGAAGCTTCCATGACCTTCGGCAGATACACGGTAATCGGCCAACTGGGTAAAGGCGCCATGGGCGTCGTCTACCTCGCCGAGGATCCGGCGCTGAACCGCCAGGTCGCCATCAAAACCGTCGAACTCACCGCGGACGATCCCCAGCAGTGCGAGTTCCTCCGCACCCGCCTGCTCCGCGATGCCCGCGCCGCCGCCATCCTCAAGCATCCCAACATCGTCGCCGTCCACGACATTTTCGAAGATGGCACCCGCGCCTGCGTCGTCATGGAGTATGTCGAGGGCGCCAGCCTCGCCGCGCAACTCCAGGCCAATCCGCTCCCCGGCCCGGAGCTGACCCTTAAGGTGCTGAGCCAGATGGCAGCCGCCCTGGACTACACTCACGCCCACGGTATCATCCACCGCGATATCAAACCGGCCAACGTCATGATCGATACCGCCGGCACCGCCAGGATCATGGATTTCGGCATCGCTCGGATCGCCGATACCCGCACCTCTACCCCTACCGGTATGGTCATGGGCACCGTCGAGTACATGGCGCCCGAACAGATCCGCGGCGAACCGCTCGACGGGCGCGCCGATCAATTCGCCCTTGGCGTGGTGGCCTACCAGATGATGACCGGCAGTACCCTGTTCGGTCCCCAAACGCTGGCGACCCTCACCTATAAGATTGTCAACGAGATGCCCCCGTCGCCCTGCGCGCGCAACGCCGCGCTTCCCCGAAGCGTCGATGCCGTCCTCGCCCGGGCCCTCGCCAAAGCGCCTTCCGGCCGCTTCGTCACGTGCTCGGAGTTCGTCGCCGCGCTCGCCCAGGCCTTCTCCGATACGCCCTCCACTCGCCTGACCACGGCCCCGCCGCCCCGCCGGTCCCGCGTCCCCGTGCTCGCGGCCGTTGCGGCGGTCCTGGCTCTCGGCGCTGCCCTGGCCGTCTGGAGACCGTGGAATCGCCCGCCGCAAACGCCTCAGCCCGTAGCCGCCGCCCTGCCCCCGGGCCGGCCCGTAGTCGCACCGCCCGTTGCCCCGCCAACCGCCAGGCCGGCCGGCCGCCCCGTGAAAAAGGCGCCTCCGCCTGTAGCCGCCAAGCCCGCCGAAACTCCGCCCGAGCCCATGGAGGAAACCGAACTGCCTCCTCCGCCTCCGCCCGAGCCGAAGACCGGCGCAATTCTAACCCCGTTTGATGTTGTCATGAAGGCCGGTCAGGAACAGCTCAGGAACAAGGATTTCGCCGGCGCTCTCCAGTCCTTTACGAAAGCCGCCGCCCTCCGGCCCAACGGCCCTTTCGCCCACTTCAATCTGGGCGTGGCGCAACAGAACCTGCAGCAGAATGAAGCCGCGGTCCGGAGTTATTCACAGGTCATCCGCCTCGAGCCGGATAATGCTCTCGCTTACGCCGAGCGCGGTGTCTGCCAGGTTCGCCTGCGCCGCGACGACGATGCGCTCATCGATTTCCAGCGCGCCCTCGAAATCAAACCCGGCCTGCCCATCGCCTTGAACGGGCGCGGGGGCGTCGCTTTCCGCCGCAAACAGTATCGCCTCGCCCTGGCCGATTATGATGCCGCCATCAAAGGCAATCCCAATCTCGCCCCGGCATACGCCAACCGGGCCAAGGCCCGCGAAGCCGTCGGCGATCTCCGTGGAGCCGCAGAAGACCGCCAGAGGGAAGCCCTGTTGCGCACCAGGTAGTCTGCCGTCAGTGTGGCCTTCGACCCGTAGCGCGCCTCTTCCGCCAGCCCAAGCCCAGCAGTCCGAGTCCAATCAGCGCCATCGAAGCCGGCTCCGGCGTAGCCGTCGCATAGAAGCCGCGCTGCACGCCACTGCCGTCAACATAGAACCCCACGATCTCGTTCGAATCGTTGATCCCGGTGATCTGAGTGATCTCCAAACCGTTGTTCGTGCCCGCGTTCGGATCGTCCAGAAACGTATACGTCTGCGTGTTTAGGTTGTACAGGAAACCGTGCTGGCTGCCCCCATTATCCTGCCAGTAACCCACCGCCAGGCCTTTATCGTTGATCCCCAGAAACTGTGTCAGAAAGAGGTTTGGCTGCACCGGATCGGCCGGCAACGTATACTGGCCGGTATTCGTGTTGTAAAAAAACCCGTGCTGATGGGCGCCGTCGGTCGAATAGAAGCCCGTCACCAGGCCGTTGTTATCGATCCCTTGCGCGTTGGTCATAGCCGCGTTCACCACCGGATTCAGCACCGTGTAATGTCCATTGGCGTACACGAACCCCGGAGTCGTGTCGGTGTTGCCATCCGTATACTGACCCACCACCGTGCCCCCGTCGTTGATTCCGAAAGCCGCCGCGCTCGTTTCGGAGCCCGTGACCAGCGGCAGCGTTGCAAAAAAGCCATGGTCCAGAAAAAACGCCTGCCCTCCGCTCGCGCCCACAATCATGCCTCCGGTATTGATCCCGTTGGCATTCGCCAGCGGGTCTCCGGCAATGTTCAATGTCGTGAACGTCCCGTCCGGGTTGCGCACAAAGTTCGTGAGCACAGTCGCCTGCGCATTGGAGCTGAATCCCACAATCGCGCCCGAGTTACTCACCCCGTTGACGGTGGTGCCTCCCGCGTTGTCCCCCGGCCCGTTGAATGTGGTGAAGGTATAGACTTGCGACGCCTGGGCGGCGAACGAGGCAACCGCCGCCGCCGCCAGCATGTAAATCCGTGACATAAGAAATCCTCCTTGTCATCCATAGCGACATTCGCGGGCCGCTTCCCTCACGGCGTGATTCACACCATTTCGAAATTTCTTATCCCCACGCAACAAACCACTTGTCCTCATTCACCCCCGGAATCCCTAACTCCCCATGCTGAAATGAAACTGGAGGTAGATCCATGGAAGATCAACTTACAGTACCCAAACCGCGCGATCCCCGCGCCCTGAACGCCTACCGGCACGGCCTCACCGGCCAGGTCCTCATCCTCACCCCTGAGG